>NZ_JBFODK010000058.1:0-55996 GCF_040908275.1 Aeromonas sp. R4-3
TTTATACATCTGGCGACAGCGCCTGACATGCCGCGACACCACCTGTCGCCGCTGTTCTGCATTGTCGTCAACCATCAAGCAGTAGCAATCCAAGGAGTGATGCATGAGTAAAATGATCCAGATGAAAGAGTCCACCGCAAAGCGCGAGGTGAAGCAGGAATACGGCCTGACCGAAACCGATGGTCAGACGTTCTGGGATCGGGTGAACCGGGTGATCGGTGAATCCCGAGAGGAAGTCGATAATGAAGACCGCGTTCCTGCCGGATATGAAGTGTATCGATAACGTCAACGCGTACATGTTAGTTGGTCATTAGTTGACTCCTGTGAGCGATATCTGCCACGAAACGCTCGTAACGACAAAGCGGCCAGTTCTACTGGCCTCTTTTTTTTGGGGGACCGTTCGACAGCACAGGCTGAGATCACACCAGTGAGCAATACCGGGGTAATCTCCGCATGGCGAGGCACCTGTATCGCGGTTTAGCGACCCAATGAGCCGTTTTGGCTGCGCCGCCCTCCAAACCTCCGCAACAAGATCATCCTGGCCTTCTCGGCCTGCTAAAGCGTTCCTCCCCTTGCTGCCTGCTTTTGCCACCGGATCCCATAAAAGCAAAGGGGCCAGTTCGCACTGGCCCCCTTTCATTTTTTAGAATTTTTCGACTTCCACCGATATCTCTGGCATGTCTGGTGAGGACTCAACCATCACGCACCCCGTCTCGCTCGTCGCGCGGCGGGTGAAACTCGGAGCGGGGGAGCCAGGGGCCGTTGATGAACCAGTACTGCAAGGTTGGACGAGGCTCTCAGTCCGTTCATCAAATAGCGGGCTTCTAAATTGAAATACCTTGTTCACCGAGAATACGTAATAATTGCCAGGAAGGCTGTCTATTACGATCTCTTTGACATATCGTCCGTCAGCATAGTGCACTATGTACCCGTTTTCACGAAGCCACTTCATGACCAGCTTCGGCTTGCTTGTCAACAGTTTCTGAAGCTGGGTCATTTCGACATAAAGCTTTCCGTCTTCCGTGAATCCTAATAGCTCCCGCACTTCCATGGATGGCTTGCCGATGTGGATCTTTCTTCGTTGCTCGGAGAGCGTATCCAATAACCGATAAGCCTCTCTGGTGACATCATCCATGATGCCGTCCATCGACATGAGCCACCGTCGGAAGCATACCAAAACTGCATTATCTGCATACGCCACATCAAACGGCAGAATACCTAGCTCAACGGCCAATCGCCCCGCTGCCATGACGTTTGCGAAGCAACCAGCACCACGAGCAGCAAGAGGCGGAGGGTTTTCTAATCCCGAGCGACTCATCAGCCACTCTTGGCACTCCTCACGCTTAGCAGCAAAGATAACCGCTAAATCAGCAGGGGTATCGATGTCTGGCATATTCAACAGCGCCTGAATATATGCAGGCATCGCCGTACCGTAGTACTGAGAGGTTGCAGCTTTAAGGCCATTCACCCGGCAACGAGTCAGCTCAAGGCTCTCACCCGCCAGCGCGACATCCTCCGCCATCATCTCAATATCCAGCAGTCTGACGAATATCCCCCCTTTAGTGCCCGCCTTGCTCCGCTCTAGCAGTTCCTTGAAGGATTCCTCCCCCGAAGAGGGAGCACAAACATTCGATGCCAATGGGCTCCTATTACCTGTGCCCTTCAAATTGCCAAGTACTCTCGACTGTCCACCCGTCACCGAATAGGCAAACTGAAGCGGATCGTTACTAGACAATGAGCCCAGTTCATCCAAACAAATGCCAATGCCAGTTCGTTGTTGAAACATGCCTTTGAACCCAGCAGCTGTTCCGTCCCACTTCACAATCGCCGTTGCGGGGCCCGCACTTGGGTCAGATGCCACGCCTGACACACTCTGCCCCACTTGTAAAAGCGTCGTTTTGCCACAAGAGCTTGCACCATTGAAGTGAAAAATCATGGTCCCTGTATTTGATAACTTCATGAATACATTGGATAGATTTGCCATGATTGCAACGAGCATGGTTGGTGACTCTTTGACAGACAACGCAATGTTCTTTTGCCAATCCTGCAGCGTTCCTTTCGAGTGGATAGCGTCATGCTCACCAGGCGCGGACAGCAGCTCGTGCTGAGGACCACTATAGCCCGTTTTGTAAATTGACCGACCTACCCAGACATAGCAGAGATGTTCGCTAACAAACCCCGCTTGCAGATGCTGATGGACCACGCTGATATTTTGGATACTGATGCTGGCGGACATGTATGACAGCAGCCCCTCCTCCCGTACACCTAGGCATTCAATCCCCGCGCGGTATAGCGCAGCCCTCACTGTTTTGTAGTCCTGAATCACCCTATCGAATAATAGGTCGATGCGCTGGCATTGCTTCCGCTCATCCAGATACATGAAACGAACACCACTGATGTCTGTACTGTCAGCTTGGAGTATCGATACCGGCAGCAATGGCTTACCGAGTATCGTTTTTGGCTTGCCATGATCGCTAGCCAATTTCCCCCACGGGGACATCGCAAACCCATCAGGAATAGCTATCGAATGAACCGGTTTTTTCATCTCCGGCTCAGACCTGGAAAGCACCACGCCATCTAGGTCACACACAGTCCCATCAGGGGTAATCGAGCAACGCCCCTCGTTGTACAACCTGTATTCTGCTGAACACTGATCCAGCATAAGAAGTTCACGACGAACGAAAAGCTCATATTGAGTCTCACTGTCGGGGTATGGCTGACAACATTCGTGCTGTTCGGACATTGGGCTCACAGCATCGGGGGCAATATTCGCTCGATGAGCATCACCATGGTGTGCATCAAGGTTCGTTTTCTCCACCAGTAACGGCAGCGAGTCAGGAGCGACTGCAGGGTGCGATTCTGGCGCTGATGCCTCCTGATCCGAGTCCGGTACCGAGTCTGTCGGCGGTACACCCTGACTTGCCATCCTATCAATAGATGCTTGAGTCCCTGGACGACGGTCAAAACGCCTCGGGGGGTTATCACTACTAGATCTGGGTCTACGCATAATTATCTATGGGGGAGTCTCCTCCCCCATTCTCCAAAAAATTGTTAACAGGTGATGCGTGGGAGGTCCCACAGGGTGTGTAATTCGTTGACGGCCTTAACCAGCGTGGTATCGTGGAGGCGGGCATATCGCTCAGTCATTTTTGGCGAGCTATGGCCCAGCACTTTTTGAAGCACATCCAGCGAGCAACCTTGGTTTAACAGCGAGGTAGCGACGGTATGACGGGCGTCATGCATGCGTACTCCTGAGAGTCCGCAATCATTGCAGACCCGGTACCAATACCGCCGAGGTTCGGAAATCTGAGAGACACCACCCTGGCCTCTAAAGAGCAGACCGGTTGTGCCATGGCGCTGGAATTGGAGTTGAATCAACTCCAGCGCGAAATGATTAAGTGGTATGAGCCTTTCTCGACCAGACTTACTGGTGGGCAAATACGCAAGCTTTCGATTGAGATTACAATCTTGAAGCTGTAGCGCTCGGGCCTCACCCAGCCGGCACCCTGTTGCAAACAGGAACAGCAGAAGCCTAGCTTTTTCATCGTCGATGTCTTTCATCAAACGATGGACCACCTTATTCACCACCTCATCAGGCAACCCCTTGGGTGGCAAAACAGCTTCATGCTTTGCCGGAATCCCTGCTGCTGGCGAGGACTTGAGAATGCCACGTTCTACAGCGAAGGACATGATGGCCTTTACCTGTGCCAAGTAGCGGTTCCGCGTGGCGACAGAGCACGTTTTATTTGATTCTGTAAGAAAATCCTCGATGTCGAAACGGGTTACTCTGTTTAATGGCTTGCGCCCTAAAGCTGCCACGATGGGCTTTACGCGAGACTCGATGGTTTTATGTGACCGATGAGTTGCTCGTACTGAGGGCAGGTATTTATCATGTATAAACTGTTCTACTGACAAGCTCGAAAGATAGGTTTGATTGAATCCTACTGGATCAAGTACAAACTCCGCTTTTAGCTTTCTTGCTTGTTCACGTATCTCTTTAACGCTGAATTCGTCCGTGCTCGCAATTTTTAACCGATAACGGACTTTATTTTTGGTGAAACTAAGACAACCAACCTTGCGACCAGTGGCATAAGTAATCCACGTAAGGGAACGCTCGTATTTATCTTTACTTTCACGCTGCTTTGAACTGCACTCCTCCAACTTGGCACTATCTACAGTTGGAGCTACAGCCTGTTCGGGCATCGCACCTCCTATCATCTAGAGCCCCCACCGTGGTGACTCATGACAAGAATGTTGGACGAAGAAAAACCGAAAGGGAAGACCAGCTCCAGAGCGTAACCATCCGATAATGCCTTATAAAAACAGACTACCCTGCACATGGTATGTTTTGTGCTTTACAAAATCCCCCTATAGCCGGAGAGTAGAAATCAGTTTTTGCCCCCCTCTAAAGAATCAGAAAGAAGAAACTCAATAGAGTCCGATTTTGTGGCGGAAAAATATTTTTATTTTTTTCCGCCCCCCCGACACCCTGCTCACTTTATGAGCTAAAACACCACATTGAGCACAAGTATTTACTTCCCCTACAGCTCTTGCTGTAGGGGGTTATCACTCTTCTTCAAACGCAGATACGGAAGTTGAGCGACCGGAGGTCCTTCGGTATCGACGCACCAAACCCTGTCTGGTCAATTTCTGGTAACTTTTCAGCGCACAAAAAACATGCAGGTTAGTTCATCCGTTTTTTGACAGAAAATGGGCTGACTTGTTGGAGGAACCGAATGCGTGAGAGAGCGAAAAGGTAATTCTATAAAGGGAAAAATCCTCGATAGCAGCACCTACCGACAACCGGATCCGGGTGTTGAGTCAGGGGCTCCTTGCACAGTATCTCGCCACTTGGTTCACCCTATGCAAAAACATGCCAGAAACTGGGGCTGCAAGGTTGACACCCCAGTCGAGAAAGGGTTTAATGCGCGCCGTTGCCCAGATAGCTCAGTCGGTAGAGCAGGGGATTGAAAATCCCCGTGTCGGCGGTTCGATTCCGTCTCTGGGCACCAATAATTCCTCCTTAGTTCAGTCGGTAGAACGGCGGACTGTTAATCCGTATGTCGCTGGTTCAAGTCCAGCAGGAGGAGCCAAATTCGAAAGGCCCGCTCATCTGAGCGGGCCTTTCTGCATCTCCCCTTCCCGAAACCTCATTCCCTAATAGCGATTCTCGTCGCCGTGCCAGACATGTCCGGCAGAACATGCCCGGGCGACCTCGTGGCAAGGGTCATCGGCATGGCAGCGGAAGAAATGCTGATCTTGTTGCAGCAGAAGCGAACTCATCGAATGGCTGATACCGGCCAGTGCCTCGCCAGCGGTCAATCCTGCAACCCGGTGATCTGTGGCCAAATGAGACAGTACTCTTTCACGACTATTCATGATCGCCTCCCTCTGTGGATCCCGTCGTAAATTGACCATAGCAGCAGGTATCAGACTACCGCAAACCCGCACCAGACAAGGGCTCCAGGCTGGTCCAGCCCTGCCGGGAAAGGGGCGCAAATGAAAAGGCCCACCCTGCCGGATGGGCCTTTCATGGCTGTCAGCCGCCGTTGCAGGCCGCCAGCAACAGGGTCGCCCCGCAGGTGGCGCTGAATACCAGCAACCCCGCCTGCAGCACGCCCTCAGGATCCGTCTCTTTTCTTCTCTTTCTGAACCTTATCCATCGCGGCTTCATCGAGCCCACCTCATCCTGTTGTGTCCAGCTCCCCTGCCCTCCTCGGCAGGCCGCTCATCTTGATCCCGGTTCAGTTCCAGGTCAATCGGTCCGCAACAATAAAGCGGCCGGGCACTTGGGAGAGGGCCTCGTCATGGGTCCGCTCATTATCGGGAAAACCGGCGTGACCCGTCTGCGAGCCGGGGCTATGATGAGGCCGACGATTTCCGATCCCAGGGAGACCCCAGATGAGCAGCCCCTTGCACTATGTGCTGGATGGCATCCATTGCGAGCCACACTTCTTCACCGTGCCCCTCGACCACCAGAAACCGGATGACGAGGAGAGCATCACCCTGTTTGGCCGCACTCTCTGTCGCCAGGACAGGCTGGACGATGAGCTGCCCTGGCTGCTCTATCTGCAGGGGGGGCCGGGCTTTGGCGCGCCGCGCCCGACCGCGAGCGGCGGCTGGATAAAGCGGGCCCTGCAGGAATTTCGGGTGCTGCTGCTCGATCAGCGCGGCACAGGCCACTCCACCCCCATCAGCGCCGAGGCGCTGGCAGGGCTCACCCCGGAGGAGCAGGCCGACTACCTCAGTCATTTTCGCGCCGACAGCATAGTGCGGGACGCCGAATACGTTCGCGATACCCTGAGCCCGGACCGACCCTGGAGCCTGCTTGGCCAGAGCTTCGGCGGCTTTTGCAGCCTCACCTATCTCTCCCTGTTCCCGGACAGCCTGCACGAGGTCTACCTCACCGGCGGCGTGGCCCCCATCGGCCGCACGGCGGACGAGGTCTACCGCGCCACCTACCAGAGGGTGGCGGACAAGAACCGCGTCTTCTTCGCCCGCTTCCCCCATGCCCAGGCCATCGCCAACCGGCTGGCCAATCACCTGCACCGCCACGATGTGCGCCTGCCCAACGGCCAGCGCCTGACGGTGGAGCAGTTGCAGCAGCAGGGGCTGGATCTCGGCGCCAGCGGCGCCTTCGAGGAGCTCTACTACCTGCTGGAGGATGCCTTCATCGGCGAGAAGCTCAACCCCGCCTTCCTCTACAAGGTGCAGGCCATGCAACCGTTCAACACCAATCCGGTGTTCGCCATTTTGCATGAGGCCATCTATTGCGAAGGAGCTGCCAGCAACTGGGCGGCCGAGCGGGTCAGAACCGAGTTCCCGGCCCTGGCCTGGGCGCCCGGCAAGGATTTCGCCTTCACCGGCGAGATGATCTTCCCCTGGATGTTCGAGCAGTTCCGCGAGCTGATGCCGCTCAAGGAGGCCGCCCACCTGCTGGCCAAGAAGGCCGATTGGGGCCCCCTCTACGACCAGGCGCAACTGGCCCGAAACCGGGTGCCTGTGGCCTGCGCCGTCTATGCCGAGGACATGTACGTGGAGTTCGACTACAGCCGCGATACCCTCAAGGGCCTTGGCAGCAGCCGCGCCTGGATCACCAACGAGTACGAGCACAACGGCCTGAGAGTCGACGGCGAGCAGATCCTGGACAGACTCATCCGCTTGAACCGGGGCTGCTGATCCCCCGCGGGCGACGAGCTCGCCATAAAAAGAATATCGAGGGCGGCCCATGAGCCGCCCCGCCCTGTCGGAAGCAACACAAAACAACAAGGACACCCTTTGGATCATCCGGAAATCTCGGCCGGCTGGCTGAGCCGCCTCTTCTATCACTGGACGGGCCCGCTGCAACGCAAGGGGCTGACCGAGCCCCAGGTCGGTCTCGACGATCTCTACCCCCTGCTGCCGGAAGACAGGCGCGACGAGCGGGCCGACGCCTTCCTCGCGCTCACCGCCGCTGCGCCGGTGCGCCCCTGGCCCATCATGGCCTTTATCTGGCGTCACTACCGCCGCCGCATCGGCCTGCTCACCCTGTTGCAGCTGATCGGCATGCTGGCCACCCTGGCCAGCCCCTGGCTGCTCAACCACAGCATGACCCAGCTCGGCGCCGGGGCCAGCACAGGCCACAAGCTGCTGCTGGCCTTTGCCCTGTTTGCCTCTGTGCTCGCCGCCGGCATGCTGGCGGAGCACTCCCTGCAACTGGCGCTCAAGATGCACGTGCCCATTCGCCGCCTGCTGGCCGAATCCCTGCTTGCCAAGGTGATGAAGCTGGGCGGCAAGAGCTTCGATGACAGGGCCGGTGGCCGGGTACAGAACCTCATCAACCGGGACGTGTGGGACATCACCTGGATCCTGGCCGACCCCGCCATGCCGCTCACCATGGCGCTGCAGCTGGCGGGCACCATAGCCCTGCTGGTATGGCAGGTGGGCAGCGCCGGCCTGGTGGGCTTTGCGGTGCTCACCCTGCTGCTGCTGCTCTCCACCCGGGTGGTGCGCCGCATGAACCAGCAGGAGCAGCAGCTCAAGCGCCAGCAAGACGAGCGCAACGGCATACTGGCGGAATACATCAAGAAGCTGCGACTGGTGCGCCAGAACGGCCTCGGCGCCTTCTTCACCCGGGCGGCCAACGCCAAGCGCCAGCAGGAGCTGGGGGTGCTCGGCCGGGTGCTCAAGCTCGATGCCATCAACAGCTTCCTGATGATGAGCACCCCGCTGCTGGTGACGCTCGCCACCTTCACCACCTATCTGGCCTCGGGCCAGAGCCTGACCCTGCCCCAGGTGTTCACCACCATAGCCCTGTTCGCCGTGCTGCGGATCCCCATGATGCGGCTGCCCTACCTCATCCGCACCCTGATCAACTTCAATACCGGCTTCAACCGGCTGTGCGAGTTCTTGAATGGCCCGGAGCAGCATCGGGATCTCGGCGACTCCAGCCTGCCCGTCGGCAGCCTGGTGCTGGAAGAGGTCACCGCCCTGCACCAGCAAAAACCTGTACTGCAAGAGGTCAGCCTCAGCATACAACCGGGGGAGCTGGTGGGGATCACAGGGGCGACCGGGGCGGGCAAGAGCTGCCTGCTGCACCTGGTCGCCGGTTTTGACAACGGCTTTGAGGGGGTTATCCGTCGCAACGGCCGGGTGGCGCACCTCGGCCATAAACCCTGGCTGATGAACGACAGCATCCGCAACAACATACTGTTCGGCCAGCCCTGGCACGAGGATCGCTACCAGTGGGTGCTCGGTGCCTGCGCCCTCACCACGGATCTGGGGCTGCTGAGCCACGGGGATCAGACGCTGGTGGGGGAGCTCGGCACCCGCCTCTCCGGCGGCCAGCAGCAGCGGGTCGCCCTGGCCCGCGCCCTCTATGCAGAGGCCGACATCCTGCTGCTGGACAACCCCTTGTCGGCGCTGGATCCCATGGTCTCGGCCCAGGTGCTGGAGCAGGGGCTCGCCTTCAAGCCGGGGCCGACCCGGCTGCTGGTGAGCCATGATCCGGACGTGCTGGCCCACTGCGATCGGGTGATCCGCATCGAGCAGGGCCGCCTGGTGGAGCTAGGCGCCCACCAGCTGGCGGATCTCATCCAGCACCCGCAGCCCACCCCTCTGGTGGCGCCCCAGGAGGCGGAGCTGTTCAGCGAAGAAAAAGTGGTGGAGGGCAAGGTGGACTGGGGACTGTTTGGCTTCATGTGGCAGCGCCTGGCCGCCCCCGGCGCCATCCTGATCGCCCTGCTGCTCACGCTGGGTCAGGAGGGGCTGCGCATCGCCTCGGATCTCTGGCTCGGCGGCAAGGCCGAGGTGAGCGATGTGAGCACCCTGCTCGGCATCTATGTGCTGCTGGGGGCGGGCTCCCTCGTCTGCATCATGGTGGTGCGGGTCATCAACTACAAACTCGGCCTCAAGCTGGCCTGGACTCTGTTCGACGGCATGCTGGGCCGCATCAGCCGCGCCCCCATGGCTTTCTTCGACAAGGTGCCCCAGGGGCGCATCCTCAACCGTTTCGATCGGGATCTTGGAGAAGCCCAGGAGGTGCTGCTGTCCATGCTGATGGGACTGTTCGGCATGCTGGTCTCTGTGCTGCTGCAGGTGGTGGTCATCGGCATCAACATTCCCCTGCTGCTGCTCATCGCCCCCCTGGTGGGCTGGGCGCTCTACGTGCTGCAACGACGCTACCGGGCGGTGCAGCTCAAGCTGCGGCGCCAGTCCTCGGTGCTGCGCTCCCCACTTTATATCAGCATCAGCGAGACCATTCGCGGCGCCCCCGCCCTGCGTCTGGCCGGGGCCGAGCGCTTCGCCCTGGATCAGGTGCTGCATCACTATGACAACAACCTGCGTAGCTGGTACACCACCACCTCCATCAACCGCTGGCTTGGCATGCACCAGACCCTGCTCTCCGCCGCCCTGGTGGGAGCAGTGGCGCTGATGGTGGCCTTTGGCAACAGCCCGCTGCTGGGGGCCGTGGCCATCACCTACGCCTTCACCGCATCGGCCATGCTCAACTCCCTGATCCGTACCTTCGCCGAAGTGGAACAGGTGATGAACGCGGTGGAGCGGGTACGCGAATACAGCGAGATAGAGAGCGAGCGCCAGGAGGGAGAGGCCCTCGCCACTCCCCATCCGGCGGTGCGCTTCGACAACCTGGGGCTGCGCTATCCGGGCGCCAGCCAGTGGGCCCTGCACAGGGTCAACTTCGAGCTGGCCCCCGGCGAGAAGGTGGGCGTCTGTGGCCGCACAGGGGCGGGCAAGAGCTCCCTGCTCGGGGTGCTGCAGGCCATGTATCCGGCCTCCCAGGGAGAGATTTACTACGGCGATCAGCCGCTCTCTGCCCTGGCGCCGGAGGCGGTGCGGGATCTCTACGACACCGTCTCCCAGATCCCCCTCACCTTCTTCGGCACCCTGCGTGCCAATCTCGCCCCCCTGAGCGAGCAGAACGACGCCGCGCTGGAGCAGGCGCTGGCCCGGGTGGGTCTGGCCGAGCGCTGCGCCGGCCGGCTGGACGAGGATCTCGACAGGCTGCAGCTCTCCGCCGGCGAGACCCAACTGCTGGTGATCGCCCGCATCCTGCTGTCGCGCCGCCCCCTCATAGTGCTGGACGAAGCCACCTCGGATCTCAGCCACGGTGGCATGCGCAAGATGGCGGAGCTGCTCTATCGCTACCGGCCAGAGGCCAGCTATCTGGTGATAGCCCACCATCTGGAACCGCTCTTGTCGGTAGACAAGGTGGTGGTGATGGAGGCTGGCACTGTGGTGGAGCAGGGATCCCCGGTCAGCCTGCTGGCCAATCCGGGTTCCCGCTTCCACCAGCTGTTTGCCGGTCAGGTGAACCGCCAGGTGGGAGAACTGACGGGCTGAGATCTCTGCTGCCTCGCCGACGTCAGAAGGGCTGCCCGCGGGCAGCCCTTCTCGTCGTGCGTCTCAGCGCTCCATGATCTGGGTGATGTCATCCTTGTTGATCAACATCTCCCGCCCCTCTTCGTCGTAGTAGCGGTACATGCCCGTGTCTTCATCCAGCTTGGGCTTGCTGTCGGTGGTAATCATCTTCCCGTCCCGGGTGCTCATGATGTATTGAGAGCTGCACGCCACCAGCCCCAGCATGCACATCAGGACCATCATCAGTCGTTTCATCGCCCGCCTCTTCTCCCTCCTGCATCCTCAGGACGAGGATGTTTCTTGAAGCCTAGCTCAAGCGCCCTCACCCGAATGAGTGTCACCAAAATATGAGAACAGCGAGCTGAATCAGCGAGTTAACAGCGGGATGCGCCAGGATACCCAGATGAAAAAAGGCCGGACATGGGTCCGGCCTTTGAGTGGGCAACGCATTGGCGTTATCAGCCCTGCGGCTTGCGCTCACCTGTGACTGTGGGGTTCTTGGGGTCTGAGCTCCACTCGTACCAGCCGCCGTCGTAGACGCTGATCCGCTTCCAGTCCATCAGCCAGGCGTAGAAGAAGGCCTCGGAGGCGCGCCAGCCGGTGCCGCAGTAGAAGGCGGCCTGCTGGGTGGGCTCTATGTCCCACTGGTCCCACATGGCGAGGATCTCGCGGGCCGGTTTCATTGTGCCGTCCGGGTTGTGGAAGTCGCTCATGCTGTTGGCATCCACGCCGCCGTGACCCCACTTGGCCCCTGGGATGTCGCCCTTGGGCTTGATGTAGCTGTAGCCGGAGGTGTTGCCGACAAACTCATCCCAGGTGCGCACGCTGACCAGGGCGCTATCGGGCTGTTTGAGCAACTCTTTCGCCTGACTTAGCGTGGTGTAATACTCGGGGTGGGCCGGAATGGCCACGCCAAACTCCTTCACCGGCTCAAACTTGTTGGCCAGGCCGGTCTCGGTGCGCAGGTGCTGCACGAACCAGGCATCCAGGCCGCCGTCCAGCAGGCGCACGTCTTCCACCCCGGCGTACATCATCAGGTGAGCGGCACGGGCCGCCGCCATGGTGTTGCGACCGTAGAGGATGACGGTGGTGTCGTGGCGGATGCCGTTCTCCAGCAGCAACTGCTTGAGGGCTTCGTCAGACACCTTGTTCCACAGCGGCTCCTCTTCCAGGCGGTTGGTGTCGATGTAACCGGCCCCCGGGATGTGGCTCAGCAGATAAGCCTTGGGGGCACCCCAGTCGACTTCGAAGACCTTCCAGTCCCCCTTGGGAGCGGCGGCCACCGGCTTGCCTGCCTGCAGATCGGCGAGCCAGAGCGGGTAGACCAGTTGCTGCCAGCGGGTCAGGTGCTCGCGCGGCGCACTCTGCCAGCCCTGCAGCTCGAACAGTTGCTTGATGCCCTGCTGGCGCAGCAGGCGGGCCACCTCGGCCACTTCCCGCGGGGCGCCGTAGAGGGCGACCGGCAGATCGGCCTTCAGCCCTTTGCTCGCGAGCGCCTTGGGCCACTCTTCGTCACTGTATTTCCACTCGGCGGAGAGGTTCTCGGCGCCAGCCACGTGGCCCCCCTGCTTCTCGCCCGCCATGGGCCAGCCCTGATAGAAGTAGCTGGGGCGGGTATCCAGGATCACGGCCTGCTTGGCCTTGGCATCGGCCAGGGAAAGAGGGGGCAGTTCGGCGGCCAGGGCGGGCCAGGCACACCAGAGCAGCAAGGCAGCCAGGCCGCTTCGCCACAGTCCAGTCATTCGTTTCATGATGTTGTCTCGATACATAGTGAACAAAGTTAAAAAATGGAGCGGCCGAGGCGCTCGGCCAGCAGCTCCAGCGCCGCCGTGCCCGCCAGGGAGTTGCCCGCCTTGTTGAGTTCGGGGGACCAGACGCAGACCGTCAGTTCGCCGGGGATCAGCGCCATTATGCCACCCCCCACCCCGGACTTGCCCGGCATGCCGACCCGGTAGGCGAAGTCGCCAGCCTCGTCATAGAGGCCGCAGGTGGCGAGCAGGGCGTTGACCTGCTTGGTGGTACGGGCAGGCAGCAGCTGTGTATTTTCGCCGAGCGGCGCGCCGCGGTTGGCCAGGTAGATGAATGCCCGGGCCAGATCGACGCAGCTCATGCGGATGGCGCAGGCATTGAAGTAGCTCTGCAGCACCTTGTCCACCTCGTTCTCGAAGTTGCCGTAGGCCTTCATCAGGTAGGCGATGGCGGCGTTGCGGGCGGCGTGCTGATATTCGGAGCGAGCCACCACCTGGTCCGCCATGATGGCCGGATTGCCAGAGAGGCGTCGCACCAGCTCCAGGGTGCGTTGGCGCGGGGCGGTGAGCCGGGTCTCCAGCAGATCGCTCACCACCAGGGCGCCGGCATTGATGAAGGGGTTGCGGGGAATGCCGTGCTCGAACTCGAGCTGCACCAGGGAGTTGAACGGCTGACCGGAGGGCTCCTTGCCCACCCGGGCCCAGATCTCCTCCTCCTGATAGAGGGTGAGCGCCAGCGTCAGGCTCAGGGCCTTGGAGATGCTCTGGATGGAGAAGGGCTCGAAGGCGTCACCTGCGGTGAACAGCTCCCCCTCCACGGTGCAGACAGCGATCCCGAGTCTGTCCGCCGGCACCTGCGCCAGCGCGGGAATGTAATCGGCCACCTTGCCCTGCCCGAGCAGCGGGCGCACCTCTTCCAGGATGCTGGCCAGTAATTCGGATGACAACACCATCGACGATTCCATGACGTGAGACGAGGTGAGGCCAGGCTCACCGACAAAAATCCCGCCGGCGGCGGGATTTTCTATCTGCCCGAGAGGCAGTCAGATATCAGGCCGGCTCGCCGTACCAGAGATCGAACAGCTCGGTGACCACCACGGCCTCCATCCCCTTGCCTTCCAGCCAGGATTTGACGACGGCGCGGTCCTCTTCGGTGCACTTGCCCAGTTGCTGGGTGCAGATCATCCCTTCCCAGGCCAGGTGGCCTGAACCGGCGAAGGCCAGCTTACGGGGTTCAACAACCTCATCGATCATCGCATCGACTACCGCATCGATGGTCTCTTCGGCAGTGCCGACCGGGAAGTTGAAACTGATGTCGAAACCCATTTCCTGGAATTCATCGACGCGCAGTTTCTTACGCAGACGGCGGCTACGATTGGCCATGATAGCTCCTCAAGTTAGTTGATACGCGAGTTGACGTGCCAGCTCAGCTGACACGCTTGAAAATCAGATCCCAGACACCGTGGCCCAGACGATGGCCACGTTGTTCGAATTTGGTCAGCGGACGCCAGTCGGGACGGGGCACCCAGTTGCCGGTGGCGGAGGTGTTCTCGTACCCCTCGGCGGCGCTCATCACTTCCAGCATGTGCTCGGCATAGTTTTCCCAGTCGGTAGCCATGTGGAAGACGCCACCTATGGCGAGCTTCTGGCGGATGTCCTGGGCGAAGGCCGGCTGCACTATGCGGCGCTTGTGGTGACGGCTCTTGTGCCAGGGATCCGGGAAGAAGAGCTGCAGGCAGGAGAGCGAGCCGTTCGGGATCATGTGCTCCAGCACTTCCACCGCATCGTGGCAGATGACGCGCAGGTTGGTGACGCCCGCCTCCTGGGCGGTGCCGAGGCAGGCACCCACGCCAGGGGAGTGCACCTCTATGCCGATGAAGTTCTTCTCGGGGGCATTCCTGGCCATCTCCACCAGGGAGGCGCCCATGCCGAAGCCGATCTCCAGCACCACCGGGGCTTCGCGGCCAAACAGCGCCACCATGTCGAGGGGCTGTGGTGCGAAATCTATGCCCATGACCGGCCAGAGCTCTTCCAGGGCCTTCTCCTGCCCTTTGGTCAGGCGGCCTTCGCGACGGACGAAGCTGCGGATCTTGCGCATGAACTTGCCGTCTTCGTTAAATACATCTTGGGTCACAGGCATAATTGTCTCGTTATTTCATCAATCCGGGTAACAGAACCGGGGTCAATCCGGGTTTAGGCCGACCTGGGTGGTTCGTTATTTCATCAATCGGCAAAAACAGGGGAGCGAATTATCCCAAGATAGGCCCAAGGCGCAAGTGTTTCGCAAAACAAATCCCCCCTGACTGACCAATTCCGCCACTGCGGTTGACAAATGCCACCCCCTTCACAGAATCTGCGAGGCGTCAGGTGCATCCTGACGCGGAAAAATAAAACCATACACAACAAAGGATTGCAGTATGAAAAAAGCCCTTTTGACCCTCGCCATCTCGGCCCTGCTGGCCGGGTGCAACCCCTCGGACAATGACTCCCAGCCCCCCGCCCCTGCCACCCAGGCCTATGAATACCTGGTGCAGTTGAGCTCCAGTGCCGAGGGAATAGGTGCCAGACCCACGGGCACCGAGGCCGAGACCCGCGCCGCCGCCTGGATCCAGGACCATCTGACCGGCTGGGGCTACGAGGTGCAGAACCAGCCCTTCACCTACACCCGAAGCGGCACCGAGAAGCACTCCCAGAACCTGGTCGCCGAGCTCAAGGGCCAGAGTGACAAGGTGATCCTCATCGGCGCCCACTACGACAGCACAGGCGAGAAGAAGGGCTCCGAAGGTGCCACCGACAACGGCGCCGGTGTCGCGGCCCTGCTGGCGGTCGCCGAGGCGCTCAAGGATCAAACCCTGCCCTACACGGTGCGCTTCGCCTTCTTCGGGGCTGAGGAGAACGGCCTCAACGGCTCCAAGGCCTATGCCGCCAGCCTGGATGCCGACGCCGTCGCCAAGCTGCTGGCCATGGTGAACTACGACACCATAGCCGGGGGCGACATCGTCTATGTCCACTCCGCCCATTCGGACGTGGCCGAGTACAACTGCGCCGAGCCGAGCCGCTACAGCTTCGATCCCAAGGTGCGCGACCGCCTGCTGGCCATCTCCAAGCAGAGCGCCACCCCGTTCGCCATTCACCCCAGCTACGGCGGCTACCCGGAAGGGGAGACCGGCAGTTGGTCGGATCATGCGCCTTTTGCCTGCCTGGGGGTGCCCATCGCCTACGTGGAAGCCACCAACTTCACCATCAACGGGGAAGATGGCTATGACGGCTACTCCCAGAGCACCAACCCGGCGCTGTGGGACTGCTACGACGATGCCAGCAAGAGCGCCTGCGATCGGGACAGCGAGACCCAGTGGGGCAAGATCTGGCACACAGAGCACGACCGCCTCGACAAGATGGCCGAACTGTTCCCGGGCCGGGTCCAGCAGCAACTCGGTGCCAACACGGATCTGATGATCAGTTTCCTGAAAGAACCCGGGCTCTGAGCACCAAGCCGATGATCTGCGTCTTCAGGCTGACAGAACCCGGGCTCCAGGCTCAGGGCAGATGAACGTCTGACAGGGGTTTTTGCGCCCCCGGCCAGGGTAGAGACGATAAAATTCGGGCAGGTGCCAAACCTGCCCTTTTTTATGGATTTTTGTGACAGCCATTGCCTCATTTCTGAAATCTGATACAAACGGATAACCTGGCGGTTGAATGGAGCGACCGCCACCTAGTCAGAGAGAACCCTATGCAGCCGTTTTTTGCCCAGCGCTTCGAGAAGGTCGAGCCTTCCTTTATCCGTGAAATCCTGAAAGTCGCCGCCAATCCGGAGATCATCTCCTTCGCCGGTGGCCTGCCCAATCCCCACCTGTTCCCGGTCAAGGCCATAGAGCAAGCCTGCCAGGATGTGCTGCGCGAGCAGGGCGCCGCGGCGCTGCAATATGCCACCACCGAAGGGTTCGCCCCGCTGCGCCAGTACATCGCCGATCGCTACCAGAGCCGCCACGGCATGGAGGTCAACCCGGACAACATCCTCATCACCAGCGGCTCCCAGCAGGCGCTGGATCTGCTGGGCAAGGTGCTGGTGAACGAAGGGCAGGATCTCATCATCGAAGAGCCGGGCTACCTGGGTGCTATCCAGGCGTTCTCCGTCTATCAACCGAATTTCAAGCCCATCACCCTGGGGGAAGAGGGACTGGATCTGGCCGCGCTGGATGCGCTGCTGGAGCAGGGCTCCAGCGCCAGGCTGCTGTACGGCGTGCCGAATTTCCAGAACCCGAGCGGGGTCTCCTATAGCCGTGCCAATCGCGAAGCGCTGGCCGAGCGGCTGGTGCGCCACGATCTGCTGATGGTGGAAGACGACCCCTATGGCGAGCTGCGCTTCGAGGGTGAACACCTGCCCCCCATCGCCAAGCTGGCGCCGAACAATACAGTGCTGCTCGGCTCCTTCTCCAAGACTGTGGTGCCCGCCTTCCGTCTGGGCTGGATGCTGGTGCCGGACTGGCTGCGCAAGAAGGTCACCATCGCCAAGCAGGCCACGGATCTGCACAGCAACGCCTTCAGCCAGCAGGTGCTGCACCGCTTCCTGACCGATCACTCGCTCGACGCTCATCTGGAGAAGATCAAGGAGGTCTATGGCCGCCAGCGGGCCGCCATGGAGGCCGCCCTGAGCCGTCACTGCCCGCCCGGCGTCAGCTACACCCGCCCCGAGGGGGGCATGTTCCTCTGGCTGACTCTGCCGCCCAGCATCAGTGCCATGGCCCTGTTCGACGAGGCGATAAAGGAGAAGGTCGCCTTCGTGCCCGGCGCCCCCTTCTATGTGCGCCCCGAGATCCAGAACACCCTGCGCCTGAGCTTCTCCTGTGTGGATGAGGCCACCACGGAAGAGGGCATCAAGCGCCTCTGCCGCGCCCTGTCCCGCATGCTCTGAGCCCTCCGGGGATGAAAAAAAACCAGCGACCCAGGTCGCTGGTTTTTTTATGCCTCGCCGTCAGCCCCTGTGAGCGGGCGGCAAGCCATTGGAGCCGAGCGCCTTGGCGCGGCGCCCTCAGGCTGATGGCGACGTCTGGGTGGGCAGCAGGCTGGCAAAGGCCGTCATCGGCATGGGCCTGCCATAGAAGTAGCCCTGCAGGAAGCTCACCTGGCGCTCCTTCAGATAATCGGCCTGCACCTGGTTCTCCACCCCTTCCGCCACCAGCAGCAGACCGAGCCGGGTCGCCAGATCGATGACGTTCTCGACTATGTGGCTGGAGAGCGCATCCGAGCCAATCATGCCAACGAAGCTCTTGTCGATCTTGAGGAAGTCCACCTGGAAGGCCTGCAGATAGGTCAGGCTGGAGTGGCCTGTGCCGAAGTCGTCGATGGCGATGAAGACCCCGAGCTGATGCAGCTCGGCAAACAGCCGATCCGTCGTCTCGTCCGCCACTATCAGCTCCCGTTCGGTCAACTCCAGCACCAGCTTGATGGGGTTCCCCCGGAAGGCGCCGATAAAGTCCCGACAATCGTCCACCAGGCTCAGATCCTTGCAGTGGCTGGCGCTGATGTTGAAACCGAAGTGGAACCCCTTCGGCAGCTGGTCCGCCAGGGGGGCAAAGGCCTCCCGCACCTGGGCCATCAGCAGCCGGGTCATGGGGACTATGAGGCCGCTGTCTTCCGCCAGCGGAATGAAGCGATCCGGCGAGATCATGCCCTGCCGGGGATGCTGCCAGCGCATCAGCACCTCGCAGCCGCTCCAGTGTGCATCCTCCCCCGTCACCACGGGTTGCAGATAGGGGATGAACTCCTGCTGATCCAGCGCCCGCTTCAGCTCCTGGGTCGGGGAGGTCGAGCGCCCCGTCAGCCAGAAGATCCCCACCCCGAACAGCACGCTCAGCAGGGGATAGACGATGATGCCGACCTTGGAGTAGTCCCAGATGTGGGCCCTGTATTCATCGACCGATACTCGGGTCACCACCTTGAACGGATACTTGCCGGAAGCCTCCTCCAGATAGCCCTGGCTGTCCGGCGGGATGAGGCGATCGGTGAGCTGGCTGTCCCGCTGCAGCATCTTCTGACCCACCACCAGCCCGAGGGGGGAGTTGCGGCTCAGCATGTCCAGGATGTTGAGCAGGTAGTAACCATCGACCCCCACCAGCACGCTGAAGGCGCCGATCTCCTCCCGGTAGACGATGAGGGGGCGATTCGGGGTGACGGGGTTGCCCTTCATCAGATCCAGCTTGCCACCCACGTAGTCGTTCAGCTGGATCTCCCCGCTGACCGGGCCATAGAGGGAGGTGCAGTAGATGGTCGTGCCCTCGGCCAGGTTGACGCTGCGCACATCCGGCACTGTCGCCACCTGATCCCGCAGCCCCTGAACCACCTCGAGGCAGGGCTTGTTCAAACTGCCGGCAAGGGCCGATGCCGCCTGCTGGGCGTTGTCCAGGGTGCGGTCAAACATCAGCCTGGCGTGTTGCAGCCGCTCCACCGCATCCTGCCGCACCCCGGTGGCGGTCTGCCAGGTGATGACGGCGAGCCCCAGCACCATGGGCAGCAGACCCGCCAGCAGGGCACAGACCAGCCGGACATAGAATTGACGCACCTTTAAACGACGAAATGGCATAACCGTCCTCATGGTAACGGCGAAAAAGCGGACAAGTTTACCCGCCACAGCCCGCTTGGCAAGCAATGATAATGCGCTCGGGCAAAACCCGAATGGCGCCCACTCTGGGAGGCAAGCCCCACTCCCCATCCAGATCCCATGCCTTGCGCCAGCGCCAGCCCCCTGGCGCAAGGCGTGCGAGGCGGCGCCATCATGAATTTATAATGCTCATAAAAACAGGAGCTTGTCCATCCAGTGCCCAGCCTCTAGAGTAGAGCCAACAGCCATCTGGGAGGCAGGACATGAAGATACTGATCACGGGGGGAACGGGCTTTATCGGCCGCCGCCTGGTGGCACACCTCAAGGTGCAACACGAGGTGGTGGTGCTGACCCGCCAGGGCAGCCGGGCCTATGAGCTGCTTGGCCATGACGTCACTCTGCTGGACAACCTGGACCGGCTGGACCACCTCAACGATGTGGACATCGTCATCAACCTGGCCGGGGAGCCCATCGCCAATGGCCGCTGGAGCGAATCCCGCAAGCAGTTGCTGTGCAACAGCCGCTGGCTGCTGACCGAACAATTGGTGGATCTGGTCAAGCTCTCCAGCACGCCCCCCAGATTGCTGCTGAACGCCTCCGCCATCGGCTGGTATGGCCGCCAGGGGGATGAGCCACTGGACGAGCGCTGCCACCATCCCCACGACGAGTTCACTCACCGCCTCTGCCAGCGGTGGGAGCAGCTGGCCCTGCAGGCCCGCAGCCCCCAGACCCGGGTCTGCGTGGTGCGCATCGGCCTGGTGCTCGGCGCCGATGGGGGCGCTCTGCCCAGGATGCTGCCCCCCTATCGGCTGGGGCTCGGCGGCCCCATGGGCCCGGGCACCCAGATGATGAGCTGGATCCACGTGCAGGATCTGGTGCGGGCCATGCTGTTTCTCCTCGAGCACGACGAGTGCGAGGGGATCTTCAATGGCACGGCCCCGCAGCCGGTCAGCAATCGTCTGTTCAGCCAGACCCTGGCCAGGACACTGCATCGCCCCCATTTCTGCATGGTGCCGGCCCAGCTGCTTCGACTGCTGATGGGGGAGGCGGCCGATCTGCTGCTCACCGGCCAGCACATCCTTCCCGCACGCTTGCAGGAGGCGGGGTTCCACTTCACCTATCCGGCGCTCCCCGAGGCCCTCGGCAACCTGCTGCAGCCCCCGCGCTGAGATCCATAAAAAAGCGCCCGGCCAAGGCCGGGCGCTTTTTGAGAGAAGGGTGCTGGGTCGATTAGTCATCGAACGCTCGCGTAGCTGGCAACCAAGCATCAGCATCCCCGTTAGTCCGATTACGCCACTTCGTGGCTAATCGAACCTACAGCAGCCCCTGCCCCAGGCCTCTTAGCCGGTCGCTCAGGGTGCCCGCCAGCAGCTGGCGGCGCATGCCCTGACCGGCCAGGGTCACCAGCAGGGCCCCCAGCAAGGGCAAGCCGGCCCAGATGGCCCAGTGGAACTGCCACTGGCCATCGAACCACCACCACTGCAGGCCAAAGGAGCAGAGCTCCACCACCATGGCGGCGCACAGCCCCGCCAGGGCGCCACTGGCCACCAGCTCCCAGCGCAGCATCTTCTCCAGCAGTTTGCTGCCCGCCCCCAGGGTGCGCATCAAGAGCAGCTCCCGACGCCGGGCGGCCATGCTGGCCTGGGTCTGGGTCAGCAGCACCAGCAGGGCGGCCACAGTCACCAGCCCCAGCATCAGCCCCAGTGCCCGGCTCACCTGATCCGAAACCACAGTCAGCCGCCCAATCAGATCCTCCACATCGATGAGACTCACCGTGGGGTGACGACGGATAAGCTCCACCTCGGCACTGCGTCCCTCAGGCGGCAGGCGATAGCTGCCAAGCCAGGTCTGGGAGAAGGGGGCCAGCACGTCCGGCGAGAAGATCATGTAGAAGTTAGGTCTCATGTTATCCCACTTGATGGACCTCAGGCTGGTCACCCTGGCCTCGAAGCTGCGCCCCTCTATGGTGAAGCTGAGGGCATCCCCCAGGGCGATGCCGAGCTGGCCCGCCAGCACCTCGTCGACGGAGACCTCCCCCTTGCCGCCGAGCCACTGCCCCGAGGTGACCTGGTTGTCGGGGGGCAGGGTCGCCGTGGTGGTGAAGTTGAGCTCGCGGTTCACCCCCTCCCGGGCCGCATCCTCACCCACCGCCTGACCGGCGATCCGGGTCAGGCGCCCGCGCACCATGGGGTAGAAGTCCGAGGTGGTGGCACCGGCCTTGTGCAGGTCCGCCAGTATGCCGTCGCGCTCCCCGTCGGCCACATTGACCAGGAAGCGGTTGGGGGCATCCGCGGGCAGACGGGCGGAAAAATCATCCAGCAGATCGACCCGCGCCGCCCACAGCAGCCCGCACAGCATGAGCGCCAGGGCAAAACCCGCCAGCTGGAACAGACCGCTGCCGCGCTCGCGGGAGAGGTGGCTGATGGCGAGGCGCAGGGCGTGGGGCCCCTTGAGCCGACCACCGAGTCGCAGCAGCCCGGAGGCCAGCAGCGCCAGCAACACCATCAGCAACCCCATGCCCCCGATGAGACCGAGTGCCAGCCTGGCATCGGCGGTAAAGCCCCAGACCAGAGCGAACAGACCGAGCAGGCCCACGGGCACCGTCAGCCAGGGGGGAATGCCCGCCTCCAGCTCCCGGCGCAGCACCCGCAGCGGCGGCACCTTGAGCAGGCGCAGGAAGGGGATGAAGGCCAGCAGCAGGGTGATGAAGCAGGCGACCGCCAGACCCAGGGCAAAGGGACGCCAGGAGGGCGGTGGCAGATCAGCTGGCAGCAGATCCCCCAGCAGTTGCAGCGTCAGCCACTGCATGGCACTCCCCGCCACCAGGCCGATCAGGGCACCTATCAGGGTCAGGGAGGCGAGGAGGGTCCCCATCAGTTGCCAGAGGGTACGCCGTGACGCCCCCAGCGTCTTGAGCAGCGCCACCATGTTGGTCTGGCGCTCGGCAAAGTGGCGCACCGCTATGCCCATGGCCAGGGCCCCCAGCAGCACGCCTGCCAGCGACGCCAGGCGGAAGAAGCGCTCGGCATTGGCCAGGGATTTGCCGACCTGGGAGCCCTGATCGTCGGGCTTGATCAGCTTCTGCCCAGCCGTCAGCTTGGACTTCAGCCAGCGCTCATAGCGGGCGATCCCCTCCCGGGGCCCCTTGATGAGATAACGCCACTGCTGGCGGCTGCCCGGCAAGAGGGCGCCGGTCGCCTCGATATCGGCGCTGTGGATCAGCGCCCTTGGCGCCATCTGGAAGGGGCTGAAGCCCTGATCCGGCTCCTGGCCCAGCTCCCCCGCCACCTTCAATCTGGTGTTGCCGACCTCCAGCTCGTCCCCGAGTTTGGCGCCGAGCAACTGCATCACCCGGGCGGAGAGCCAGATCTCGCCAGGCGCAGGGGCGCGCTGGGGCATCAGCTCCAGTTTGCCATAGAAGGGGAAATCGCTCGGCACGGCGCGAATGGACGCCAGTTGCAGGCCGTCGCCGTGAAACAGCATGCTGTTGAAGCTGACCGTGGTCTGGACGAGGAGCCCCTCCTGCGTCGCCTGGGCGAGCCAGGCCTCGGGCGCCGGGGTTGCGGAACGCAACACCCGATCCGCCCCGATAAAGTCACGGCCCGAGGCCTTGAGCCCCGCATCCAGCCGGTCAGCTACCAGGGCCACGCTCAGCACGCAGGCCACGCTCAGGGCCAGCGCCAGCACGAACCAGCGCAGCTCGCCGCTGAACCCTTCCCGGCGCAGCAGCTTGAAACCCAGTCTCCATTGACTCATGACTTGCTCCCCATGCCCGGCGCCTGCACAAGCCAGAACAGCAGCTCACCGCTGAACCCTTCCCGGCGAAGCGGCTTGAATTCCCGTTTCCTCCATTGACTCATGACTTGCTCCCCATCGCCGGCGCCAGCACAAGCCCTGACCGTCCCGGGCGGTTCTTTCTCCACTGGCTCATGACAGCTCCCTGACACGTGGAGCCAAGGTGGCTTCGGATGCTGGCACATCTGCCTCCAGCCGTCCTGCCGCCATCACCAGCTGCCGCTGGCAGCGCTGGGCCAGCTCATGATCGTGGGTCACCACCACTAGGGTGGTGTTGTGCTCACGGTTGAGACGGAACAGCAGTTCGATCACCGTCTCCCCCGTCTTGCTGTCGAGGTTGCCGGTCGGCTCGTCTGCCAGCAGCAGGCTGGGGCGGGTCATAAAGGCCCGGGCTATGGCGACCCGCTGCTGTTCCCCCCCGGAGAGGCGCGGCGGCAGATGGTGCAGTCGCTCGGCCAGCCCGACCTGGGTGAGCAGCTCGCGGGCCCTGGGCTCACAGTCGGTCTCGCCGCGCAGCTCGGCCGGCAGCATGACGTTCTCCAGGGCGCTCAGGGTGGGCAAGAGCAGGAAGGACTGGAACACGAACCCCACCTGCTCGGCGCGCAATCTGGCCCTCCCCTCCTCGTCCAGCCGGGTCAGGGACTGGCCCAGGATCTCTATCTCGCCGCTGCTCGGCAGGTCGAGTCCGGCCAACAGGCCGAGCAGGGTGGACTTGCCGGATCCGGAGGCGCCGACCAGGGCCAGCGTCTCGCCGGTATTGACTTGCAGATCGATCCCTTCAAGGATGGTGAGACTTTCCTGGCCGAGGCGAACGGTTTTGCCGAGCCCCCTGACGGTGATAATGGGCGTTGAACTCATGATGCGTTTCCTGTTTGCCTTAACCTGTAATGACAATAGATCGTGGGAGTTGAATGCATGACGCGTGTCTTGTTCGTCTTGAGTTGCCTGTGTTGCTGGATCTCATCGGTCCAGGCGCAAACCCTGCTGGTACTGGGGGATAGCCTGAGTGCCGGCTACCAGATGCAGGCCGAACAGAGCTGGCCTGCCCTGCTCAATGAGAAGTGGCAGCAGCAGGGTGGCGAGCACAGGCTCATCAACGCCAGCATCAGTGGTGAAACCACCCAGGGTGGGCTGGCCCGCCTGCCCACCCTGCTCGAGGAGCACAAGCCTGACTGGGTGCTGATCGAACTGGGGGCCAACGATGGCCTGCGCGGCTTTGCCCCCGCCATCACCCGGGCCAACCTCACCAAGATGGTGGAGCTGGCCAAGGCCAGCCAGGCGAAGACGGTGCTGACCCAGATCCAGCTGCCCCGTAACTATGGCGCCCGCTATTTGCAGCAGTTCGAGCAGATATTCCCGGAGCTGGCGCAGGCCAATGACCTGCCGCTGATGCCCTTCTTTATCGATGATATTGTGCTGCGCCCTGAACTCATGATGAACGATGGGCTCCACCCCACGGCGGCGGCGCAGCCCCAGATCCGCGACCGGGTCGCCAGCTTTATCGAGCCCCTCTTGACCCAGTGACCCCAGGGGGCGAACGAGGGCTCCAACCCACCAAAACGAACGCACCCGCCAAGGCGGGTGCGTTGCTATCTGTCTTTGCCAGATCCAGAGCCTCAGGTTCTGACCCATGCATTCGTGAATCCCCCTGCCAGCAGGCCAGTTCGACTGTCAGTTGGCAAGGCACGACGCTGCCGACTATGCGGGTTCACACCCCCAGTATCTGGCGCATGCGCTCCTGAGTGACCCCGACCAGCAGATCAGGCTGGAACTTGGAGATGAAGCGGTCACACCCCACCTTCTTGACCATGGCCTCGTTGAAGTTGCCGCTCAGGGAGGTGTTGAGGGTGATGAAGAGATCGGCCATGCGCGGATCGCTGCGCACCTCGTGGGTCAGGCGGTAGCCATCCATCTCCGGCATCTCGGCATCGGTGATCATCAGCATGATCTCGTCGGTCACCTTCTTGCCCGCATCGCACCACCCCTTGAGCAGCTTGAGCGCCTGCAGCCCATCCTGGCACTCGATCACCTCGAGGCCGAGCTGGGCTAGGGTCTCGCGCACCTGATTGCGTGCCGTGCTGGAGTCATCGACGATGAGCACCCGGCGCCCCTGCATCTGGGGCAGGATCTCCTTGTCCAGCACCTCAGCCGAGATGCGGATGTCATAGGTGATGATCTCCGCCAGCACCTTCTCCACGTCGATGATTTCGACTATCTGGTCGACCCCGCCCTCCGGGATGCGGGTGATGGCGGTGAGGTAGTTGGCACGACCCGCCGAACGGGGGGGCGGCAGTATGTCCTTCCAGGTCATGTTGACTATGTGGGCCACCTGCCCCACCAGGAACCCCTGAATGGTGCGGTTGTATTCGGTGATGATGAGGTTGGATTCGTTGTCGACCACCATGGGGCGCATGCCGATGGCGCCGCGCAGGTTGATGACGGGAATGGAGACGCCGCGGATGTTCGCCACCCCGCTGATGTTGTGATGGGAGCCCGGCATCTTGTTGAGATGGGGAAGCTTCACCACCTCCCGCACCTTGAAGACGTTGATCGCAAACAGCTGCTGGGTACCCAGCCGGAACATCAACAACTCCAGGCGATTCTCCCCCACCAGCTGGGTACGTTGATCCACTGAATCCAATATGCTCGCCATATAAAGCCCTTACGTCCGTTTCCCGAGTGCCGCCCCGCGATGGGGCGCCAGCATGCCAACCAGACCCGCATTCCACCGACAGGAGCAACGCAAGTCTCTATAGAAATAATGAAAAGGGTCGAGAAAAGATAGGATCTTGACCGCGGGGCGTGATCCTCACCCCATAGCCCCATGTCAGCAACCCCTCATCCCCATCGACCCGACAATAAGAGTTATCGACCAGGAGGGGACAATGCTGAACCCGGGATTGGCCTGACGGCCGACAAAGGGCACAGCTGGTTTTGCGCCCATAAAAAAACCGGCCGCGAGGCGGCCGGTCAAAAAAATACAGTAGGCAGTCAGGGAACGACTTAGAAGTGGTACTGCATGGCCACGCCAACGACGTCGTCGGTGTTCTGGCCAAACTTGTTGTACCCGTCAGTGCCGTCGCTGTTCAGCAGGTTGGCCTTGTAATCAACGTAGACGTCGAAGTTATCGTTGATGTTGTACCAGGCACCGATGGACACGTACTCGGTCAGAGTGTCATCCAGGTTCTGGTCGGAATCTTTCACGTCCAGGCGGTTATACGCCAGGGACGGCTTCCATTGGCCCCAAGTGTACTGAACCACGGCTTCGTAACCGTTGCTCTCGGAGGCATAACCGTCGTTGCCAGCCTGGTTCACATAGACGTGATTTTCGCCGTAGGCGTAGGTCGCGGCAGCGTACAGGTTGTTGGCGTTGTACTTGATACCGACTGCGGTCAGCTTGGCGTCTTCGCTGCCACCGAAGTTGGAGTTGGCAGCCTGATCGGCAGTCTTGCCAGCCTGGTTATAGGCCAGACCCAGGCTGATGCCCATGTCGAAGTTGTAGTTGGCAGACAGGGCGTAGCCCTCTTCGGAGCCCTTGGTCCAGCTGGACGCGCTCTCGTTCTGCGCTTCGTTCTCGCCGGTGAACTGGGCACCCAGCACCAGGCCGTCGAAGGTGTAGAGGTACTGAGCCAGGCCGTTGGTACGACCGGTACCGAACACTTCGGTACCCTTGCCCAGGCCATCTCCGCCCCACTCCGGCAGAACGTCGGTGTAATCGTTAACGGCCTTGGCAATCAGACCATCCTGACGACCGTAGCTGAAGGCGCCGAAACGATCGTTCTTGATGCCAACGTAGGCATAACGCAGCTCGTTGTCGGAGCTGTTGGTCGGTACGTTGTACTCGACGAAGCCGTTGGCGACGGTTTCTTCGTTGATGCGGGTCTCACCACCGATGCGCAGACGCAGGTAGCTCTGATCGCCACTCTCGTCGTCGTTGTCGCTACCGTAGTACATGCCTTGAACACGGCCACCGATGTCAAGCTTGGTACCATCCTGGTTGTAAACGGTAGAAGCTTGTGCACCACCGGCCAGCAGCAGGCTGGAGATGGCCATCGTCAATGCTGTCTTTTTCATTGTTCGTTCCTCTGAGGTGTAAACCAGACCTGTGCTCGGTCGTTGTCATTTTGAATCGGGTTCATTTCCGATGACCTAGGGTAGATCTGCGAACCTTGATGGGAACTGAAGAAGGGGTCGATTAATTAGAAATACTCGATTTATCCTGCCTGTTGCGACATCAAATGTCGCAAATCAAGATTTATTCGGGATTTTAAGCCAATTAAATGAATAACTCAGAACAACAAGAAGGTAATGACTATAAATGACAGAGGGTTATATCGAGGAGGGGTCAATGAAAGCTCGAGGGAGCGGGTTCCACTCGCTCCCAAAGAGGCCTCAGGCAGGTTGCCAGTCCCGCATGACGCGCAGCAGGTCTTTCCAGCTGACGATGCCGACCAGGGCGCCGTTTTCCAGTACCGGCAGGCAGGAGACATGTTGCTCCAGCATGATGGCGCTGGCGGCCTGCAAGGACGATTCGGGAGAGATGGTGATGGGCTGGCGACTCATGATCTGATGGGCCCGCCGGTTGAGGGTCTCGGTGTCGCGGTTCATCTCGGCATCAGTGTCGAGATAGGGGCTGAGGGCGCGTAGCAGATCCCGGTCCGAGATGACCCCCACCAGCACTTCCTCTTCCAGCACCAGCAGGTGGCGAAAGTGGGCCTGCTCGAAGATCTCCTTGATGACACCCAGCCTGTCATCCATGGAAACGGTCGCGACCCGGGTCGTCATGATCTCTTTAATCAACATGGAAGCCTCCTGCCCCCTGACAGATGTCTCTGTTATGGCACGTTTTTCTTGCCGCAGCCAGCCATGCCCCCCAGCCTCAAGTGCAAATCCGAGTCATTTCACGTAAGATCCGCGCCAGTTTCTCCCCTTCATTGAGCCAAGCAGATCCATCCATGATAGTTGCCAGTCAAATCGAACTGATCCGCGGCGGCCGCACGCTGCTGGACAACGCGTCCGCCACCATACACCCCGGCCACAAGGTGGGCCTGGTGGGCAAGAACGGCTGTGGCAAGTCCACCTTCTTTGCGCTGGTGCGGGGCGAGCTGGCCATCGACAACGGCAGCTTCAGCCTGCCCGCCGGCTGGCAGATTGCCGGCGTGGCCCAGGAAACCCCGGCGCTGGACTGCTCCGCGCTCGAATACGTGGTCGATGGCGACAAGGAGTTCCGCGCCCTCGAAGCCCAGCTGGCCCAGGCCGAGGCGGATGACAATGGCCTCCTGGTCGCCGAGCTGCACGGCAGGCTCGACACCATAGGCGCCTACAGCATCCGCGCCCGCGCCGCCGAGCTGCTGCATGGTCTCGGCTTTGGCGGCGATCAGCTCGACTCGCCGGTAAGGAGCTTCTCCGGTGGCTGGCGCATGCGCCTGAACCTGGCCCAGGCCCTGCTCTGCCGCTCCGATCTGCTGCTGCTCGATGAACCGACCAACCACCTGGATCTCGACGCCGTCATCTGGCTGGAGAAGTGGCTCAAGGGCTATCAGGGCACACTGGTGCTGATCTCTCACGACCGCGACTTCCTCGATTCGGTCATCAATCGCATCATCCACATCGAGAACGGCAAGCTCAACGAATACACCGGCGGCTACTCCGACTTCGAGCTGCAGCGCGCCGAGCAACTGGCCCAGCAGCAATCCATGTACGAGAAGCAGCAGCGGGAGATGACCCACATGCAAGCCTATGTGGACCGCTTCCGCTACAAGGCGTCCAAGGCGCGCCAGGCCCAGAGCCGCCTGAAAGCCATGGAGCGGATGGAGAAGATACTGCCCGCCCACGCCGACTCCGAGTTCAGCTTCGAGTTTCGCGAGCCCTCGGCCCTGCCGACCCCCCTCATCGCCATGGAGAACCTGTGCGCCGGTTACGGTGACAAGGTGATCCTGGAGAAGATAAAGATGAACCTGGTGCCGGGCTCGCGCATCGGCCTGCTGGGGCGCAACGGCGCCGGCAAGTCCACCTTCATCAAGATGCTGTCGGGCTCCAATGCGCCGCTGTCGGGCAAGCTGGAGGTGAGCGCCGGGGTCAGCATCGGCTACTTCGCCCAGCATCAGCTCGAAACCCTGCGTCTGGACGATACCCCCCTCGATCACCTGGCTCGCCTCGCCCCGGACAAGTCCGAGCAGGAGCTGCGCAACTACCTCGGCAGCTTCGGCTTCCACGGTGACAAGGCGCTGGACAAGGTGGCCCCCTTCTCCGGTGGCGAGAAGGCGCGGCTGGTGCTGGCCCTCATCACCTGGCAAAAGCCGAACCTGCTGCTGCTGGATGAACCGACCAACCACCTGGATCTGGAGATGCGCCACGCCCTGACCATGGCGCTGCAAGGCTTCGAGGGTGCCATGGTGGTGGTCTCGCACGACCGTCACCTGCTGCGCACCACCACGGATGACTTCTATCTGGTGCACGGTGGCCGGGTCGAGCCGTTCGACGGCGATCTGGACGATTATCACAAGTGGCTCGGCGAGCAGGAGAAAGAGGCCAACGCCAAGCCGACGGACGGCACCGTCTCCGCCAACTCGGCGGTGGCGCGCAAGGATCAGAAGCGACTCGAGGCCCAGTTCCGTCAGCAGACCCGGCCCCTGCGCCAGAAGCTCGAGAAGCTCGAGGCCAGCATGGAGAAGCTGCAGGGCAAGCTCGGCGATATCGAGAGCCAGCTGGCCGACCCCGCCATCTACGAAGAGAGCGCTAAAACCAGGCTCTCCGAACTGCTCAAATCCCAGGGCCCCCTCAAGGAGCAGCTGGAAGAGGTGGAGCTGGAGTGGATGAGCCTCAGTGAGGAGCTGGAAACCATGGAGCAGGCCTTCTTTGCGTGACGAACAGCTGATGGCAAGCGAGCGGGTCGCCGTGCACGAGCTGCCGACGCCGCTCGGCTTCTGGCACTGGAGCGGCAAGGTCTATGGTGAGCGCAGCCAGGACTGGCTCAACGTGCAGACGCTGGGGGGCAACGTCAATCTGGCGCTCTTGCTGCACCACCTGGATCTGCTCGGCATCCCGGTCGATCTCACCGATCTGCAACCGGCCCTGGTCCAGACCGAGGCCGTGCTGCTCCCCTGGCGCACCCTGCGCCAGCAGGCCAAGGCGCGGCTGGCCGAGGAAGAGTATCAGGCCATGCTGGCCCACGAGCTGGAGCTGGAGCGGTTGCAACAGGGGGTCCTGCTGCAGACCCTGCGCGGCCTCTCCCTGTTTCGTGGCAAGAGCCACAACTTGTTGAACTACCTATCGTTATTGGGTGCCCAGCAGGGCCCCCTCAGAGACCTAATATGCTGAGCTACCGCCACGCCTTTCACGCCGGCAACCATGCCGACGTCCTGAAACACGCCGTTCAGGCCCTGATCATCGAGTCCCTCAAGAAGAAGGAGAAACCCTTCATCGTGCTGGACACCCATGCCGGCGGCGGTCTCTACGACCTGCGCGGCGTCTGGTCCCAGAAGAAGGCGGAGTACGCCGACGGCATAGGCCGGCTGTGGGACGAGCGCGCCCAGTGGTCCGCCATGGCCCCCTATCTTGGCGTCATCGACGAGATGAATAGCGATGGTCAGCTGCACTACTACCCGGGTTCCCCCGAGCTGTCGCGCCGCCTCATCCGCGAGCAGGACAAGCTGGCGCTGATGGAGCTGCACAACAACGAGGTGGAGGATCTTCGCGCCAACATGGGCTATGACCCCCGCGTCGCCGTGCACCACCGTGACGGCTTCGAGGGACTGATCGCCCTGCTGCCCCCCACCCCACGCCGGGGGCTGGTGCTCATCGACCCGCCCTATGAGCTGAAGGAAGACTACTTCGCCGTGGTCGATACCCTGAAAAAGGCACAGAAGCGCTGGGCCACCGGCATCTATGCGCTCTGGTATCCCATCCTCGGGCAGGAGGCGGACAAGTCCCGCGATATGCTCAAGGCGATCAAGCGGGAGAACTTCGGCAACGTCCTGGTGGCCGAGCTGGAAGTGGCCGGCCAGACTGCCGACTGGGGCATGAACGGCTCAGGCATGCTGATAGTGAGCCCCCCCTGGATGCTGGCCGAGCAGATTGAAGCCTTCCTCAAACCCTTGTGCGCCAAACTGGCCCAGGGCGCTGGCGCCCAGTACAGGGTGGAGTGGCTCAACAAAGCCGCCGACTGAGCCCTCATCGCTCACAAAAATGACAAAGCCCCGAAAGGGGCTTTTCTCTGTCTGCCGTTGCCGAAATGACGACTCAGGCCCGGACGGGCATATCCCGCCAGAGCGCCAAAATGAGCAGCGCCAGCAGGGGCAAGGGCGGGAACAGACAGAGCAGCACGCACAGAACGGTGACAAGCACGGGGTGGCGGCTCTTGCGGCGGGCCAGTCGCCAGGCCACGACGCCGACGACGATCATCAGCAGCAAGATGAACAGCACATAAATGTTGGCATTGAGGGTCATGAAAGCTCCTTTTTCATGGCAAAGGCACACTTTATCGTCGCCGTGGCCCCAGGCAAGTCCCCAATCAGGTGGTCTCGACCTCGGTCGATAGGCTTTTTCTATCCAGCCGACAGATGAGAATAGTTTTCATTTGATGTGATTCCGGGTGATACTGCACTCATCGCCAGAGGAGACACCATCATGAAAAAGACCATCAGCTTTGCCGTTCTGCACTTCAGTGTCGCCTTCACAGTGGCTTACCTGCTGACCGGTGAACTGCTCACCGCCAGCCTGATCGCCCTGATAGAGCCTGCCGTCAACACAGTCGCCTTCTACTTCCACGACCTCGGCTGGCACAAGCTCAAACCCGATCACAGCCTGCAGGCCAAGACCAGCAGCTTCGCATTGGTGCACTTCTCGGTGGCCTTCGCCGTCGCCTACCTGCTGAGCGGCGAGCTGCTGACCGGCGGCGTCATGGCGTTGATAGAACCCGCTATCAATACCGTGGTCTTCTTCTTCCACGAGCGGCTGTGGCGCAACCGGCAGCCATTGGCACTGGCATAAGGAAGGGCGACCAGCCCTTCCCCTTCACGAGCGGCCATAGCAGCCGCCAAACCCTGGTGCTGGCCTAAAGGAGGCCAGCAAAACTGGCCCCATGAGCCCAATGAGCCCCCTCTCACAGACCCGCTACGCCGACACATCCCTTGCCATAGCGACTCATTCTTTGATCCCGCCCGAAAATCCATCACCCTGCCCTTCCCCTCAGCGCCACCCTCGCTAACATACCCGAATGGCAATAGATGCCTCGTTGGAGTCACCCATGAGCCCTGCCAACCCTCACCTCTTGGTCAAAAGCAGCAATCTGGAGGCTGAAATCCAGTGCGGTAGCCATGCCAAATCTTGCCTGGCCAAGGTGACCCATCCAAAACATCCAAGTAGTGTATAAAAACACAAACCTTACAGCTTAAATAATTGACAATCGATAAATCTTCTGTATTCAGATGGATAATTGACTCAGCTCAATTTAAACACTGTCCCTGAGTTACTTAATTGACTAACACTGTCCAATCACATCGCCATAGACCCATACCATGAAAAATAAAGAAATAGTGGATTCAATTAGAAACAAAAAATTCTCAGAGCTTACTATATTAGATGACCCCATGCTGTTAGAACAGAACGAAGATTATTATGGGTTTCGCTATTTTTTACTTGATGCAAAAGGCTTTGATACATCAACAGTTCTAGATGACATACTTAAAAAACATGGAAATCTAAGTAAGACATATGAGTATCTAGGGACAATAGCTAAAGAAATCTATCCTCACTCCGGGGATGAATATATTTCTGAATCATATTTCAAAATGGCAATTAAAAATGATGAAAATAATGCTAATGCTTGGTGGGTACTATTTCACCTAACCAATAACAGCAGTGCATTTTTCAAATCATTGAAACTAGATTATGAAGCCAAAAATTTTGTATCAATATCAAAAAAGTTGAACGATATACACCTAACTTATATCCTTCCCGATCATCAAGATATAGATGATTGGATTCTCTTTCTTCAGATCGCCCAAGGTGACAACGTATCTCTTAATAATAATGGAAAGCAGGCTTTGGCCTTAGCATATTTTCACCTTGATGATTTTAAGAATGGAATAGAAATAATAAACTCCCTAAACAAGGTGAATTTAAACGTCATTAGTAAATATTACGCTAATAATAAGATCGATGAAAAAACTGCAATATCTAAAATATCTATACATGAAAAAACAAGATTCTTAAAAGAAGCCCCTGAAAAACTATATAAAGAGTACTTGTATGAATCAAAAGAAAGTGAAAAATCAATATTAAAATCCTCATTGATAGAAGTAGCACTTCAAGCAAAACTCTATTTTGAAGTTATACACATCTACTGTTCTAGCCCAGAGAATGATGAGCCTTTGCCATATAAACTTAAATCTAAGACCCTCTTCGCTATTTCAAAGTTTCTATTGGGCGAGAGTGTTGACAATGAGGTATTGCAAGAGATCAAAAAACGCCCAGACCTTATTAACTTTGAATGCACTGGATTATATAAAGTATTTTTACTCGCTATGCATTTAAACACCCTAAAAGGGTACATCGGTGAACATAGTTTTTCAGATACACCTATCCACGTCCACGCTGAGTATAAAGACGTCCAGGAATTATTAGATGACCCCGAGTTAACAAGTCACTATTTATATGATGACTTATATCAAATATATAACAAGCTAGAACAAGAGTGGAATTCAAGTCAAGACATTGGCCGTTTAAAAGCTCTATTAGAAAAAGAAAGTAATGATGATTTTACACGAGATGAGTATATAAATGTTTTTCGCTTAGAGATACAAAATGAAAACTATGAATACACATTTAAAAAAATAAATGAATTCCATGATGAAAATGAGCCAACCATAATCACTTATAATTTGATTGGTATTTGCCTAGAAAGGCAAGGAAAATACTCAGATGCTTATAATTACTATAAGTCAGCGCTAAATTTGATGGGGAAACACTCTGAGTATAATTATGTTGTTATTAGCAACTATCTAAATAGTGCGCGCAAGATAAAGCAACCTATACCAGAAAATAAATACAATGAACTAAGAGAGAAACTAAATGTCAGCTTGGTAAATGTATTTACGTGGAATAGGTCGATAACTGGCAGAGAACGCGTCATTTACAAATACTACCCGCTCAATATAAATACCATCGATGCTTTAGTTAATCAATATTTTTATTTCCCTTCAAAAGAGCATCTAAATGATCCAATTGAACTTCCGACGTTAGAGGGAATAGGAAAAGACCAATTAATAGATGATGACTACAGGATATGTTCATTCACGAATAACAACAATTCTATGCTAATGTGGTCCCATTATACGCAAAATCATGAAGGTATTATGGTTGAATATAGATTCGGACATGAATTACCGGATGGAGTCGGCGTTAGTAAAGTTGAGTATACAAGTGAGCACAGAAGAAAAAAAGAACAAAGCGAATATTTATTCAATCAATATTTATTAACTAAAAATAGAGATTGGTCATATGAAAAAGAAGTTCGCCTTATCTCTTATAAAAGAGACAAGGTTTATTTTGAAACATGCAATCATCCCCAAAGAGATAGAAGCAAAATCAATGCAGAGATACTAAGCATTACTTTAGGGTGTAAATTTCCAGAAACAAAAACAAATTTGCTCATGAATATAATATCAACCATTAATGAAAGAAAGGGTATGTATGAAGCAAAAATAAAATTAAGAAAAGCCAGGGTATCTATAAACAATCCATTTGAACTAGAATATTTCGACATTGACCTACACCCCGTAGATTTGAATGTCGGTGAGTATTCAAATAGGTGCGAATCAATCAGCATACAGGTAGCCGGATAATTATCAGGCGCCCTTCCAACGATCATTCTGCCGCGATCGTCTGATGACGCTTTGCTCATCAGACCGACAAAAGAGATATTCCCCTCCCTTCTTTCGGGTCGGGAAATCCCCTTGGAGTGCTTTTTTCGGCCACCTAGTGGCCCTGTCTGGCTCGCCGGAGCCACTATAAGCTGAATTTATGGGTTTTCCGATAATGACCCAATATTTGCTTATAGTGGCGATCACCAGTCCACCGGCGCCTGTTGCGGGCCCATAACGGATCCACACAGCTATCCTCCCTGCTATCCTCTCTGCACTGCGCCGACTGCTCGCCCTCCCCCGTGGGGATGCATTCCCCCCTGCCACTGGCCTATAGTGAGCCCCTACTCGAACAACCTTTGCGAGCAGCAAGATGTATATCGGCGAATTTGCCCGGCTGGCGGGCACCACTCCCAAGGCGATCCGCCTCTACGAACAGCTCGGGCTGCTTCCCGAGCCCAGGCGGCGCGGCAAGTATCGAATCTACCGGGCCGAAGATCTGGAGTGGGTCGGCTTTATTCGCCAGGCCCAGCAGCTCGGCTGCAAGCTTGGGGAGCTGGTTCCCTTACTGGCAGGCCTCACCAGTCTCGCCGAGTTTCCCTGGCAGAAGGTGGAGCAGCTTATCGCGGGCAAGCTGGCGCAGATAGAGGCCGAGGTGGCCAGGCTGCAGCACCAGCACCACTCCCTGACCCAGTGCGCCGCGCTGCTGGCGCAGCACCCCTGCCGCTATGGCGCCCCCGGCCAGAGCGAGCCGCTCCCACAGGCTGAGCAAGGGCTTGCAGGACGGGCGCACAAGGTGGCTTGACTCTGTCCCATGGGACAAGGGGTGTAATGGGGGCTCACTTCAAGGAGCCACGCCATGACACCCAAGCTGCTTATCATCAACGGCAACCCCAAACCCGACAGCCTCTGCCATGCCCTGGCCAGAGAGTATGCCCGCAGCGCCGAGGAGGGCGGCGCAGAAGTCACCCTGCATCACGTGGGGGAGCTCGCCTTCGAGCCGGATCTGCACCATGGCTATGACGAGGCGCAGCCTCTCGAACCCGATCTGCTGGCATTGCAGCAGAGCCTGAAGCAGGCCCAGCATCTGGTGATCGTCGCCCCCCTCTGGTGGGGCCACCTGCCGGCCCGGCTCAAGGGGTTGCTCGACAGAACGCTGCTCTCGGGGTTTGCCTTTCGCTATCAGAAGGGCAAGGCCCTTCCCGAGCGCCTGCTCGCCGGCAAGACGGCGCGCCTGCTGCTCACCATGGACAGCCCGCTCTGGTACTACCGCTGGTGGCTGGGCTCCCCCGTCGAGCGCACCCTCGACAAGCCCGTGCTGGGGCTCTGTGGCATCAAGCTGACCCATCGCCAGCATCTGGGGCCTGTCCATACCTCGGGCGAGCGGGAGCGACAGCGCTGGCTGGGCCGTGCCGAGGCTGCGGCTCGCCAGGATGTGCAGCGGCTGGCGCGGCGACGAACCTAAGCCAGGGCGGCGGCGTCCCTGGTGACTAGGGTTGTCGGCAGCGGGGTCCAGAGAGACGGGCAAGGGAGTCTGGGGTGAAAAAGTCCTCGGCGGCCCGGCGCCCTTGTGCTGTAGTAAGTGGGAATCCCCCTTGCTGGAGCCTTTTCGATGAATAAGATGTTGCTTGGCACCCTCGCCTTGATGCCGCTGCTGACCAGTGCCGCTACCCCTTCCTTTGACTGCGCCAAGGCCCACAGCGCGGCCGAGCAGCTTGTCTGCCAGGACGCCGGGCTGGCGGCGCTGGATAACGAACTCGCCGCCCTCTATCCCAAGGCGCTGGCCAAGCTCTCGGCCGAGCAGCAGAAGACCGAGAAGGCGATGCAGCGCGGCTGGATCAAGGGGCGCAACGAGTGCTGGAAAGAGAGCGACTCGCGCCAATGCGTGGAGGAGAGCTACCAGCTGCGCATCACAGAGTTGCAGATAAAGGGGGGCCAGCTGATGGTGCCAAGCCCGGTCGACTACCAGTGCGACGGCGAGATCCGGCTCTCGACCTACTTCTATAACGAGGCCAAGCGGCCCGCCGCCGTGATCAACCTGAGCGAGGGGGCGCAGCAGTCGCAGGTACTCGCCTTTGAAGCCCCCAGCGCCAGCGGTGCCCGTTACGAGGGGCAGAATCTCACGCTGCTGACCAAGGGGAACGAAGCCAGGCTGGAGCGCTATGACCAACCCCCCCGGCAGTGCCGGGTCAGCGGCCAATAAGCCAGCCCCACCATGAAAAAGCCCCGCAGTTGCGGGGCTTCTTGTTTGTTGTCACAGGGGGTCATTTCACCGGGATGGCGTCAGGCATGGGAGTCTGGAACTCACGCTCTGCCTCGTCGAAGCGATCCAGCATGGCCTTCGAGGGCGCCTTGTCCAGCAGGCTGAACACCACTATGGCCAGGGTGGCGAAGACGAAGCCCGGGATGATTTCATACAGACCCAGCCAACCGAACTGCTTCCAGACGATGACGGTCAGGGCACCGGCCAGCATGCCGGCCAGGGCGCCGTTGCGGGTCATGCGCGACCAGAGCACGGAGAGCAGCACCACGGGACCGAAGGCGGCACCGAAGCCGGCCCAGGCGTAGCTCACCAGCCCCAGCACCCGGTTCTCCGGGTTCACGGCCACGGCGATGGCGATAAGCGAAATCACCAGCACCATGGCGCGGCCGACCCACACCAGCTCTTTCTGGGACGCATTCTTGCGCAGGAAGGGCTTGTAGAGATCTTCGGTGATGGCGCTGGAGCAGACCAGCAACTGGCAGCTCAGCGTACTCATCACGGCCGCCAGTATGGCGGAGAGCAGCACGCCGGCAATCCAGGGGTTGAACAGTATCTTGGAGAGCTCGATGAAGACGCGCTCCGGGTTGGCGGTGACGCCTGCAGCCTGCTCGGTGAAGGTGGAGAAGTAGGAGAGGCCGAAGAAGCCGATGGCCACGGCGCCGCCCAGGCAGAACACCATCCAGGTCATGCTGATGCGACGGGCGCTGGCCATGGAGTGGTGGGAGTCCGCCGCCATGAAGCGCGCCAGTATGTGGGGCTGGCCGAAGTAGCCCAGGCCCCAGGCCATCAGGGAGATGATGGCGATGAAATCCAGGTTCTTGAACATGTCGAGGTTGCTGGCATTCTGCGCCGCTACCTGCACCATGGCGGTGTCGATGCCGCCGACCGCGATGATGACGAACACCGGGGTCAGGATCAGGGCGAAGATCATCAGGGTGGCCTGCACCGTATCGGTCCAGCTCACCGCGAGGAAGCCGCCGAAGAAGGTGTAGGTGATGGTGGCCGCGGCACCGACCCAGAGGGCGGTGTCATAGCTCATGCCGAAGGTGCTCTCGAACAGGCGGGCACCGGCCACCACGCCGGAGGCGCAGTAGATGGTGAAGAACAGCAGGATCACCAGGGCGGAGAGGATGCGCAGCACCCGGCTCTTGTCCTCGAAGCGGTAGGTGAAATAGTCCGGCAGGGTCAGGGCGTTGCGGTTCTTCTCGGTGTGAACCCGCAGCCGACCAGCCACCCAGCGCCAGTTGAAGTAGGCACCTATGGTGAGGCCGATGGCGATCCAACTCTCGGAGATGCCGCCGATGAAGACGGCGCCAGGCAGGCCCATCAGGAGCCAGCCGCTCATGTCGGAGGCCCCGGCGGAGAGGGCTGTCACCCAGCTCCCCATGCGGCGGCCGCCGAGAATGTAGTCGTCAAAGTTACGGGTGGCGCGATAGGCGATGAAGCCGATCAGGACCATACCCAGGATGTACACCAGGAAGGTGATGAGCATTGGGGTGCTAGCTGTCATTCAAAACTCCGTTATGTGACTCTTGTACCCGTTCTCGCGACGGGCTCTTCCTTAAAAAACCGGCCTAGATTAATCAGCAGATCGCCTGATCACAACCACTTTTAACAAATAAAAAACACAGAGAAAACGTTTCACACCTAATCAAGTAACCAATCAAGAGGGGTTAGGCCGGATTTTATCCCGACGGTGCAAGGAGTTACCCGGGCAGCCCCCTTCTTCTGCATCATAAAAAAGCCCCGACCTTGGCCGGGGCTCGACATCGAGGGCAACCGGATCAGCGGTTGATGGCGATGGGCATGCCGCTGCGCTGCTCCAGGGCCTGCTTGACCAGCTGGGAATCGCTGTCGGCGTGGGCGATGAAACGGGTCACCGCGGTCGACATGGACAAGGGCGCCGGCAGGCTGGAGTTGAACTCCTCCTGGTTGCGGGAGAGGGGCTGGTGCACTTCCAGGTAGCGGCTGCCATCCGGCTCGACCGAGGCCTTGATCGGCTGGTTCACGAACTGGACGCGGGTGCCGACCGGTACCTGCTTGAACAGATACTCGATGTCGTCGTTACGCAGGCGCACGCAGCCGTGGCTCACCCGCAGACCTATACCGAACTGGGCATTGGTGCCGTGGATGGCGTACATCTTGCCGATGTAGAGCGCAAACAGCCCCATGGGGTTGTCCGGGCCGGCCGGCCAGACCGCCGGCAGGGTCTCGCCACGGGCGGCGTACTCGGCATGCATCTTGGCTGTCGGGGTCCAGGTCGGGCCCGCCTTCTTGCGCTGCACGCTGGTCACCCAGTCTTCCGGGGTGTCGGTGCCGAGCTGGCCGATACCGATGGGCAGCACTTCCACCACCTTCTTGCCTTTCGGGTAGTAGTAGAGGCGCATCTCGGCCACGTTCAGCACTATGCCCTCCCGGGGGGCATCCGGCAGGATCAGCTGGTGCGGCACGACCAGCTTCTCGCCCGCCTGCAGCAGCAGGGGATCCGCCTTGGGGTTGGCTTCCAGCATGTTGGTCAAACCGAGCTGGAACTTGGCCGCGACCGCTTCCAGGGGCTGGCCCGCCTCTTCGGCCGGCACCACGTATTCCAGGTTCTCGCCCACCAGGCGGCTGTTGGCCGCAGGCAGGGCATATTCGACGGCAAGCACGGGCATGGCGGTCAGGAGCAGGCTGCAGCACAGTGCAGCCGCCGTGTTGTGGAGGAGCTTCATAACTTTCCTGTGATATTGGGGTGATTCAGGACTCTGGCCAGGCCGGGGCGTGCGCGCCCGGGGCGAAGAGAAGGCCGCCATTTTTCTCCTCTGCACCGCAAATTTCAACCGACACGTGGTGACGGGTCGATGATTAATATGGCGTTTTCCCCTGGCCTCATCCTGCAACAAGCATCAAATCACCCGTTCTTCCAGGCATGCATGTCATAACCGGTTGGCGATTGATGCAACCGCAGATGAAATTGCCCGATAATGGCGAATATGTGGTCGAATATATCGGCCTGGATCCCTTCGTAATCGGCCCAGGCGGTGGTCGCCGTGAAGCAGTAGATCTCCAGGGGCAGGCCGTCGGAAGTCGGTGCCAGCTGGCGCACCATCAGGGTCATGTCCTTGCGAATGCCGGAGTGGGCGTGCAAATAGGCATCCAGGTAGGCGCGCAGGGTGCCGAGGTTGGTGAGGTGACGGCCATTGATGGGGCAACTGATGGCGTCGCTGAGCTGCTGGTTGTAGCTGCTCAGCTCCTGCTCCTTGCGGCTGAGATAGGGGGCCAGCAATTTGGCCTGCTTGAGTGTCAGCTGCTCCTCTGCGGTCAGGAAGCGCACGCTGGTCATGTCGATGTTGACGCTGCGCTTGATGCGCCGGCCACCGGATTCCGTCATCCCCTGCCAGTTCTTGAAGGAGTCGGAGATCAGGGCATAGGTGGGGATGGTGGTGATGGTCTTGTCCCAGTTCGACACCTTGACCGTAGTGAGGCCGATGTCGGTCACCTCGCCATCGGCGCCGTACTTGTCCATCTGCAGCCAGTCACCGACGCTCAGCATGCGGTTGGCGGAGAGCTGGATCCCGGCCACCAGGCCGAGGATGGGGTCCTTGAACACCAGCATCAGGACCGCTGTCATGGCCCCCAGGCCGCTGAACAGGAAGAGCGGCGACTTGCCGAGCAGCAGGGCTATCATCAGGATGCCGACCAGTATGCTGGCCACCAGTTTCACCCCCTGGAAGATGCCGCGCAGGGGCAGATCCCGTCCGAGCCGGGTATAACGGCTCACCGACAGCAGACAGTCGAGCAGGGCGAACAGGGCAAGCAGCAGGAACAGCAGGATCCAGAGCTGGGCCAGCATCTCGATAAGCTGCAGGCTGTCGGATGCCTTGGGCAGCCAGATCTCCGCCTGACCGAGCAGCACAGCCCCTTGCAGGACCAGGGCGAGCCGGTAGAAGAGCCGCTGCTGCAACTGGGGCGGCAGCCACACCTGCTTGGTCTTGCCGAGCAGCCCCACCAGGCGCACCAGCAGGATGCGGTGCAGCACCAGGTGCAGTGCCAACGCGGTCAGCACGATGAAGCTCAGGGCGATCACCAGCGCCATCATGGCAGTGACCTCCACCCCGAGACCGGACAACCAGTTGAAAAATATCTCCTTCATCTCTACCTCTGCGACGTGAAACTGCCGTCAGGGTACGTATCTGGCCCCTCATGTCAAATGACAGCTTGCTCAATGTGCCGCTGAAACGACAACGCCCGGCACAGGCCGGGCGTTGTTTCGGTGCGAGGGGGCCTTAGCCGACCAGGCTCAGGGCATCGCGGGCGATGACCAGCTCTTCGTTGGTGGGCATCACCAGGGCCAGGCGGCTGCCTTCGGCCGTGATGGGGCCTTCACCGCCCAGAACGGCGGCGTTGTTGGCCTCTTTATCGACCTTGAAGCCGAACAGGGCCAGCCGCGCCAGCACCATCTCGCGCACCATGGCGGCGTTCTCGCCGATACCGCCGGTGAACACCAGGGCGTCCAAGCGACCGTCCATGGCGGCGGCATAGGCCCCGACATACTTGGCTACCCGGTAGGTGAACACATCCAGCGCCCGCTTGGCGCCGGCGTCGGTGGCGTAGTTGGTGGTGACATAGCGGCAGTCGCTGCTCACCTCTGTCATCCCCAGCAGACCGGACTCGCGGGTCAGCACATGGTTGATCTCGTCCACGCTGTAGCCGAGCTGGTCGTGCATGAAGAAGACCACGGCGGGGTCTATGTCACCAGAGCGGGTGCCCATCGCCAGCCCTTCCAGCGGAGTCAGGCCCATGGAGGTATCGACGGACTCGCCGTTCTTGATGGCGCAGACGGAGGCACCGTTGCCCAGGTGGCAGTTGATGATGTTGAGCTCGGCCAGCGGCTTGCCCAGCGCCTTGGCGGTCTCTTCGGCGATGAAGCGGTGGGAGGTGCCGTGGGCGCCGTAACGACGGATGCCGTTCTCCTGATAGAGCTTGTAGGGCAGCGCGTAGAGGTAGGCTTCCTGCGGCAAGGTCTGGTGGAAGGCGGTGTCGAACACGGCCACGTTCTTCTCGGCCAGGGCCGGGAAGACTTTGAGGGCGGCACGGATGCCGATGAGGTGCGCCGGGTTGTGCAGGGGGGCGAACGGAATGGCGGCCTCGATGCCGGCGATGACGCCATCATCGATGCGAACGGAGCGGGAGAACTGCTCGCCACCGTGCACGATGCGATGGCCGATGGCGACCAGCTGCTCGGCGAGTGTCGGATCCTGGGGCAGGATGTGGCCCACTATGTGGTCAAGGGCGGCCTGGTGCGCGGCACCGGCGCCCAGCATGGCTTCGCCCTTGACTCCGTGGAGTTTCCATTTGATACGTGCATCATCCAGATTGAAGCATTCGGCCAGGCCGGACAGCATGTCCTCACCTGTTTCGGCGTCCATTACGGCAAATTTCAGGGAAGAGCTACCGCAGTTAAGGATCAATACCAACTTGCTCATGTTCTACATCTTCCTGTGCTTCGGCTTTATGCCGACAGTGTCGTGTCATCCAACATGGATGGGATTCCCCTGCCGGGGGCGTTATGGTCGCAGGAAAGTGCGCCCAATTTTTCAAACTGTCTGGCGCCGACCATTGTCTGGCGCGCTCATCTTTCTCAAACTCTCTGGCACCGACCCATAGTCTGGCGCGCTCATCCTTTCAAACTCTCTAACGCCGACCGCCAACTCTGGGCCAGGCGCGCTTATCCTTTCAAACTCTCTAACGCCGACCGCCAACTCTGGTCCAGGCGCGCTTATCCTTTCAAACTCTCTGGCGCCGACCCATAGTCTGGCGCGCTCATCTTTCTCAAACTCTCTGGTGCAGACCCCGAGGCTGGCACACTCATCGAATCGTCAATGCGGGACAGGCCAGCGCCCATTCGACGCGGCCCTGTCCTGGCGGGTGCCCGGGCACCCGGCGCTGCGGCTCAGACCGAGGTCAGCAGCGACTGGTGGACCTTGACAACCAGCTTCTTCACCAAGCCTGGGGTAGTCAGGGTACAGAGAGGGCGATGCAGTTCTCCCGGCCAGAAGATGGCAAAGTCGCCGGGCTGCAACGCCAGATAACTGGTCTGGTCGTCATCGACGAACCAGAGATCGGGGTGGGGATGATCGGCGTCGTCGCTCACATAGGCATGGGGCCCTACGCCGATCCACTCCTCCCCCCGCAGCAGCAGCTGGATATCCAGATACTGCTCATGAAACTCGCCGCGGCGATCCGCGACCGGCTCGGTCAGCGCTTCGCTCACCAGGCAAAACAGCTTGAGGCCGTCTATGTCCTGCTTGCCAAGGGGCGCCTCACGCCAGTGGGCAAGGCTCTTCACCACCTCGGCCATGATGCGGGCCAGCGGCGCGGGCAAGGGGGTGCGTTGCAAGGTATCCAGACTGCCGGTGATCATGTGGGTCGCATCCTTAGGTATATCTGCCGTCTATCTTTGTCCATCAATGAAAAAGGACCCCTAAAGGTCCTTATCCAGCGTCGTCTGCCATCCGTGCAGACTCGAAAAGCGCCTGGTTCATCTTGTTGGCGCCGGGTCACTGTTGCACAGTCGCCCGCCCCTTGCCAAGAGATACCCGCTCATTCACCCGATGATCGTACCAGTTGAAACAATATTATTCACTAGTCCATTGCCACCGACTTTGACCAGACGCAAAAACGGGAGCATCTGCTCCCGTTTTTTTCACCGAATCGGCGTCATTCAAACCTTGCTGGCGTTCTCCACCGGCTTGGCGTACATGGCACGCCAGATGGCCTTGTGCTCTTCCGGCACCTCCGACTGACGGGTCAGGAAGGCGGTCTGCTCTATGGTGCTGGCCTTGCCGGGTACATCCGCCGCCAGATAGTTGCCGGGGAAGAGGCGGTAGCTGCTCCAGATCGCCTTGTCGATGAGCGCGGCCAGTTCGTCCGGATCGCTGAAGCCCTCGGTGATGGGGACGCCGAAGGAGACATGTACCCGCCCCTTCTGGCCGACGATGCCGGCGACTATGCTCTCGATGTCCTCGAACTCGCCCTTCTCGTAGCTGCCGTTGACCGACTTCTCGTACAGCTCGCGCGCCTTGGCCTTGTCGGTGGGATCCACCTCGTAGCTGATGCTGACCGGCACTATGTTGAGACTGCGCATGTAATCGACGAAGTCGATCTTCTGCTTCTTGCCGTCCACGTAGAACATCTTGAGGATGGCCGGATCCGTCTTGTCGTCCCCGTTCTTGGCGCGCCCTTCCTTCTGGGCGATCCAGATGGAGTGGCCTTCGTGCACCGACTGACCTATGTAGGCCGACAGCTCGCCGAGGGCCTTCATCATCTCCCGCGGCCCCTTGGCGGAGCGCTTGACGATGAAGCTCTTGTTGAGCTTCATCAGCTCGGTGGCACAGGGCTTGCGCAGCAGGTTGTCACCGATGGCGATGCGCACCGTATCGAAGCCATGGGTGTGCAGCCCCCAGTTGACGAACGCCGGATCCATGGCGATGTCCCTGTGGTTGGAGACGAACAGGTAGCCCTGCTCCTTCTTCAGATGCTCGAGACCGGAGAAGCTCACCCCCTGGGTGGAGGTGGCTATCATGCGACTCATGTAGCGGGTCACCCCCATCTGCACCTGATGGATGGTGCTGACCTTGGCCCACTTGTGGCGCAGGAACTGGCGGATCAGCGGGCGAATGGCCCAGCCCAGCCAGCTCATCAGGGAACCGAAACGGTATTTGGCGATGGCGCCGATAAACTCGTCATCCTGGATCAGCCGCTCGATGGCAGCCGGCACTTCGTCATCGCGATAGGGGCGAATGTCCGCGAATCTATCTACTTCTGTCACAATGTCAGCCTTGCATGTATGGAGTCGCGACCAGCTGCTGCTGGCCGGGAAAATTCAGGGCGCAATTTTACACGCTTTTGGGGTCAGGGGTATGAGAGGCATACAGATAGTGCGATCTTGCCGTGAAAAAGCCTCCAAATCATGGGGAGCCAGGATCCGGGACGGCCTGCGCCCATGGCTTGGCGAGGAACTTGTCCCGCACGGAGAAAGCCACAGGCTCCTCAACCGGCCGGATTGAGCAGCGCTGTGAGGACGTGGTCCTCCCAGCGGCCGTTGATCATCAGGTAGTCCCGGGCATAGCCATCCTGCTCGAACCCGAGACGCGCCAGCAGGGCGCCACTGCGCCGGTTCACCGGCATGTAGCTTGCCATGATGCGGTGCAGGTCGCGCTCCCGAAACAGGTAGTCGATGCCGGCGGCCACCACCTCCTGCATCAGCCCCTGCCCCTGATGATCCTGATCGATGGCATAACCCAGATGGCATGCCTTGAACATGCCCATCATGATGTGGGTGAAATTGCAGGTGGCGAGCACCCGCTCCCCTTTGGGGTCGAGCGCCACCAGTTGCACGGCGCTGCCGTCGAAAAACTGGCCATAACCGTCGCGCAGCCGCCCCTGCCAGTGACCCAGGGTATAGAAGCTCTCGTCGCGCCAGGGCTCCCAGGGCTGCAGATGGGTGCGGTTGCGCCGGTAGAAATCCAGCATCAGCTCGGCCCGCTCCGGGGGCAGGACGGTCAGCCGGGTGCGGGCCGTGGTGATATGGGGCAGGGTCAGCACTGTGCCTCCCCATGCTGGCCATGCAGGGTGCCAGTAACCGGACTGGGCCGGGACCCCATCAGTGATCCCTTTCCCGCAGCCTGAGCCAGTCATCCCGCAGCAGACCGTAGTGGACATGATCCACTACCCTGTCCGCCAACCGCTCCGCACGCCGGGTGATCCCCTCCTGCTGCATGCCGAGCCGCTCGCACACAGCCCGGCTGGGCTCGTTCTCCAGCGCGGCGCTGATCTCCACCTTCTCCATCCCCATCTCCTCGAAGGCGTGATGGATCAGGGCCTGACAGGCCCGGGTGATGATGCCATTGCCCTGCCAGCGCTCCGCCAGCCAGTAGCCGATGCTGACCTTGGCCAGCCCCTGATCGATCTGGTTGTAACCGATGACACCGACCACCTCCCCCTGATACTCGATGGCGGTGGTCAGCCCCTCGCCTCGGGCAAATTTCTCGATGGCGTGGCGAATGAAGGTGGCGCTGTCGGAGGGCTGCTGGATATGGGGCACCCAGGGCAGCCACTGGGAGAGATAGTCGCGATTGCGCTGACAGAGGCGAAAGAGTTCGCTGGCCATGTCGGGCTGCAGAAACAGGAGCGCCAGCTCGTCATCCAGTTGCCATGAAAACATTGCTCCTCCCCCGCCTTTGGTCCGGCATCCGCCGTCATGGGAGCCAATGTAGTCAATCAATCCCTTGTTTGCCAAGGACTTTCGGCGCCTTCAACCGGCAGGCAATCCCCATATGGATGTGCCCATTTGGGCACTGTTTTGTACCTTGCAGCAATCAGCCCTTCCCTTGGCACAAGTCACCATATTCATGACGAATTTCAGCAGTCACAAATGGCAACAGTCAGATCTGCTACGCCTTTATGCTGCTCTGTCACATATGACAGGCAGTTATTTCAGACCGGCGCACTAGTGTAAGAGCGCCGGGCAACGGACCCGGCGTGCAATCTTCATCGACTAAGGAAAGACGAGATGAACAAAGTCTATTTGGCCGTGGTACTGGCCTGCTGGGGAAGCGCCGCCATGGCGGCAGAACAGGTGGAAGTGAACCAGGTCTCCGACCTGACCGGCGCTGTGAGCGGCGCCGCCAGGATAGGCGCCCTCGCCACAGGGGATGGCGAGTTTCGCCAGGTACGGGTCGTCAAGCTGCCCAACGGCCAGCAGCGAGTGCGCTACGAGCAGACCTGGCAAGGCATCCCGGTCTGGGGTCAGGTGCTGGTGGCCGATCAGGCCCTGGGGGGCCAGGTCAACCAGGTGTCCGGCACCATGCTGCGCAAGATAGATGCCGACCTGACGGGCCCGACCGCCACCCTCTCCCCTGCCGATGCCGCCCTCAAGGCCCGCGCCGGTGCCAAGGGCAGCAACGAACGGGTCAAGCTGTTCGTGATGCAGGATGAGACCGGTCAGGCCCGCCTGGTCTATCTGGTCTCCTGGCTCGCGGCAAGCGATAAGCCGAGCCGTCCCTTCGTGATGCTCGATGCCCAGAGCGGCACCGAGATCAAGCGCTGGGAGGGGATCAATCACCAGGACGCCACTGGCCCTGGCGGCAACCTCAAGACCGGCAAGTACTTCTATGGCGCCGATTTTGGTCCCCTCAAGGTGGACGACAGCTGCCGCATGAGCAGCAGCAACGTGGACACCATCAACCTCAATCACGCCACCAGTGGGGGTGCAGTGCACCAGTTCAGCTGCCCGGAGAACAGGGTCAAGGAGATCAACGGTGCCTACTCGCCACTCAACGATGCCCACTACTTCGGCAATGTGGTGTTCGACATGTACCGCAACTGGTACAACACGGCGCCGCTGAGCTTCAAGCTCAAGATGCGGGTGCACTACGGCCGCAACTACGAGAACGCCTTCTGGGACGGCAGCCAGATGACCTTCGGCGACGGTGCCACCACCTTCTATCCGCTGGTGAGCCTGGACGTGGCTGCCCACGAGGTGAGCCACGGCTTCACCGAGCAGAACTCGGGGCTGGTCTACTCGGGTCAGTCGGGCGGCATCAACGAGGCCTTCTCCGACATGGCGGGGGAAGCGGCCGAGAACTACATGAAGGGCAGCAACGACTGGCTGGTGGGGGCCCAGATCTTCAAGGGCAACGGCTCCCTGCGCTACTTCGAGGATCCGACCCGGGACGGCAGCTCCATCGGCCATGCCAGCGATTACTATGACGGCATCGACGTGCACCACAGCTCGGGGGTCTACAACCGCGCCTTCTACCTGCTGGCCAACACCGGCGGCTGGAACACCCGCAAGGCGTTCGAAGTGTTCGTGCTGGCAAACCGCCTCTACTGGGGGGCCAACACCAGTTTCGATCAGGGCGCCTGCGGCGTGACCAGGGCGGCTACCGATCTCGGCTACAGCCTGACCGACGTCGCCACCGCCTTCACCGCGGTCGGGGTCAACGCCAGCTGTGGCGCCACGCCCCAGCCCGACAAGGTGCTGCAAAACGGGGTAGCTGTGACCAATCTCACCGCCGCCAAGGGGGGCAAGCTGAACTACACCGTCGAGGTGCCGACCGGCAAGAGCCAACTGGTGATCGCCAGCAGCGGTGGCAGCGGGGATGCGGATCTCTACGTAAAATTTGGCAGCGAGCCGACCAGCAGCAGCTATGACTGCCGCCCCTACAAGAGCGGCAACGCCGAAACCTGCACCCTGAACGCGCCCAAGGCAGGGACCTGGCACGTGCAGTTGAGCGGCTTCAGTGCCTTCTCGGGGGTGAGCCTCAAGGCCAGCTACTGATCCCGAATGTCAGTGAAGGGAGAGCGCCGGGCTTGTCCGGCGCTTTTTTCATGTGGGCTTGCCCGACCAGCGCCTGGCCAGGGTGCGCGCCGCCTCCAGCACCCGCTCCTTGGCGGGGTTGGGCCGCTTGCCGCTGCGCCAGGCCATCATCACGTCCCAGTGATCCGGCGGCAGATCCGTCACATCCAGTTTCACCAGGCGACCAAACTCCAGATCCCGGGTGATGGCGAGCGCTGGCATCAGGGTGATGAAGCCGTGCTCCAGTGCCAGCTCCCGCGCCGCACTGGCGGGCTGGATGGCGTGCAGCGGGCTCGCTACCTGGCGCAGCAGCCGCAGTTGCAGGATCAGCTCGTCACAGCCTGTGCCCCACTGCTGGGGGGCCAGCCGCTCGTTGGCGATATCCTGCAGGGTCAGCCCCTGCCGTCCGGCCAGCGGGTGGGTGGCGCAGGCCACGGCGATGATGGGGGAGCGATAGAGCAGCTCGAGCTGGATGCCGGCTATGGCGGGACACTTGAGGATGAAACCGACGTCGGTCTCGCCGGTCAGCAGCTCCTGCATGATGACGCCGGAGTGATCCGTGCTGCAGCGGATCTCGAACGCCTCGTCCACCAGAGCCAGCAGCAGGGGACCAAACACCACAGTGGTCAGGGAGGGAAGGCAGGAGAGCCGGATCCGCGGTAGGGCGGGCGCCCCCTGCATCGCCAGCCGCCCCCCTTCCAGAGCACTCAAAGCGCTGGTGGCCGCCGGCAGGAACTGCTCGCAGGCCGGTGTGGGGGTGGCGCCACGGCGGTGACGGCGGAACAGGGACTGGCCCAGCTCCTGCTCCAGCACGGCGATCCGCTGGCTGACCATGGGTTGTGACCAGCCGCGAATGGCCGCCACCTTGCTGAAGCTGCCACGGTTGGCCACATCCAGCAGCAATTGCAAATCGTCGAGTGTCACAGCCATAACCAAATCCAATATGAAATATAGCCAGTTGTCGGCTACCACTATATCTGGAGCCCCACCAGAATAGCAGCATCAATCGTCGTGAAATGGCAGAACGCCAGCGAGTCAGGGACTTATCGTCGCCCTTGGCTCTGTTTGGTGACGGCGCCATTCGGATAATGAGTACACAACAAATAATGTCATCGAAGCAAGCAGGGGTATAAGGGTCATGGTGGAGCGGGCGAGGCGGTTGGGGCGGTGGTTCTTGGCATTGGATTCCCTCTTGGTGATCCTGGGGTTCTTCGTGGTGATGCCCATGATAAGCCTGCGATTCGTGGACCAGCTTGGCTGGGCCGCCGGTGTGGTCGGACTGGCGCTGGGCCTGCGTCAATTGACCCAGCAGGGGCTGGGGGTCTTCGGCGGCTCCCTCGCCGACAAGTTCGGCGCTCGCCCCCTCATCGTCTGCGGCATGTTGCTGCGGGCGCTGGGCTTTGCCAGTCTGGCCTACGCCCAGAGCGGGCTTGAACTCATCGTCTCCTGCATCATCTCGGGGCTAGGCGGCTGCCTGTTCGATCCCCCCCGCGCCGCCCTGGTGATCAAGTTCACCCGCCCGCGGGAGCGCGGCCGCTACATCTCCTTGCTGATGATGCTGGAGAGCGCCGGCGCCGTGGTGGGGGCCCTGCTCGGCAGCTGGCTGCTCAACTTCGACTTTGAATATGTCTGCCTGCTGGGGGCCGGCCTGTTCGTCTGCGCGGCCCTGTGCAACCTGCTGATCCTGCCTCCCTACAAGCTTTCCCTGCGTCCGACGCCGATCCGGACAGGCCTCGGCCAGGTGATTGCGGACAAGGCGTTCTGCCGGCTGGTGCTCATCCTGAGCGGCTACTACGCGCTCTGGGTACAGGTGATGCTGATCTTCCCCATCCTGGTCAAGCAGATGGCGGGCAGCACCACGGCGGTGGGCTGGATGTATACCCTGGAGACGGCCATCTCCCTGGCCCTGCTCTACCCCCTTGCCCGTTACGGCGAGCGCCACTTCAAGCTGGAAAACCGCCTGATGGCGGGGGTATTGCTGATGACGGCGGGGATAGGGCTGGTGGCCTTTGCCACCACCCTGCCCGCCGTCTTCATGCTGCTTGCCTGCTTCTATCTCGGCATCGTCATCGCCGAACCGGCGCGGGAGACGCTCATGACCAAACTGGCCCAGCCGGGTGCGCGCGGCAGCTACATGGGGTTCAGTCGCCTGGGTCTGGCGCTGGGTGGCATGACGGGTTACGTGGGGGGCGGCGCCCTGCACGACTACGCCATGGCCCAGGGACAACCCTGGTTGCCCTGGCTGGTGCTCGGCACCGTCGGCGTCACCACCCTGCTGCTGCTGGTGAACTGCTTTCAGCGCGACTCCCGTCTGGCCCAGGTCAATGCCTGATCCTTGAGCACCCAATGCTGATGACCCCGAGGCGCCCCTCGTGCGAGTCGGCGCCCTTCTTTTACCCGGCAACACAGGGTCTGCGGCCCCCTCCCCTGACCTGCATACCCCCCTCTTTCCTTCACCCCACTTTCCATCACCCCACAAGCCGAATGACGCACATAAAAAAAGCGGCAGATTGCTCTGCCGCTTTGTGTCCATCTGGCTGGCTTACTTGTCGATATCCAGCAGATTGTTATTCAACATGTAGTCGATGACCTGGTTGGCCGTGGACCCCGATCCCCCGGTCAGGGTGTCGAAGGTGTGGTTCACCAGCACTATCTCCTGGGTCACCGCTGCCGCGCTGCTCTCTTTCACCTGCAGGTGCACCCCTTCGCTGTCCTGGAACACAGAGAGCAGGCTCTTCAGGGTGGTCTGGTTCTTGCTGCCATCGCTGTCGAGCAGGTCGCTCAGATCCAGCTTGTCCCCTTCCGACTTGCTGAAATCGACCACATAGTCCTTGGCAACGGAGCCTGCGACCGTGTCCCCCTTCAGCCAGGTGAAGGTATCGGATCCCTCATCCCCCTTGAGAACGTCGTTGCCAAGCCCCCCGATGAGGATGTCGTTGCCCAGCCCGCCACTCAGTATGTCATTGCCGGTACCGCCATAGAGGGTGTCGTTGCCGCTGCCGCCAGAGAGACTGTCGTTGCCGCTTTCACCATAAAGGATATCGTTGCCGCTGCCGCCGAACAGGGTGTCGTTGCCGGCACCGCCGTACAGGAAGTCATCGCCCCCTTGGCCGAACAGGATGTCATTGCCATCCCCACCGTAGAGGGTGTCACCCTTGTCATTGGCCGACGACTGATCGAACTCGCTGGCATGATCTCTGATGTAGGAATGCACCTGGGCATCGGTCACCGACCCGGCCCCCAGCTTGCCGGCCACATACTGCTTGATGGCCGCATACCCTTCCCCGCTGATGCCGGTAAAGCGCACCGCGTCGCCAAACAGTATGTCGTCGCCCGCCCCACCATCCAGCCTGTCGGCACCGGGCAGGTTGCTGACCGGGGTCCCCAGAATGGCATTGGCCAAGCCGTCAGCACTGATCCCTGTCAACACTTTGCCGTCACTGTCGAACCCTCTCAGATCGTCGACACTCAGCTGATCACCAATACCAATAGCGTCTACAGTAACGCCTGCCGCAATCAATAGAGCGTACCCATCTCTCGCATTTTGATCGCTATTACCATCTCGGTCACCAGAGAATGTCACCGCTTCATAGCCCCCTTTACCATCAGGGCGCATAACACCTTTCCAACGCCCGTCAGCACCATATACTTGGCCAGTCGTTGTAATCACCAGACGACCATCAAGATAATATTCCTGACCTGGTTGGTATTCGCCCGTCACGATCTGACTTAAATAAATAGCGTTCCACTTGCCCCCCTCCCACTGATAGCCAATGAAAGGATTAGACTCGGAATTAAACGTATTCGGCTGGCCATCCGTTATGAAGTAGGCAACATTCTTGGCATTGGTGTTTAACTTGGCAAAATCACTTTTGAACCAGTTAGCGGTTGTTTTAAAGACATCCTCATAGTTTGTAGCGCCACCATTTTTCTCACTACCATCCATGGTTTTGATAATGTTTTGCAACTGGTTCAAGGCATCAGGGTCCTTCAGATTTACACTGATGGATTTGTTGACCTGAGAATCAAAATCCACCAGGAAAATATTGACCTTACCTGCACCGTCCGCCCCGGCGCTGCTCTTGAGGCTGGCAAAGACCTGCGCCAGCTGGCTCTTGATGGTCTTCATGGCGTCACTACCGATACTGCCGGAGCTGTCGACCATAAAGGCAATGTTGTAGTTCTGACCCGGCAGCACCACGCTGCCATCCAGATCCCCCACGACTATATTGTGCTCACTGCCAAAGGTGCGGTTCTGATTACCCGGCTCCCCTTCGGTGGCGTTGAAGTAGCTCAGACGGATGCTGTCTTCATCGCTGGCGGTGCTGGTCTGATCGGTCCCCGCCTCTTTGGCGGTGACGTCGACCTTGAGATTGACCAGCCCCGCCTTGTCACCCGGCACCCTCAGGGTCAGCCCGGTCAGATTCAGATCCAAGGCATTGCCACTCCACAGCTTGTCCGCTGCGGTGAAGGTCAGCTTGCCATCATCACCGACGGTACCCAGCAACTGGCTGCCCTTGTAGAGCTCGGAGCCTTTGGGCATGCCGCTCAGCACCAGGCTGTCGAACACCTCGCTGCCATCCCTGTCGGTGAGGGAGGCAGTCAGCTCGACCGGGTAATCCACCTTGGTCGGCGGCACCAGGGTCAGCTCCCCGGTATTCTGGTTGATCTGGTAGATACCGTCAGCGAACTGGACATACTCGACGTCGTGCAGCGCCTTGGTCACTCCGACCCCTTTCTCCGACACCGCAAAGTCGAACCAGCGGTCATTGGACGAGTAGCCAGACCCTTTCTTGATGGAGTAGTCGGCACGGTTGCCTGGCAACACGGCAATATCCTTGTCACCGGCACCGCCATAGAGGCCGTCGTTGCCAAGACCGGAGACCAGGATGTCGTTGCCCTCCCCACCATAGAGAGAGTCGCCCTGGATGGCGTCACTGCCCACCAGAATGTCATTGCCCTTGTCACCGACGAGACTGTCGCCACCCCCCTTCTGGCTCACTATGTAGTCGTTGCCGCTGGTGCCATTGACCTGATCCTGCCCTGCAGAGCTGTCGGTCAGGGTATTGGTGATCCCGAGGGCGCTCTTGTCGAAGCTGCCGGACTGGAACTGGCCAGTGGTGATCCCCGCGCTCGGGAAGCTCAGGTTGTACTGCGGAATGCCATTGCCGAGCAGGCTCAGGTTGACGGTCGGCTTGTCAGCCACCGCCGCCACATCGATCACCAGCTTGCCGCCGTTGCTGAGGTTGGCACCGTCGCTTATCTGATAGCCGATGCTGGCATAGTCGCCCTTCATATTGCCGGCCAGGGCGCCATTTCCGTTGGCGGTATTGGTGCTCGATTCATTCAGACCGGGCACGAAGCGCAGATGGCCCGCATTCACCTCGGCGTAGGAGATGAGGGATCCGGTTTGCACCGCAACCCACTGCCCCGCGGCATTGAGGTATTCGAGGGTACCGTTCAGGGGCAGGGTGTTGATCTTCACCCCGAGATCGGTCGCAGCCTGATCGTCGCTGGCACCGAACTGGGCCCAGGTCAGCACCTGGGGCTTGTCTTCCTGCCCGGCACTGTGGCCCCCGGCCGCCGTCGGCGCCCGATCGTTGTCGACGATAGTACCTGTGCCGCTCTGGCCACCTATGGTCACCGAGAGGGTCTCGTTTGCCTCGACCAGACGATCGTTCACCGTAGGTATCGTCACGGTGAAACCGGATACCCCGGCCGGCACAGTGATCTTGCCGGTGGTGCTGTTGTAGGTCACCCCGTTGCTGAACTGGGCAGTCCCCCAATCCAGGTTAGATGCGGGGTTGCTGCCGCTGCCCCTGATGGCGAAGTCATATTGCGTCGCCTCCTGGGTCGCGTCGGACAGGGTCACCGTATGTTGCAGGCTACCGCCTTCGGTCACGCTGTCGGCAGAGATCCCCTGAACGATGGGCGTAAAGAGTGGCTTGGTGGCAAACGACCCGATACTCACGTCACCATCGCCATCCGTCACCTTGATCTGGAAGTCGATGTCGCTGTCCCCCTGGGGCTTGGACATGTTCTGATACTGGAAGAACTCCCACTTGCCGGTGGCGGGGGTGAACTCCAGCCTGAAGACCAGGTTGTCGCCCGCATCCTTGCCGAGCAGGGTGTTGGCCCCACTTGAGCTGATGGTGATCAGAGAACCGGCTGCCGTCCGCAGGCCGCTCTCGAAGGCGCTTGGATCCAGGACCAGTCCCATCGAGCCCTTGCCATCAGCCCCCCATTGTGGCGTCACAGTGCCGGAGCCATAGGCGATGGCCTGCGCCGTATCGGCACCGAGGAACTCGATGCTCTTCACCGTCAGGTCGCTGTTGTCCTGGGTATTGGTGTTGCCGTTGTTGGTCGCCTTGATCACCATGGTATCGAAGCCGCCTTGTTGCACTTGGAAGTTCTGGTTGAACTCCCCGCCTGCTGCCGTCGAGTTGAATACCAGGGTATTGATCAGCACACCACCGCGATAAAACTCCACCACCCCGCTCTCCAGCTCGCCACCAAACATCTGGCTGAACTTGATATTGGCGCCATAGGCGACCTTGCCCGCATCCAGCTTGATGACCAACTGCTCGGAGGCAGAGGTGCCATCCGCAAAGTGACGGAAGTCGATCTCGTTGGCGATGTTGTGATAGGGCGCCGCGCCGCTGGCTACCCCCAGACCCGATCCGGAGCCGTTGACACTCGCCTCAACCAACTCTGAGTCGGTGGCCGACTTGAAGCCGAGACCACTGATGGTGAAGCCCGTCATGTTCAGGGTCGAATGGTTGCCGCTGAACTGGGTCAGATCGAAGAACCCGGTCAAGGTGTTCGGGATATTGGTCTTGACGACGGACACGGCATCGGCATTGCCAGCGATGGAGGCGTCATCTTCGACCGAAATGGGCAGACTGTCAGTAGTGGTAGTCTTGCCATCCGACACCGTCACACCGATCTGGAAGTCGAGTGCGTCTTCACTCACTTTGCCCGGGTGGTCAAGGGGTGCCTTCAGGGTCACATCATAGCTCCAGTCCCCCTGGGTGCTGCCAGTCGGCGCGGTCAGTTTGACCTCTACCACTGCCTTGTAGTCGGCAGCGCCTATGGTGCCGGTGTAACCGACCAGCGTCTTGCTGCCCGCACTCCAGCTCCACTGGACCTGAGCACCACTGGATGTCAGGCCGGCCGGCCCGCTCAGGCTGACGGTCAGGTTATCCTGGCTATCCACATCACCGACCGTGATCTTGCCGCTGGCAGCCACGCTGTCAGTCGTATCGCTACTGCCTGCCGTATCGGCAATACCGCCGACGAGGCCCTCTTCGGATACCACAGCTCCCTTGTCGATGCTCAGTGTCGGCGCATCGTTGGTGCCGTTGATGGTGATGGTGACCGTGGTGGTCGAGCCATCGCTCAGTTTCACGGTGAACTGCTCGGTGTGTTTGTCGCCGGCGGCCAGGGCATCGACGGTGGCGTTGTCCGCCAGCACGAAGCTCCACTTGCCATCGGTGCCCACCTCGAAGCGGCCGTAGTCACGGCTCT
>NZ_JBFODK010000059.1:0-6751 GCF_040908275.1 Aeromonas sp. R4-3
CAATATGGATAAACAGGCTCGCAAGGGAAAAGCCAAGGGGCAGAAGGGCCAAGATGACATGACCGATGAGATAACCATCGAGAAAGGCAATGAGCCCCCGTTTTTGGAAACAGCCAACGACCAGGCTGGTTTGTCAGACAAGATGGATGAGGCCGGGGCCGAAACGGGATCCGAGACCGGCGACGAGGTAGCCGGACAGGAGACCCAGCCATGAGCAACCGTGACATAGCACTGAACTGGCAGGGACTCCCCCTACCGGTTTCACCCCGGTTCGCCGTATGTCTAACCGACCTGCTGAACAGGCACCATCCCACATGGCCACAAGCCCGCGCCGTCACGATGAACTTTCGTGATCCGGGTTATGGCCCGGAAACCGGCGGCTTTCATCCGGTGGAGATCCGTCTGCAACGCCGAGGAAATCTATGGTCCTTGGTCTATATGACGGACTTTTCCTATGTCGGCATGGGTGACTATGCCGAATTGGCTAAGGAGGTCGATTTTGACTTCTCAAGCCAGGAAGGGCTGATTGCCTATGCGCATGTGGTGCCGTTGTCTGAGTTGGGTGAGTTCTATGAATTATGGGAGGGTAATTTCCTCACCTACCTGTCGCTGGGTGTCTACGCGATCAGGGTAGCCACTGAATGATCCCTCCCTGTTAATGCGCAAATTTCACGGGTTCACGGGGTTGGCGTCGATTTACCCAGTCTCTATAAGGGAAAAACCTGCCCCGTTTCCCCCCGTTGGTGCGGGGCGGGCACGGGGCTCGCCGTGAATGCTCGGGGCAACCCGACCTATTCATTAACTCACCCATTACTCCCGCAAATGTCGCGGGTTCACGGGGTTGAGATGGAAAAGCCTAATCACTCAAAGGGAAAAACGCGCCCCGTTTCCCCCCGTTTGTGCGGGGCGGGCACGGGGCTTGCCGTGAATATGCGGGGCAACCCGACCAATTCATTAACTCACCCATTTTTCCGCAAATTTCGCGGGTTCACGGGGTTGAGATGGAAAAGTCTAATCACTCAAAGGGAAAAACGCGCCCCGTTTCCCCCCGTTTGTGCGGGGCGGACACGGGGCTCGGTAGCATTTTTACGGGATCGGACCGGGTAGCGACCGGGGCGGCCATCTGTTCACTCACCTTTCCCGCGTTGTCATCGTGCCGGGCCAACCAGGCCAAGGCGCGATGAGCAACGACCATTTTGATCGCCAAGCCAGAGACGGGGATTAGACCTCCTTTCCACTGTGAAGGGGGCCTATGCCGTGTCTAACCAGCTCACATGTTGAGGAGCGAACCATGAACGAAACACCTACCCGATTTAAATTCACCAATCGACGGATTGCCGATCTGCCCCCAAACCCAGATGACGCCCGCAGTACCGAAGCGGAGTATTCAGATACCGACGTGACCGGTCTGCGCTGCCTGGTGGGCAAAGGGGAAGGCCGCCGCAAGTTCCTGCTGCGCTATCAAATACATGGGCGCAAGCGGGCCATTGCCCTGGGGCACTATCCCGCGTTGGATGTCAGCGCGGCTCGTAAGCTCGCGCTCGACTACAAACGCAAGATCGCCGAAGGCGTTGACCCGCAACAAGCCAAGGAGGACAAGCGTAATCAGAAGACCCTGAGCAATTTGTTTCAGGAAGACTATCTGCCCTATCTGCAATCACGAAATCGCAGTTGGAAGACGGATGAACATCGCTTCCGTAATCACCTACGGCCAATCTTCGGCAACCTGATCCCGGAAGAGATCACCGTTACCCGCATCCAGAACATGCAACAGATGTTGCTCAAACGCCTCACCCCGGCCACCTGCAATCGCGTTTTGGCATTGCTCAAGGCCATCATGACCTGGGCAGCCCGTGCCGGACTGATCAAGGACAATCCCGCAGCCCTGGTGTCGTTGCTGCGAGAGAACAATCGGCGCGAACGCTACTTCACCCCAGATGAAATCCGTCGCCTGTTCCGGGCTGCCGATCAGCATGAGAGTTTCTATACCGGTCAGTACGTCAAGATGTTGCTGCTCACCGGTTTGCGTCGGGCCGAGCTGGCAAGGGCCAAATGGCAGCACTACAACAAGGAGGACAAGACCCTATACATTCCACACACCAAGAACGGCCATAGCCGTGTGTTGCACCTGAACCATATGGCGGTGGAGCTGTTGAACTACTTACCTGTAACACAGGGAAATCCCTACCTGTTTCCAGGCAAGCGGCAAGGGCAGCCATTGCAAAATCCCACCAAGGGTTTTCAGCGGATGCTGGCGCGAGCCGGTATAGATAAGGAGGGGGTTTGCTTGCACACCTGTCGTCATTCGGTCGCAGCACTGATTGTCTCCAACGGAGGCACCTTGTTTGATGTGCAATCCCAGCTCGGACACCGGAGCAGTCAGACATCAATGCGTTATGCCCACCTGCATAACACTCGGATGCAACAGACCAGCCAGAAAATAGCCAATTGCATCCATGATGCCCTGACCAGTTCAGTACCATCCAAGCCGCTGCCACTTCCCGAAGAGGGCGAGTGGGTTCAGGCCAGCTAGGTATGTCGGTATCTCACGGCAGAGTGAGATACCGATATCACCGTTTAGCCGCCCGAGGCGCGGTGTTAGCTCACCCTCCTCACCAACAACGACAACCTGTCCTGACCGGCCTTCTTGGCCCGCTCAACCGCTTCTCACCGGTTGCTCACAAAGCTCCTTACACATTTAAATAGCAGTGAGAGCTTGTACCTGAATGACCTGACCACCGAGTACAGCCTCCCTCCACTCGAAGGATGATCACTCAACATCTTGACGCTGCCCCAGCCCTCCAAAAAACTCAACAAGTGAGACATATCATATTAATTTTTAGAAGAAATTTGCTCATTAATCTTACCCCTGATATTTATTATGGTTATATTTTTCGGCAGGCATCAGGAGCTACCGAACATGGCGACTTATCCAACTCCTCCAGATGAAGAAAGCAGACTCAAACTACTACACGCCCTCAACATTCTCGATACTCCATCAGAAGAGGTTTTTGACCGCATAACCCGATTAGTTGCACGCATATTAGATGTCCCCATTGCATTGGTTTCACTGGTCGACACTGAGCGACAGTGGTTCAAATCACGGATAGGTATTGATACAAATGAAACCCCGCGAGAAGTTGCTTTTTGTGCTCATGCCATAGCGCAAACAACCCCGCTGATCGTGACAGACACAACGCAAGACTCGCGTTTCATGAGTAATGCTCTCGTAACGGGAAATCCGAATATTCGCTTCTATGCCGGTGTGCCATTACGTAGTATCGGTGGACTATCAATAGGCACATTATGTGCTATCGATTCCAAACCTAGACAATTAAGTCCTGATGAGATAAGCATTCTGATTGACCTTGCCGCACTCGTTAGCAAAGAAATGCAAATGCGTGAAGCGATGCTTTTGAGTCATGCGCGTTCCGAGCAAGCCATACAAGCCTTGGAGGATGTCGAAGCGCGTTTCAGGACTATATTCGAACGTGCGGGTGTAGGTATTGCGATGGTTGCGCCAGACGGCGGATGGTTGCGTGTCAACGATGCATTATGCCAAATTGTCGGTTACAGCCAAGATGAGTTCATCAAGCTCACATTTCAGGATATAACCCACCCAGACGATTTAAATACCGATTTATCCCTTTTACAGCAATTAATTAATAATGACATCGACCATTATCAGCAGGAAAAACGTTACATCACTAAATCAGGGCGTTCTGTTTGGATAGACCTGATAGTCACCAAGAAATTGAGCATTAAAGGTGAGCTAGAGTATTTCATCTCAATTATTAAAAATATACAGGAGCAAAAAGAAGCAGAAGCATCCTTGGCTAAGTTACATAAAGAATTGGAGAGTCGAGTAGAAACAAGAACAAAAGACCTACAATTAGCTAATGAAATGCTGTCCGCCTCTATCGCTCAGCAGCTTCGGTTTGAGCAGGAATTACGTAGACGCGAAGCTGAATTGCAAATGGTGCTCCAAAACGCGAACGATGCTTACGTATGCATTGATCACCACGGTGTGATCCGCGACTGGAATCAACAAGCAGAACATACATTCGGTTGGAGCCGCGAAGAGGCAATTGGCCGCCCACTGGATGAAACGATCATCCCGGCCTCAATGCGTGAGGCTCATCGTGCAGGGTTGGCACGCTATCTGGCTACCGGTAAGCACCATGTCCTCAATCAACATATCGAGCTGACAGCGGTACACCGCAATGGCATGACCTTACTTGTTGAAGTCCGAATTAGCTCTTTATTTATTGATGGGAAAACAATTTTTAGTGCGTTCCTGCATGATATCACGGAGCGAAAAAAGGCCGAGGCAATCCACGAATTCGAAGCCACTCATGACGCGCTAACTGGATTGTATAACCGGCGTGCTATGTTCAACTTGTTGCCAGCAGCAATAGCCCGCGCCAAGCGGACTCAGACATCTTTAGCGTTATTTTATATCGACCTTGATGGCTTCAAGCAAATCAACGATACACACGGTCATGAAGCCGGCGATTCCGTATTACGTGTCATAGGAACTCGCTTACAGGAAAGTATTAGACAAACAGATACAGCAGTACGTTTAGGCGGTGACGAATTTACGATCGTGTTGGAGGACGTTAAGCACGGGACTCCCGATGTCAATATGCTGGCGCAGAAGATATTGGAGGCCATCCAACAGCCGATACAACTCGATTCAACAACAGCTGTTATCAGTGCCAGTATCGGCATAGCAATCCATCATGCTGACGATATAATCAATGCCGTTCAACTGATTAGCCAAGCTGACTCTGCGATGTACGAAGCCAAGAAAGCAGGGAAGGCTCGTGTTTGCGTACATAAGTGACAATATGCTGACATAATAACGGTGTCTGACAATCAAGTCAGATACCGCTTATCGTTATTGAGTCACCTGAGAACCAGTTTTCGCTAATTCCCTCCACCAACTGCCACAACCTCACCTACCGGGCCTTCCTGGCCCGCTCAACCGCTTCTCACCGGTTGATAACAAAACCTCTCTACTGATGACCCGACATTCCGCACCTGATTTAGGAATAAATTTGCCGATAGCGCTCACCCAATACCTCCAAAATGATCTGCTGGTCTCCTGTTAGCTCCGTTACTTGTGGCGGAGCTTCTCCCAGTCGATATTCATGGATGCCACCAAAGCGCAAAAAGATCCAACGGGCCGTCGGCTGCTGGGTCGGTTTCTTTTTCATATCCGCCACACTGCGATTCTGCTCCACTAATCCCTGCCGGATCCGGTGCTCCAACGCTGCGTAAATCATCAGGCTACAGGTCATCACCATGAGCAACGCTTCAATCCGCTCCGGCTTTTTCAGGTACAGTGAGGAGGTTAAAAACTCCGGGCTCTTGAGAAAACGAAAGCCCCGTTCGACATTCTGCTGCGCTTTATAGGTGGCCAAAAGTTCGGCCATGGTCAGCGTATCGCTGTGGTCATTGGTCGCCAGGATGAACACCCCGGTCTGGTTGCGGGCCTCTTCAACGCAGGCCAGGCTAGTTGCCGCCAACCCAGTGATTTGAAACTGATGGCCAATTGGCTCTTCGCCACGCTTGGGTCTGCCACGTCCTGTATAAACGGGTTCACCTACCACTTCGGCATCCAGTTGCAGCAGCATCAAGCTGGCGGTAAAACAGCTCAACTCAGCTTGGGCATCCGCCTCACAAGCAAAGCGTCGGGCACACAATTTGGCGAAGGCTTTGAGCTCGCGGGTACTGTCTTTGAGCAGGTTTTTGGCCAATGTCTGCTGCTCGCGGTGGCTGGCTTGTTCGCTGCGCACCAGCAACCAACGTTGCGCGACCCCGGCATAATTCGCGTGTTGCCAACGGCCATGATAGCCATTGCCCAGAGCGGTCAGCGGTTGTGCACCTATGGTTGCCACGGCCTGCTTTGCCTCATTGAGAGTGACGGGCACCCGGGTCACAAATAGTTGCTGCTGTTGCGCCAGTAATTGCAAGGTATCGGCGCAGTACAGTGCGGCATCGCCGACCAGATAACGGCACTCCTGCGCGGCCTTGAGACTGCTCAAATGGCGACGAACGGTCTGGGCAAAGGCTTTGGTGTCATTACTATTGCCGCTCAGGGCCTGCATATAGACAGGTAGGCCAGCCTGATTTTCACAGATGAGCTCAAGGATCACTTGATTCAGCTCTGGCCGGTGATCACGACTATAACCACGCACCAGTTGCAGCTTACCGACCAGATCCCCATCGGCACAGTCATAGGCGCCATCGACGTGGAAGCTGGTAATATCGAGGTGCACTGCGGTGCTTTTGAGCCCCAGCCGCTCGACAACTTGCGCCGCCATCACCTGATACAAGGCGCTGACATCGGCCTCAAAGAGGGCATCGAGACAGCGACCGAGCACATCATCATTGAGGTCATCAGCACAGATCCCGGGGCCAATCAGGCGCTCAACCGGCTTGTTAGCAAAGAATTGCGGGAACATGTGCAGGGTGCTGCTGTGAAAGCCGAGGCCGTTCACTATCATGGCGACCAAGGCTTCACCATGTGAGACCTTGAAAGGCGGGGTTTTGGGGAGCAAGGCATCGATCATGCGGGCAATGCCCAGTTCCTGGCAGAGTGCGGCGACCAAACCAAGGTGATCGAGGTTACGGATCGAGATAGCGGGTGCGGCCATGATGATCTACCTGCAAAAGAGAGTAATAGATCAGAACGGCCGATCGCCGTCAAGCACTGAAAATAGCAAAATCAGGTGCGGAATGACGG
>NZ_JBFODK010000060.1:0-8711 GCF_040908275.1 Aeromonas sp. R4-3
CAATATGGATAAACAGGCTCGCAAGGGAAAAGCCAAGGGGCAGAAGGGCCAAGATGACATGACCGATGAGATAACCATCGAGAAAGGCAATGAGCCCCCGTTTTTGGAAACAGCCAACGACCAGGCTGGTTTGTCAGACAAGATGGATGAGGCCGGGGCCGAAACGGGATCCGAGACCGGCGACGAGGTAGCCGGACAGGAGACCCAGCCATGAGCAACCGTGACATAGCACTGAACTGGCAGGGACTCCCCCTACCGGTTTCACCCCGGTTCGCCGTATGTCTAACCGACCTGCTGAACAGGCACCATCCCACATGGCCACAAGCCCGCGCCGTCACGATGAACTTTCGTGATCCGGGTTATGGCCCGGAAACCGGCGGCTTTCATCCGGTGGAGATCCGTCTGCAACGCCGAGGAAATCTATGGTCCTTGGTCTATATGACGGACTTTTCCTATGTCGGCATGGGTGACTATGCCGAATTGGCTAAGGAGGTCGATTTTGACTTCTCAAGCCAGGAAGGGCTGATTGCCTATGCGCATGTGGTGCCGTTGTCTGAGTTGGGTGAGTTCTATGAATTATGGGAGGGTAATTTCCTCACCTACCTGTCGCTGGGTGTCTACGCGATCAGGGTAGCCACTGAATGATCCCTCCCTGTTAATGCGCAAATTTCACGGGTTCACGGGGTTGGCGTCGATTTACCCAGTCTCTATAAGGGAAAAACCTGCCCCGTTTCCCCCCGTTGGTGCGGGGCGGGCACGGGGCTCGCCGTGAATGCTCGGGGCAACCCGACCTATTCATTAACTCACCCATTACTCCCGCAAATGTCGCGGGTTCACGGGGTTGAGATGGAAAAGCCTAATCACTCAAAGGGAAAAACGCGCCCCGTTTCCCCCCGTTTGTGCGGGGCGGGCACGGGGCTTGCCGTGAATATGCGGGGCAACCCGACCAATTCATTAACTCACCCATTTTTCCGCAAATTTCGCGGGTTCACGGGGTTGAGATGGAAAAGTCTAATCACTCAAAGGGAAAAACGCGCCCCGTTTCCCCCCGTTTGTGCGGGGCGGACACGGGGCTCGGTAGCATTTTTACGGGATCGGACCGGGTAGCGACCGGGGCGGCCATCTGTTCACTCACCTTTCCCGCGTTGTCATCGTGCCGGGCCAACCAGGCCAAGGCGCGATGAGCAACGACCATTTTGATCGCCAAGCCAGAGACGGGGATTAGACCTCCTTTCCACTGTGAAGGGGGCCTATGCCGTGTCTAACCAGCTCACATGTTGAGGAGCGAACCATGAACGAAACACCTACCCGATTTAAATTCACCAATCGACGGATTGCCGATCTGCCCCCAAACCCAGATGACGCCCGCAGTACCGAAGCGGAGTATTCAGATACCGACGTGACCGGTCTGCGCTGCCTGGTGGGCAAAGGGGAAGGCCGCCGCAAGTTCCTGCTGCGCTATCAAATACATGGGCGCAAGCGGGCCATTGCCCTGGGGCACTATCCCGCGTTGGATGTCAGCGCGGCTCGTAAGCTCGCGCTCGACTACAAACGCAAGATCGCCGAAGGCGTTGACCCGCAACAAGCCAAGGAGGACAAGCGTAATCAGAAGACCCTGAGCAATTTGTTTCAGGAAGACTATCTGCCCTATCTGCAATCACGAAATCGCAGTTGGAAGACGGATGAACATCGCTTCCGTAATCACCTACGGCCAATCTTCGGCAACCTGATCCCGGAAGAGATCACCGTTACCCGCATCCAGAACATGCAACAGATGTTGCTCAAACGCCTCACCCCGGCCACCTGCAATCGCGTTTTGGCATTGCTCAAGGCCATCATGACCTGGGCAGCCCGTGCCGGACTGATCAAGGACAATCCCGCAGCCCTGGTGTCGTTGCTGCGAGAGAACAATCGGCGCGAACGCTACTTCACCCCAGATGAAATCCGTCGCCTGTTCCGGGCTGCCGATCAGCATGAGAGTTTCTATACCGGTCAGTACGTCAAGATGTTGCTGCTCACCGGTTTGCGTCGGGCCGAGCTGGCAAGGGCCAAATGGCAGCACTACAACAAGGAGGACAAGACCCTATACATTCCACACACCAAGAACGGCCATAGCCGTGTGTTGCACCTGAACCATATGGCGGTGGAGCTGTTGAACTACTTACCTGTAACACAGGGAAATCCCTACCTGTTTCCAGGCAAGCGGCAAGGGCAGCCATTGCAAAATCCCACCAAGGGTTTTCAGCGGATGCTGGCGCGAGCCGGTATAGATAAGGAGGGGGTTTGCTTGCACACCTGTCGTCATTCGGTCGCAGCACTGATTGTCTCCAACGGAGGCACCTTGTTTGATGTGCAATCCCAGCTCGGACACCGGAGCAGTCAGACATCAATGCGTTATGCCCACCTGCATAACACTCGGATGCAACAGACCAGCCAGAAAATAGCCAATTGCATCCATGATGCCCTGACCAGTTCAGTACCATCCAAGCCGCTGCCACTTCCCGAAGAGGGCGAGTGGGTTCAGGCCAGCTAGGTATGTCGGTATCTCATCCAGTGGTGAGATACCGATATCGCTGTTTAGCAGCCCAATGAACCGTTTTCAGCGATCGTCCCGACAAACCGCTACACAAAATCTGTCGGGGCTTATGAGCCTTCTCAACCGCTTCTCGCCGGTTGATAACAAAACCCCTCACCTGATGACAAAAGCCCATCGTCGATGATGGGTTTTGCGAAAAACTGCCTGCCATCCAATTCGTCACGCCGTGTCGCGGCTTGTTTGGATAATCCGCGACACGGTTATTGCCCTTGCTAGATGGTATGCACGAACACGACAAGATTGCTCAGCGCCTCGGTATGCTCCTCACCCGCCTGTACAGCGGTGAGAAGCTGCACCTGAGTGATTTGGCCACCGAGTACAACGTCACCGTGCGCACCCTGCAGCGGGATTTCAATCAACGCCTCAGCTATCTACCGATAGAGCACCGCAGCCAGCAGTACTGGCTGGATCCTGGGTTTCTCAATCACAAGAGCGATGGAAAGCTGCGCAAGCTGGCCGAACAGTTGGGTATCACCGACCTGTTCCCCCGCGCCAGTGAACATCGTCTGGGTCAGTTGCTGGACAGAGACACCCCAAGCCTCTTCGCCATCAAGGGGTTCGATGGTCAATCAGCTGACTCACTCATTCACCAGATACCGGTATTAGAACAGGCGCTGACTCACCATCTGCAATGCTGGCTCATCACCAAAGACCAACGCAAGCAACTGTTTAGCCCCTATCAGCTCGTCAACTACAAGGGCACTTGGCACTTGGTCGGTGTCAGCGAGGGTAGGTTGCAAGCCTATCCGCTGAGCTCCATCGCACTGGTTGAGCTATCGCAACAGACCTTCACCCGTGACGCGTACATTCAACGACAGATCGATACCGATCCGACACTCTGGCGCTCCGGCATGATCGAGGTGCTCCTCAAGGCCAATGCATCCATTGCCATCAACTTTCAGCATCGCCCGTTGCTGCCCGAGCAGGAGATAGTCAAAACCTTGGATGACGGTGCGCTGTTATTGAGCAGTCGCGTACTCGATGCCAATCAAATTCTGCCTGTCATCAAATCCTGGATGCCGGGGCTCACCGTGATCTCGCCCGGTTTTATCCATGAGCAGATCGTCCGTGATTTACGCCATTTATTGACCCTGATGAGTCAGGCTCCACCCTGAACCATGTGTGACAAAGATCCCAATTTATACATCTGGCGACAGCGCCTGACATGCCGCGACACCACCTGTCGCCGCTGTTCTGCATTGTCGTCAACCATCAAGCAGTAGCAATCCAAGGAGTGATGCATGAGTAAAATGATCCAGATGAAAGAGTCCACCGCAAAGCGCGAGGTGAAGCAGGAATACGGCCTGACCGAAACCGATGGTCAGACGTTCTGGGATCGGGTGAACCGGGTGATCGGTGAATCCCGAGAGGAAGTCGATAATGAAGACCGCGTTCCTGCCGGATATGAAGTGTATCGATAACGTCAACGCGTACATGTTAGTTGGTCATTAGTTGACTCCTGTGAGCGATATCTGCCACGAAACGCTCGTAACGACAAAGCGGCCAGTTCTACTGGCCTCTTTTTTTTGGGGGACCGTTCGACAGCACAGGCTGAGATCACACCAGTGAGCAATACCGGGGTAATCTCCGCATGGCGAGGCACCTGTATCGCGGTTTAGCGACCCAATGAGCCGTTTTGGCTGCGCCGCCCTCCAAACCTCCGCAACAAGATCATCCTGGCCTTCTCGGCCTGCTAAAGCGTTCCTCCCCTTGCTGCCTGCTTTTGCCACCGGATCCCATAAAAGCAAAGGGGCCAGTTCGCACTGGCCCCCTTTCATTTTTTAGAATTTTTCGACTTCCACCGATATCTCTGGCATGTCTGGTGAGGACTCAACCATCACGCACCCCGTCTCGCTCGTCGCGCGGCGGGTGAAACTCGGAGCGGGGGAGCCAGGGGCCGTTGATGAACCAGTACTGCAAGGTTGGACGAGGCTCTCAGTCCGTTCATCAAATAGCGGGCTTCTAAATTGAAATACCTTGTTCACCGAGAATACGTAATAATTGCCAGGAAGGCTGTCTATTACGATCTCTTTGACATATCGTCCGTCAGCATAGTGCACTATGTACCCGTTTTCACGAAGCCACTTCATGACCAGCTTCGGCTTGCTTGTCAACAGTTTCTGAAGCTGGGTCATTTCGACATAAAGCTTTCCGTCTTCCGTGAATCCTAATAGCTCCCGCACTTCCATGGATGGCTTGCCGATGTGGATCTTTCTTCGTTGCTCGGAGAGCGTATCCAATAACCGATAAGCCTCTCTGGTGACATCATCCATGATGCCGTCCATCGACATGAGCCACCGTCGGAAGCATACCAAAACTGCATTATCTGCATACGCCACATCAAACGGCAGAATACCTAGCTCAACGGCCAATCGCCCCGCTGCCATGACGTTTGCGAAGCAACCAGCACCACGAGCAGCAAGAGGCGGAGGGTTTTCTAATCCCGAGCGACTCATCAGCCACTCTTGGCACTCCTCACGCTTAGCAGCAAAGATAACCGCTAAATCAGCAGGGGTATCGATGTCTGGCATATTCAACAGCGCCTGAATATATGCAGGCATCGCCGTACCGTAGTACTGAGAGGTTGCAGCTTTAAGGCCATTCACCCGGCAACGAGTCAGCTCAAGGCTCTCACCCGCCAGCGCGACATCCTCCGCCATCATCTCAATATCCAGCAGTCTGACGAATATCCCCCCTTTAGTGCCCGCCTTGCTCCGCTCTAGCAGTTCCTTGAAGGATTCCTCCCCCGAAGAGGGAGCACAAACATTCGATGCCAATGGGCTCCTATTACCTGTGCCCTTCAAATTGCCAAGTACTCTCGACTGTCCACCCGTCACCGAATAGGCAAACTGAAGCGGATCGTTACTAGACAATGAGCCCAGTTCATCCAAACAAATGCCAATGCCAGTTCGTTGTTGAAACATGCCTTTGAACCCAGCAGCTGTTCCGTCCCACTTCACAATCGCCGTTGCGGGGCCCGCACTTGGGTCAGATGCCACGCCTGACACACTCTGCCCCACTTGTAAAAGCGTCGTTTTGCCACAAGAGCTTGCACCATTGAAGTGAAAAATCATGGTCCCTGTATTTGATAACTTCATGAATACATTGGATAGATTTGCCATGATTGCAACGAGCATGGTTGGTGACTCTTTGACAGACAACGCAATGTTCTTTTGCCAATCCTGCAGCGTTCCTTTCGAGTGGATAGCGTCATGCTCACCAGGCGCGGACAGCAGCTCGTGCTGAGGACCACTATAGCCCGTTTTGTAAATTGACCGACCTACCCAGACATAGCAGAGATGTTCGCTAACAAACCCCGCTTGCAGATGCTGATGGACCACGCTGATATTTTGGATACTGATGCTGGCGGACATGTATGACAGCAGCCCCTCCTCCCGTACACCTAGGCATTCAATCCCCGCGCGGTATAGCGCAGCCCTCACTGTTTTGTAGTCCTGAATCACCCTATCGAATAATAGGTCGATGCGCTGGCATTGCTTCCGCTCATCCAGATACATGAAACGAACACCACTGATGTCTGTACTGTCAGCTTGGAGTATCGATACCGGCAGCAATGGCTTACCGAGTATCGTTTTTGGCTTGCCATGATCGCTAGCCAATTTCCCCCACGGGGACATCGCAAACCCATCAGGAATAGCTATCGAATGAACCGGTTTTTTCATCTCCGGCTCAGACCTGGAAAGCACCACGCCATCTAGGTCACACACAGTCCCATCAGGGGTAATCGAGCAACGCCCCTCGTTGTACAACCTGTATTCTGCTGAACACTGATCCAGCATAAGAAGTTCACGACGAACGAAAAGCTCATATTGAGTCTCACTGTCGGGGTATGGCTGACAACATTCGTGCTGTTCGGACATTGGGCTCACAGCATCGGGGGCAATATTCGCTCGATGAGCATCACCATGGTGTGCATCAAGGTTCGTTTTCTCCACCAGTAACGGCAGCGAGTCAGGAGCGACTGCAGGGTGCGATTCTGGCGCTGATGCCTCCTGATCCGAGTCCGGTACCGAGTCTGTCGGCGGTACACCCTGACTTGCCATCCTATCAATAGATGCTTGAGTCCCTGGACGACGGTCAAAACGCCTCGGGGGGTTATCACTACTAGATCTGGGTCTACGCATAATTATCTATGGGGGAGTCTCCTCCCCCATTCTCCAAAAAATTGTTAACAGGTGATGCGTGGGAGGTCCCACAGGGTGTGTAATTCGTTGACGGCCTTAACCAGCGTGGTATCGTGGAGGCGGGCATATCGCTCAGTCATTTTTGGCGAGCTATGGCCCAGCACTTTTTGAAGCACATCCAGCGAGCAACCTTGGTTTAACAGCGAGGTAGCGACGGTATGACGGGCGTCATGCATGCGTACTCCTGAGAGTCCGCAATCATTGCAGACCCGGTACCAATACCGCCGAGGTTCGGAAATCTGAGAGACACCACCCTGGCCTCTAAAGAGCAGACCGGTTGTGCCATGGCGCTGGAATTGGAGTTGAATCAACTCCAGCGCGAAATGATTAAGTGGTATGAGCCTTTCTCGACCAGACTTACTGGTGGGCAAATACGCAAGCTTTCGATTGAGATTACAATCTTGAAGCTGTAGCGCTCGGGCCTCACCCAGCCGGCACCCTGTTGCAAACAGGAACAGCAGAAGCCTAGCTTTTTCATCGTCGATGTCTTTCATCAAACGATGGACCACCTTATTCACCACCTCATCAGGCAACCCCTTGGGTGGCAAAACAGCTTCATGCTTTGCCGGAATCCCTGCTGCTGGCGAGGACTTGAGAATGCCACGTTCTACAGCGAAGGACATGATGGCCTTTACCTGTGCCAAGTAGCGGTTCCGCGTGGCGACAGAGCACGTTTTATTTGATTCTGTAAGAAAATCCTCGATGTCGAAACGGGTTACTCTGTTTAATGGCTTGCGCCCTAAAGCTGCCACGATGGGCTTTACGCGAGACTCGATGGTTTTATGTGACCGATGAGTTGCTCGTACTGAGGGCAGGTATTTATCATGTATAAACTGTTCTACTGACAAGCTCGAAAGATAGGTTTGATTGAATCCTACTGGATCAAGTACAAACTCCGCTTTTAGCTTTCTTGCTTGTTCACGTATCTCTTTAACGCTGAATTCGTCCGTGCTCGCAATTTTTAACCGATAACGGACTTTATTTTTGGTGAAACTAAGACAACCAACCTTGCGACCAGTGGCATAAGTAATCCACGTAAGGGAACGCTCGTATTTATCTTTACTTTCACGCTGCTTTGAACTGCACTCCTCCAACTTGGCACTATCTACAGTTGGAGCTACAGCCTGTTCGGGCATCGCACCTCCTATCATCTAGAGCCCCCACCGTGGTGACTCATGACAAGAATGTTGGACGAAGAAAAACCGAAAGGGAAGACCAGCTCCAGAGCGTAACCATCCGATAATGCCTTATAAAAACAGACTACCCTGCACATGGTATGTTTTGTGCTTTACAAAATCCCCCTATAGCCGGAGAGTAGAAATCAGTTTTTGCCCCCCTCTAAAGAATCAGAAAGAAGAAACTCAATAGAGTCCGATTTTGTGGCGGAAAAATATTTTTATTTTTTTCCGCCCCCCCGACACCCTGCTCACTTTATGAGCTAAAACACCACATTGAGCACAAGTATTTACTTCCCCTACAGCTCTTGCTGTAGGGGGTTATCACTCTTCTTCAAACGCAGATACGGAAGTTGAGCGACCGGAGGTCCTTCGGTATCGACGCACCAAACCCTGTCTGGTCAATTTCTGGTAACTTTTCAGCGCACAAAAAACATGCAGGTTAGTTCATCCGTTTTTTGACAGAAAATGGGCTGACTTGTTGGAGGAACCGAATGCGTGAGAGAGCGAAAAGGTAATTCTATAAAGGGAAAAATCCTCGATAGCAGCACCTACCGACAACCGGATCCGGGTGTTGAGTCAGGGGCTCCTTGCACAGTATCTCGCCACTTGGTTCACCCTATGCAAAAACATGCCAGAAACTGGGGCTGCAAGGTTGACACCCCAGTCGAGAAAGGGTTTAATGCGCGCCGTTGCCCAGATAGCTCAGTCGGTAGAGCAGGGGATTGAAAATCC
>NZ_JBFODK010000061.1:0-58233 GCF_040908275.1 Aeromonas sp. R4-3
CATGGTGCGAAGAGAGGGACTCGAACCCTCACACCCGGGGGGCACTAACACCTGAAGCTAGCGCGTCTACCAATTCCGCCACCTTCGCACATTCGGGTTATCAGTCTGGATTTACATGCTGTCTGATAAAAGCATGGTGCGAAGAGAGGGACTCGAACCCTCACATCCGTGGGACACTAACACCTGAAGCTAGCGCGTCTACCAATTCCGCCACCTTCGCACATTGTCATCAATCTTGTTTTACATGCCATCGATGGAGCATGTTGCAGTATGGTGCGAAGAGAGGGACTCGAACCCTCACATCCGTGGGACACTAACACCTGAAGCTAGCGCGTCTACCAATTCCGCCACCTTCGCATCACTGCGGTGGGGGATTCTATAGAGTTTTGGGGGGCCGTCAACAGCCAAAGGGGACTTTTTTCGCTGTTGACGGATAAAGCCGTATCAAGGGCACAAAACTTCAGCAATCTGGGTCACACCGGGGCCAGTGCGTCCTGATACATCTGCTCGTAGAGGGGAACAGAGTCGGCCCAGTCGAAGCGGGTGTGCATGGCATTTTGCTGCACGCGGGCAAACCGTTCCGGTTCCTGCAGGTAGTGGAGCAGGCTGCGGCGCATGGCATCGAGCAAGGTGCTGGCGGTGGGATCGTTGAAGCAGAACCCGGTCGCGTGCTCCGGATCGGCGTCCCAGTCCACTACAGTATCTTTCAGTCCGCCGACGGCTCTCACCAGCGGCAGGGTGCCATAGGCCAGGCTGTACATCTGGTTGAGGCCGCAGGGCTCGAACAGGGAGGGCATCAGGAAGAAATCGGCGCCCGCTTCCACCAGGTGGGCCAGACGGTCGTCATAGGCGTTGATGAAGGCGAACCTGTCGGGATGTTGCTGGGCTATGGTCTGCAACTGGGCGGCGAGGGAGGGATCGCCGGAACCTACGATCACCACCTGCACCTGATGTTGCAAAAACTTGTCCAAGGCCGGGATCAGCAGGTGCACCCCTTTCTGCTCGGTCAGTCGGCACACCATGCCATAGATGGGCAGGTTGCCGACGGGCAGCCCCGTCTCCTGTTGCAGTGCCCGTTTGCAGGCGTGCTTGCCGGCCAGGTGGTCGGCGTCATAGGTGGCGGGCAGCAGGGGATCGAAGGCGGGATCCCAATCCTGATAATCACAGCCGTTGAGGATGCCGCGCAAGTCGCTCGCCCGTTGCTGGAACACGCTGGCCATACCGTGAGCACCCAGGTGGGTCAGCAGCTCGCTGGCGTAGTTGGGGCTGACCGCATTGATCTTGTCGGCATAGAGCACACCGCACTTGAGCAGGTTGATGTGGCCGTAGTCGTAGTTGATGCGCTGCTCGTAGTCCTGGATCTCCGGCACGGCCCAGAACTGCTGGCGATCGAACACCCCCTGGAAGGCCGCATTGTGGATGCTGATGACCGACCGGGTGCGCTGGAAGAAGGGATTGTGAGCGTGGCGCGTCTTGAGCAGCAGCGGCAGCAGGCCGGTGTGCCAGTCGTTGCAGTGGACTATGTCAGGGGCGAAGTTCAGCTGCTCGCAGGCGTGCAGGGCCGCCGCCGCCAGGAAGGCGAAACGCTCGCCGTTGTCGGGATAGGCCTGATTGTTCTCGGCATAGAGCTGGGGTCGCTCGAAATAGGGCGGGCAATCGAGCAGATAGACGCAGATCCCGTCCAGTTCCAGCTGATAGATGCGATAGCTGATGTCGTCCCGCCCCTGAGGGGTGGGCAACCAGCGCGAGGCGAGCAGTTTGGCCTCATCCCGGCGCTTGAGCGTCTTGTAGAAGGGCAGGATGATGCGAACGTCGTGACCCCCCCGGGCGAGATGCTGCGGCAGGGCCTTGGCCACATCCGCCAGGCCCCCGGTCTTCACCAACCCCTCAACCTCAGAGGCTACAAACAGGACTTTCAGTGGGTTAATAGCCAACTCTTGCTCCCTTAGGTACCACGACGATTCCGCCTTCGGATACGGTAAATCGCTCTCTGTCATGGTCCAGATTCTCACCGATCACGGTGCCGGGTGCAATTTCAACGTTTTTGTCGATGATGGCGCGTCGAATTGAGCAGCCTTCACCTATCTTCACATCCCCGAGCAGCACGGATTCGCTGATGTGGCTGCAGGGGCCTATGTTGCAGCGAAAACCCAGGATGGATCGCTGGATCTGGCTGCCCTGAATGAAGCAACCGCCGGAGATCAAGGAGTTGGCAATCTTGACCTTGCACTCATCGGTGTCGATGAAGGTGGCGGGGGGCAGGGGCGGGTAGTGGGTGTGCAGCGGCCATTTGCGATTGTAGAGGGAGAAGGGGGCATCGTCGGCCACCAGATCCATGTGCGCCTGCCAATACGAATCCAGGGTCCCCACATCGCGCCAGTAGACGTTGGGCTTCTCACCAGGGATGACGTTGGTGCTGTAGTCGTAGACATAGACGGGGGCGCGGGGGAACAGGCTGGGGATGATGTCCTTGCCGAAATCGTGGCTGGAGTTTTCCTCGGCGGCATCGCGCTTGAGCTCGCGGTAGAGCGCCTCGGTCTCGAAGATGTAGTTGCCCATGGAGACCAGGGCCTGGGTGGGATCCCCGGGGATGGGCTTCGGATGCCTGGGTTTCTCTTCAAAACCTATCATGCGACCCTCCTGATCCACCTCGATCACCCCGAAGGCGCTCGCCTCCTCTATGGGCATGCGCAGGGCCGCCACAGTGAGGGCGGCGGCCTTCTGCTTGTGGAATGTCACCATCTGGCTCACGTCCATCTTGTAGATATGGTCGGAGCCGAAGATGCAGACGTGCTCGGGGTCGGAGATCTCGATGAAGCGCAGGTTCTGATAGATGGCGTCGGCGGTGCCGTCATACCAGCGTTTGCCCATCCGCATCTGGGCCGGAATGGGATCGATGAAGCGATCCGTGATGCCGACTATGTTCCAGCCCTTCTTCATATGCAGGTAGAGGGACTGGGACTTGAACTGGGTGAGCACATAGATGCGCAGGAAGTCGGCGTTGACGAAGTTGTTGAGCACGAAGTCGATCAAGCGGTAGCTGCCGCCAAAGGGGACAGAGGGCTTGCTGCGGGTGGTGGTCAGTGGTTGGAGTCGGGTTCCTTCGCCGCCAGCCAATATCATGGTGAGTATGCCTGCCATCGTATTTCTCTCCCTGAATTCATACTTTGAAAAGGTTTTCATGTTGCCGCGAAAAAACACCCCTAAAGGGGTGGTAAACGTTTTCTTGGTACCTTAGCAGATCCCGTCTGGCACTCTCTACTTGTTTTATTACAACCGTTGCACTTATTTAGGCTTTGCTCAGATACACCTTGAATTTGCCATCGCCGGCTATCACTTCGGTCCGTTTGAAGTGCGTATCCAGTATAGGTTGGTAACGCAGGAAGGCATTGGCGACTATGGTCAGGGCGCCATCGGCGGTCAAAAACTCGGGGGCCCTTGCCAGGAAAGTTTCGGTGGCGGCATAGAAGGTCTTGAGCCCGGCATGGAAGGGGGGATTCGAGACGATATGTTGGAATCTTTCGGCAATATCGGAATAGACATCAGAGGCATAGACTCGTCCCTGCAAGCCGTTGACCGCCAGGGTGCGGCGGCTGGACTCGAGCGCCAGGGCGCTGATGTCTACCATGTTCACCGCTAATGCCGGGTTGCGTTTGGCCAAGATGGAGCCGATGACCCCGGCGCCACAGCCAAAGTCGAGCAGCTTGCCCTGCATGGGAGGGAGGCTCGCCAGCAGCATCTGGCTGCCGAGATCCAGGCCGTCGGCGCTGAACACCCCCGGCAGTGCCATTACGGTCAGCTCGGTATCCCCGGCCTTGCACTCATAGCGGCTGAACCAGGCATCCAGCTCGAAGGGGGCGACCGGCTTGCCGAGCTCGCCGTGATAGAGGGAGCAGCGGCGCGCCGAGTCGCGTTTTATCGGCGTCTCGCCATAGGGGGCCAACAGCTTGTCGGCCCCGTTGATGCCGCCCCGGTTCTCGCCGGCGAGGAACAGGTCTGCACCGCTTTCCAGCAGCGGCGCCATCATGGCCAGCAGGTATTGCGCCTCGGCCTTGGCCTTGGGCATCAGCAGCAGCAGGGCATCGAAACGAGGGGCACCGCCGAGCTGGTGATCGAACCGGATGCGCTCACCCAGGGCCGCCTGCTGGCTGAGGAAATAGCAGTAGTCTGTGGTGAAGACCGTCAGGGTGTCGGCCAGCTCGGCAAGCTGACGAGGGTAATCATCTTCCAGGGCGCCACACACCAACAGCCGTTTGCCGACAAAGAGGGCTTGATTACGTTCCAGCATCTGGCTGACGGCACTGACAGGACGGCTCATTGGGACTCTCCACGCTTTTTTGGGCGGCCATTATACATGGCCGCTTTCGCCTTGACATTTATGCTGTGTTCCCGAAATATGCCCAGACACCTTATTTATCCAGAGATGATGCAATGCGGTCATGCGTATCGAAACGAAAGCATAAACACAGCCTGACATTCGGGCCTGCTGGCGTGCGCGCGTAACCTCTCATCCCTGAGACGATTCAAGCCCCGGTAGCGACCCCCGTACCGGGGCTTTTTATTGACTAATCCATCTGTTTAGGAGAAGGAAATCCCATGTTTCAAGGTTCGATAGTTGCCCTGATCACCCCATTTCGACAGGGCCAGCTGGACGAGGCCGCACTGGCTCGCCTGGTGGAGTGGCACATAGAGCAGGGGACCCATGGCATAGTGCCGGTCGGTACCACGGGGGAGAGCCCGACCCTGACCCACGACGAGCATTGCCGGGTGGTGGAGCTGGTGGTCAAGCAGGTGGCGGGACGGATCCCTGTCATCGCCGGTGCGGGGTCCAACAACCCGGTCGAAGCCATCGAATACACCCGTTTCGCCGAGCAGATGGGGGCGGATGCCACCCTGCATGTGGCCGGTTACTACAACCGCCCGAATCAGGAAGGCTTGTTCCACCACTTCAAGGCAGTCCATGACGCCACCACCAAGCCCATCATCGTCTACAACATTCCGCCCCGCGCCATCGTCGATGTGCAGCCGGCGACCCTGGCCCGCCTGGCCGAGCTGCCGCGCATCGCCGGCGTGAAGGACGCCACCGGCGATCTGGCCCGCCCCTGGACCGAGCGTCAGCTCATCAAGAAACCCTTTGCCTGGCTCTCCGGTGAAGACGCCACCGCCGTCGCCTACAACATCGGTGGTGGCCAGGGTTGTATCTCGGTGACGGCCAACGTGGCCCCCAAGCTGGTGGCCGAGGTCCAGAACCTGACCCTGGCCGGTGACTGGCAGGCGGCGCGCGAGTTGCAGGACAAGCTGATCCCGCTGCATCAGGCCATGTTCCTCGAGCCCAGCCCGGCCGGTGCCAAATACGCCGTCTCCCTGCTGGGCCTGTGCAGCGAGGAGTGCCGTCTGCCGGTGATGCCGCTGTCTGACGCCACCCGCGAGCGGATCCGCGCCGCCATGCAGGCGTTGAATCTGTTGTAAAAACTGGGCTCTGGATCTCGCTTTTGAGTGCCAGGTCAATTAATGGCCAGGCTTTGCCGATATACTCGCTTGGATACAACCAAGGATGATTTGGCATGCAAGAATGGGATCCGGAGCACTTCACCAGTTTTGAACATCTCTGTGAAGTGACCTTGGCCGCGGTCAGAGAAAAGACCGAGGCCGAGCAGATCTATCTGTGGCTGCGGGCACCGACGCCCCAGCTCTATCACTACAGGCCCGAGCAGAGCTTGCTCTGTCTGAGCGCCGATCTGCTCAGCTCCCTCGACCTGCCCCTCCTCTTCATAGAGCGCTCCCTCGATCTCGGCCAGTTGCTGGTAGAGCCCATCGCGCCGTCCAGCACCATCTGGGAGAGCGTCGAGCCTGAGGCCCCGCGCCTGCGTGCCTGCTTCCCGCTCAAACGCCACAAGGGGCTGGAGGCCGTGGTCTATCTGGAAACCCGGCGCCGCCTCGATCGCCTGCCAAGGCGCCAGCAGCAGAGCATACAACTGCTGATGCACTACCTCGCCGCCGAGCTGGAGAGCCGGCGGCTCGCCGGTCAGGTCGATTTGGAGCGGGATCAGCGGATCAACACCCAGGCCGACCTCGTCCGCAGCCAGGCCCTGCAGGACTCCTTCCTCAGCATGCTGCAGGCGCTGCACCAGGTGGGGGTCAAGCTGTCGCGCTGTGACAGCGAGGATCGCCTGCTGCACGATGCCGTGGTGCTGGCACGCCAGGAGTTGCAGTTCGATCGCATCGCCATCTTCCTGACGGACAGCGAATTCAAGACCATGCACGGGACCTGGGGCACCAACGAGGCGGGCGAGCTCATCGACGAGCGCCATTTCATCAGCCCCATTCCGGAGCACCCCACGGTGCAGGAGGCGCTGCGCCGCAAGGACTATGTGCTGGTGCTGGAAGATACCCCGCTCTATTACGAGAAGCAGGAGGTGGGGCGCGGCTGGAATGCCATGGTGTCGCTCTGGGACGGGGGTACCCCCATCGGCTGGATCGCGGCCGACAACCTGCTCTGGCGCCGCCCGCTCAAGGCGTATCAGAGCGAGATCTTCAAGCAGTATGCCGCCGTGCTCTCCCAGTTGCTGATCCGCCAGCGCACCCAGGCGGCGCTCGAGCGTTTCAACCGTGACCTGGAGCTGCGGGTGCAGGAGCGGACCCGGCAGCTGGCCGACACCAACCGGGCGCTGGAGGAGGCCAACCGGCGTCTTTCCTTATTGTCGCTGGAGGATCCCCTGACCGGGATCGCCAACCGCCGTCAATGGGACATCACCATGGAGCGGGAGTGGGAGCGGGCGCGTCGCCATCAGGGGGTATTGGCGGTGCTGATGATAGACGTGGATGAGTTCAAGTCCTACAACGACCACTTCGGCCATGGCAAGGGGGATCAGTGCCTGCAACGGGTCGCGGCCCTGCTGCAGGAGACGGAGCGGCGGCGCACCAATCTGGTGGCCCGCTATGGCGGCGAGGAGTTCGTGATACTGCTGTGCGCCCCGCAACCCGGGGAGGCGGAGCGACTGGCGGAGCAGATCCACCAGGGACTGGAAGCCCTGCAGATCCCCCATCCGGCCTCCCGGGTGGCGGCGACGCTCACCGTCAGCATCGGCTTCAGCTATCTGATCCCCTCCTCGGACAAGGGGTGGCAGACCCTGACCGAGCAGGCGGATCAGGCGCTCTATCACGCCAAATCGCAGGGGCGGGCCTGTACCCTGGCCTATCGCTGACTCGGGCCCGCCCTCCCTCCTTTGTCGCGGCATCAGGGCGGCGGCCCTCTTCCTCGGCATAAATGTGGTCGCAAGCGTTTCTCGCCCTCTGACGCATGGCGATGATCCCCGGGTCTGGCTAGAATGGGGGCCCATTTTCCACAGACAGATCCTGCACCATGACCCTCTCCGGATTTCAAGGCCTGGTCTTCGACCTCGATGGCACCCTGGTGGACTCCATGCCCCTGCACCTGGCCGCCTGGGAGCATACCGCCCGCGAGTTTGGCTTTCAGTTCGATGCCGACTGGTTTTATGAGCTGGGTGGCATGCCCAGTCGCAAGATAGCCTTGCTGGTGGCCGAGGTGCAGCAGATCGCGCTGGATCCGCTGGTGGTGACGCGTTGCAAGACGGAGCACTACGTGGCCAACCTGCACAAGGCGACCCCCTTCCCGGCCATGCTGGATCTGGTCAGGCGCTATCACGGCCTCATCCCCATGGGCATAGGCACAGGTTCACCCCGCATCAATGCCGAGGCCGTGCTGCGCAATACCGGGCTGGATCGCTACTTCCCCGTGGTGGTGACCGCCGACGATGTGGAGCTGCACAAACCCCACCCGGATACCTTCCTGCTGGTGGCACAGCGACTCGGAGTCGAGCCTGAGGGTTGTCTGGTGTTCGAGGACACTGGCATAGGGGCGCAGGCCGGTGAGGCCGCGGGCATGCAGGTGTGCATGGTCAAGGAAGGGAAGCCGGTCGGATTGACCTACTGAGAAAACGGGTTGGTCATCGAGGCCGCCTGGGGGAGAAGACCCACTCTCATACGGGACAGGCATGACATGAGAGTGGGGATGCGCGTCGTCACCGATTGACGCAGCGGCAAGCTCAGAGCGAGGAGGAGGCGAGCATCACTGCTCGCTGCTACCGCCCTGATTGTCGTCATAACGGCTCGGGCCGCCGTGGGGGCGCGGGGTCATGGAGACCCGTGGCTTGCGGGCGCGCTGGATGCTGACCGCCGGGCGACCTGAGTGCATGGCGATGGTGGAGATCTTGGCCTTGTAGACCAGTTGCTGATTGCCATGGGCATCGGTCAACAGCACGCTGTACTGGTCGAAGCCGCTGATGGTCCCTTCCAGCTTGATGCCGCTCACCAGGAAGATGGCGACCTGACTGCGGTTCTTGCGCAACCAGTTGAGGGCAGAATCTTGCCCGTTCCCAAGAGAGAAGGCCTGCTCGATGGTGGAGTAGCTTGGGGATTCAGTTGTCATAAATTATTGTCCCGCGGAAAAAAAGTGGCGTTTGATTGTGCTAAATGGTCACAGGCTTGTCAAAGTCATTCTCACCCCGCCGCCAAAGCATCGGTGAACAGGGGCTGATGTGCATGGGCTTGAGCAAATCTGCAGATAAATATGCCCCTCTTCCCTGGATGCAGATTCGATCGATGCTACAAGACCCCCATTCCAGGCCGCGCCTATGCCTATGTATCTCGCGTCCCTTAAGGCCCTGTACATGAACAGGGCTGGTGGTTAGCTGCGGTGGCTGCAATAATTGGCGCCTCTGGCCGTTCGCGGCCTCATGCTGGGGTCTTATCTTGCATTCGGTTTCACACCAACACCCAATTACCTATACCCATGACGCGACCGCGTGCGAAGAGTGTGACTTGCTGGTGCCGGCCACCGCGCTGGCCGTGGGGGAGACGAGCAGCTGTCCCCGTTGCGGTCACACCCTGAGTGCACACCTGCCGCAGCAGGAGCGCAGGCCCATCGCCTATGGCTTTGCGGCGCTGATCATGTTCGTGCTCTCCAACGCCTTCACCTTCATGTCCTTCTCGGCCAAGGGGGTGGGGCAGGAGATGACCTTCCTGCAGTGCATCACCACCCTGGTGGATCAGGGCTATCTGTTTCTGGGGGCCGTGCTGAGCCTGACCCTGATCGGCCTGCCACTGGTCTATATCGGGTCCATCATGCTGGTGCTCTGGCGGCTCGACAAGGATCTGCACAGCAATGCCCTGCGTTCCCTCGGCCGACTGCTATGCCGGATCAAGCCCTGGCTGATGGTGGATGTCTTCCTCATCGGGGTGCTCATCTCCCTGGTCAAGCTGATGGGCATGGCGGACGTCAAGATGGGGCTCTCGTTCTGGGCCTTCGTGGGCTACACCGTGCTGCTGATCAAGATGATCTCGTCCCTGGACCGGATGTGGCTGTGGCAGCGGCTGTTCGGCCCGACCGAGGTGAGGGAACTGGATCCCGAAGCCAGTGCCCTGGCGTGCGGGCTGGTGGGTTGCCACATCTGCGGCGCGCTCAATGACGGCGATGCCCATAGCTGCTCGCGCTGTGGCGATCGTCTCCATCACCGCAAGCCGGGCGGCCTGAACCGCACCTGGGCACTGCTCATCACCTCGGTGATCCTCTATATCCCTGCCAACCTTTATCCCATCATGGACACCGTCTTTCTGGGGGACGACACTCCCTCCACCATCATGGGGGGTGTGGTGTTGCTCTGGGCCATGGGCTCCTACCCCATAGCCGCGGTGATCTTCTTCGCCAGCGTGGTGGTGCCCCTGGTGAAGATACTGGCACTGCTGTGGCTCTGCTACATGGTGCAGCGTGGCCGGGTCGGTTCTCCCCTTGGCAAGCTCAAGCTCTATCGCATGACCGAATTTGTGGGACGTTGGTCGATGATCGACGTCTTCGTGGTGGCCATATTGGCTGGCCTCATCCGGCTCGATAATCTGATGACCATCTACCCGGGCCCCGCGGCCATTGCTTTTGCCGGGGTCGTTTTGATCACCATGGTGGCCGCCATGAGTTTCGATTCCCGCCTGATCTGGGATTTACAACAAGGAGAGCGCGAACGTGAGTGAGCGTAAGACGAGGTGGAAACCGGGCTCTGACTTTATGAGCTCGGCCGCCGCTATCTGGATGGTGCCACTGCTGGCGCTGTTCATCGGAGCCTGGATGCTGTTCCAGCACTGGTATTCACAAGGCCCCAGTTTCACCCTGACGGTCGCCACCGCCGAGGGCATAGTGGCGGGCAAGACGGTGATCCGCTCCCGCGAGGTGGAAGTGGGTCGCATCGAGGCGGTGGAGCTTAGCGATGACTACAGCCATGCGGTGCTCAAGGCTCGCCTGACCAATGCCGCCGCCGGCATGCTCAAGAAGGACAGCCAGTTCTGGGTGGTCAAACCCAGGGTCGGACGGGAAGGGGTGTCGGGTCTTGGCACCCTGCTCTCCGGGGCCTACATCGAACTCGCCCCAGGCAAGAAGGGCAAGGCGCGCGGTGAATACGCCATGCTGGACAAGCCCCCGCTCGCCTCGGTGGACGCCAAGGGGCTGAGGCTCTCCCTCAGCAGCCGCGATGCGCGTGCCCTGGGGATTGGCTCTCCCATCAGCTATCAGGGCTTCACCATAGGCCAGATAGAAGAGGCCAAGTTCCTGCCCGAGAAGAGCGAGATGCAGTACCAGCTCTTCATCAATGCCCCCTACGACATCCTGGTGAGCAGCAACTCCCGCTTCTGGCTGACGCCGGGCTTCGAGGTCTCCATGAGCAGCGAGGGGATGAAGGTGAAGATGGACTCGCTGGAGAGCCTGCTGGACGGCGGCATCACCATGGGGCTGCCGCCAGGCTGGACACCCGGTGAGCCGGTCAAGCAGATGGACAGCTTCACCCTGTTCCAGGACGAGGCGAGCGTGCTGGCCGGTAGCCTGGATCAGTTCATCGACTACGTCTTCCTGTTCGAGGACAACGTGGGTGGCCTGCACCCCGGGGCGGCGGTGCAATACCGCGGCATTCGGGTCGGCACCGTCATCTCTGCCCCCTACCTCATCGACGACAAGGGAGTGCAGATCTTCAAGAGCCGGCAGATCCCCGTGCTGGCCCGCATCGAGGTACAACGCCTCTCCCATCGCTACGCCAACGCGGAGCGGGAGCAGTGGCGGGCCCTGTTCAGCAAGCAGTTCAAGGAGGGATTGCGGGCCAGCCTCAAGACGTCCAGTCTGCTGACCGGCGGCAAGGTAGTGGATCTCAACTTCTATCCGGATGCCCCTGCCTATGAGCCCATCAAGCTGGCAGGCTATCAGGTGTTCCCGACGGTGCAGGCCGGGCTGGATCAGATAGAGCGCAAGGTGAACCTCATCCTCGACAAGTTTGTCGACATGGACATGGCCACCACGCTGACGCAGGTGAATACCACCCTGGCGACCCTGGACAAGACCCTCAAGCACATCAAGGCCGTGAGTGCCAATCTGGAGCAGTTCACCGGTCAGCGTTCGACCCAGCAGTTGCCCGAGTCGCTCAACCAGAGTCTCAAGCAGTTGCAGGAGACCCTGCAGACCTATGATGCCGGCTCCCAGACCAACCAGGAGCTGCGTCAGTCGGTGCAGTCTCTCAATCAGCTGATGGGGGAGTTGCAACCCCTGGTCCATTCACTGAACGAGCAGCCCAGTTCGCTGATCTTCGACCGCTCCCGTCCCCAGGACCCTGAGCCCAAGCGAGGAAAATGATGATGTCTCTGACTTTGCCAACCCTTAATCGAGAGGCCAAATTCGTAGATCTTCGACCGCATCCATTCCCCCAGGATCCTGAGCCCAAGCGAGGAAAATGATGAAAAAACGGATGATGACCCTGGCCTTGCTGGGCCTGCTGGCGGGATGCAGCGCAGCCCCTACGGCACTGCACTACTACTCGCTGGACGCGGAGATCCCGCAGTCGAACGGCGTCACGGCGCAGCCCCAGCACCAGCTGGTGCTGCGTCCCGTCGCCCTCTCTGGCCAGCTGGATCGGATGAGTCTGGTCTATCAGCTGGAGGGCAAGGAGCTGCACTTTGCCGAGTACCATCGCTGGGCGGGTTCGCTGGATGCCCAGCTGAACCAGCTTACCCTCAATGGCCTCTCCAGCAGGCTGCCGGGCTGGGTGATACGGCAGGATGGGGCCCGCAAGGGACCCGTGCTGACCATCTCGGTTGAACGCTTCCAGGGACGGCACGATGGCCGCGCCCTGCTGAGCGGTCGCTGGCGCTTGCTGACGGAGGAGGGAGTGGTGCTGCGGGACGTACCCTTCCAGCAGGAGCGGGTCTTGCCGGCCGATGGGTATGGTGCCCTGGTCGACGAGCTGGGGCAGGGCTGGCAGCAACTACTCGATCAGATAGCGGCGGATGTGCGCACCCGCAGCTGAAAGGGACAATGAAAAACGGGAGGCCTGGGCCTCCCGTTTTGTTATCTGACGCCGGGGTTATTGCTGAACTTCCGATACCCCTTGTACCTTGACCTCTACCCGGCGATCCGGGGCCAGGCAGACGATCAGGTCACGCCTGGACTGGTTGGTGCAGCTCTCGCCGGTGACAGGAGAGCTCTCGCCGTGCCCTTCCACGTTGACCTTGCCGGCAGGCAGCCCCTTGCCAACCAGATAGTCGGCGACTGTCTGTGCGCGCTGCTCGGACAGCTTCTGGTTATAGGCATCGGAGCCGAGACGGTCGGTATAGCCGATGACGGTGGCAGAGCCATCCTTGGGTCTGGCTTCCTCAATCTGGGTGTAGAGGGTATCCAGTGCCTGGCCGGCTTCCGGCTTGAGGGTGGCCTTGTTGAAGTCAAACAGCACATCCGAACTCAGGGTGAACTGCTTGTCGACCACCACGGGCTCGGGGGCCGGGGCCGGGGCTGCAACCGGCATGGCCGGCGGGACCTGGCCGAAGCGATAGACGGCGGCCAGAGAGAGCAGGCCGTTGTCCATGCGCAGGCCTGTGTCTTCACGACTGCCGTAAGGGGTGCTGTATTGGTACTCGAGGCGAGCTGCCCAGTCCAGGTTGAAGGCGTACTCGGCGCCGAGCGCACCGACGAAGGTGAAGTCGTTGTCGTTGTCCAGCTTGTCACTGCTGGTCCAGCCGTAACCACCGCCGACGCGACCATAGAGATCCAGGTTTTCAGCTACCGGGAAGCCAAGCTTCAGGGTCAGCTGCGCCAGCTGCGCCTCGACATCGTCGTTGAAGGCGGCCGCATTCCGGGTGCCGTTGTATTTGAGCTTGCCAAGGTAGTCGTAACCGAGCTCGATCCCCAGGTTCTGGTTGATCTGGTACCCGGCGAAGACACCGGCCCCCACTTCGTCATCATCCTTGTCTTCGGTGGAGATACTGTTGCTCTCGTCGACGCCGTAGAAGTTGGACCAACCCAGTTTGGCACCGCCATACCAGGTATTGTCTTGTCCGGCTGCCTGAGCGTTGGCCGCAAGCAAGCCTGAAACCAGCAAGGTAATCAGTGTTTTGTTCATATGAAGCCTCTGCAATTTGTCTGTGGGAGAGATCGAATTTGTGTCGCCTCGCCTCATGGGTTGGGCTTGTGTCCAGCCACAACATGTTTAAACGTAGCTCGCTTTTTAAAATCCACAAGCAACTGATATAAAACATATTGTGATAACCATCTGCATCATAGAGGAGTCGGCTGATGACCGTGGGGGTATGACCCGATTCTGTGATGAGTGTCATACGAGTTTTGTTGGTTCACTGTGGGGAACAACTGGCTCCAATAAAGAGGCCGACGTGAAGTCGGCCTCTTGCATCTGCTTGCCCATCACTGGGGGATGAACTCGTACTCCCGTTCGATGAAGGTGGCGGCGCGCTCGCTCAGGGCGGCGTGCACGGCCGTGGTCGGGTGGACCTGATCCCAGAACATCTTGCCTTCACAGTTGAGCTCGCTGGCGCTGCGGCGAGCCATCGGACTGGCAACGGCCTGAGCCAGCAAGGGGTTGCCGGCGATGGCGAGGCGCTCCTGCGCATTGAAGGGGGCAAGCTGGCTGTCGGTGGCGGCGCTGCGGGACGAGAACGGCTTCCACACATAGCCCCCGCCGTAGCAGGCGTTCTCTGTGTCACTCAGGCCGAAATTCTGCGGATCCCGCAGCATCTCGGCGAATTGCTTGTCGATCTCGAACAGCTTCACCATGCCGGTAGGGGCCAGCTGGCGTGCCAGGTTCAGCAGCAGCTCGTTGTGATAGCGGGAGACATGGCTGGCTGCCTCCACCACCTTCTGGCTGCGGGCCGAGGGGTTCTGGCCCAGATCCGGCAGGTTGAACAGCAGGATCTGTTTTGCCCCATGAAGCACCATGCGGTTGGCCGAGTCGCTGATGACGTCGCGCACCCGCCTGGCGTCCAGTTCGGTATTCCAGCCATAGGCCAGATAGTCGTTGGCGCCGACCCAGAGGATCACCAGATCGTCCTCCTTGAAGCTGTCCTTCTCCAGGAACTGGGTGATCTCATAGTCCAGATTGTTGATGACCTGATACTTGGGGTTCCAGGAGATCTTGTTGTAGGCCACGGCGGTGGCGCCCCCCTCCGCTTCATTGACTATTTTCAGCCCCGGGAACGGCTGGGTCAGCCGCTCCAGCCAGACGGGGCCGTTGGAGAAGCGGCCCTGGTAGTAGGGCGGGCTGGAGGGAAGATAACCGCGCATCTTGCCGTACATCTTGCCGGTGTCGGAGAGGCTGTCGCCGAACATCACTATGCGGGAGAAGGGGGGACGCGTCTCGGTGGCATGGGCCGTCAGGGCTAAGAGCCCCAGTAAACACAGAAGCCATTTGTTCATCTTGCTGTTCTCATGGAGTGGATGCAGGCGCTGCCTGCGGGCTGTTCCTCGAAGGCAAGGGGCTGGGGACCCCTTTGCCAGGCTGCACGGTATCCACTCGAATACAATCTTGCAGCAAGCCATGGGCATTAAATCGATTGCGGTCACACTGGTCTCCCCTGGATGGGGGAGGCTTCACGTTTGTTTCACGCCAGCCCGGGCAAGATGCCTGCATACCCCAATGACAGGAGCGTGAAAATGAACAAAGCAAAGGTAATCGGCCTGGTGGCCCTGATGTCCGTCTCTTCTTTCGCCATGGCGGCCTATACCGGTCCCCAGGAGCAGAACAAGGTTTCGGTCGCGCAGTTGAAAGACGTGGCAGATGATCAGTGGGTGACCCTGGAAGGCAAGCTGGTCAAGCACCTTGGCGGCGAGAACTACACTTTCCGCGATGAGAGCGGCGAAGTGGAAGTGGAAGTGGACGGGGACGTGTGGCGCGGCGTCGAAGTGGGCCCGAACGATCTGATCCGCATCCGCGGCGAGGTTGACCACAGCTGGAACAAGACAGAGGTAGAGGTCGAGCACCTGGAGAAGGTAGGTGCCGCTCCCCAGAGCAAGGGCGGCTTCATCGCCAAGTAAGTTCGCAGACCATGCTGACAGCAAGGGCGCTACATAAGCGCCCTTGCTGTTTTTGTGTCTGCCGTCAGCCCGCCCGGACGGCGACGGTACGCTTGAACCCCTTCTCGGCCTGATTGACCTTGTAGAGGTAGCGACGGGCCTCCGCCTTGGGGTGCTGCTCGGTCAGCACCTGATAGACAGCCTCGGGAGAGAGGCGGTTAATCATGTCAGGGGCCGCCTTGCGGTTGCTGGAGAAGGTGTTGAGCACCCCGCCCGCGCCGCCGTTGTAGGCGGAGATCACCGCATAGCGACGGGATTGGGGATCCTGGATATCCGCCAGATAGACGGTCTGCAGCAGGTGCAGATAGGCAGTCCCCACGTCTATGTTGTAGGCCGGATTGAACAGATCCTCCCGGGTCGGCTGGCCGTTCTTGCCCTTGACCCGCACATAGACGTCCCGTCCGGCGGTGGCCGGGATCACCTGCATCAGGCCATAGGCATTGGCATGGCTGACCGCATAGGGGTTGAAGCTGCTCTCTGTCTTGATCACCGCATAGATCAGGCTCTCGGCGACGCCGTATTTGCGGGAGGCCTCGCGGATGATGCTGGCGTACTTGTAGCCGCGCTTGTCCTCATGGTTGGCCACCATGGGGATATCGACGAAGAAGATGGTGCGGATGCCGAGGGTGCGTTTCTTCATCGCGCTGGCGAGCAGGTAGTCGGCATAGCGCTCCGCGCGCCAGCCGGAACGGATGGCCTGACCCTGGGTGTCCAGCACCTGGCCATAGAGGAAGGGTTCGCCACCCGGCATGATCTCTCTATCCGAATAGAGATCCACTTCCGCGGGATCGTCCGGGGTCAGCAGCGTCTCTATGATGGCGCGGCGCAGGTGGGCGCGGGGATCTATGCCCGAGACAGTCTCCACCATGATGTGGCCGCTGGAGAAGTCGACGTGGGCCCGGCTCTTGTATTGATCCGTGTATTTGACGTAGTCAAACTTGCCCGCAAACAGTGCCTCGCGTCCCCATATCTCGTTCACGTTATGGGAGAGCGCACTGATCATGTGTTCGAAGCCGCGGATGTCCTTGCCGTTGACCAGATCCTCGTCTTCTGCCCCGGGTTTGGGAGAAGAGGAGCAGGCAGAGAGAAACAGCAGGGCGCACAGCAGCCAAAAAATTCGACCCATAAGATCCTCAAACTGGGCGGTGGGGCCGCCCGTCACTCATTTGCCTTGAACCAGAAGAGGCCAGCCGTCGATGGGCACTCAACCTGGATCACGGGGACAACACATTGGCACAGTGCCGGGAGCCCCATGGCCGCAGATGCCGGGCTTCGGCACTCTGCGCCCTGCTCGCCGACTCGGTTTACTGGCTGGGAGGGGTGTAACCGTCGATGGCCACTTCACCCGCTTCAAACAGGTAGTTCACCATCTCCTTTTCCAGCAGTTGGCGATGCTCGAGATTCATCATGTTCAGCTTCTTCTCGTTGATCAGCATCACCTGTTTCTTCTGCCATTCGGTCCAGGCTTCCTTGCTGATGTTGTCGAAGATCCGCTTGCCGAGTTCGCCGGGATAGAGTTGGAAATCCAGGCCAGGACCCTCTTTTTTCAGACGCTGGCAAAATACGGTACGGCTCATGTTGACCTCTGTGGTTGTAAGTCCGGGTAGGCGAGCAGGCGGGCCGTGGCGGCCGCCAATCCCACCTCGGCAGGATGGCGTAAGTTATACCAGAGTCGGGAATCCGCTTCCATGAGCAAGGGGGGCGGCGGGGCAGCCATTTCGATCAGCAAGGGCCGAATATCGAGGTGGAAGTGACTGAAAGTGTGGCGAAATCCAGCGAGCTCCCGGTAGTCGGTCTCATCGAGTCCCAGCCCCTGCAGGCGCCCTTCGATCTCGGCCAGGGACTCCACCTGGGGGAAGCAGTAGAGGCCGCCCCAGATCCCCTGGGGGGGACGCTTCTCCAACAGCAGCTGGTCACCGTGGCGAATGATCAGCATGATGCCGTTGCGGGCCGGAATGCTCTTCTTCGGTTTGCTGTTGGGGTAGGCGGTGGGGTTGCCCTGCGACAGCCCCTGGCAATCGGCCTGCACCGGGCAGCGATCACAGGCGGGCTTGCTGCGGGTGCAGACGGTGGCGCCCATGTCCATCATGGCCTGGTTGTAGTGGGCCACGCCTAGCCTTGGGGTCAGGCGGGTCGCCAGCTCCCACAGATCGTTCTCCACCTGCTTCTGGCCTGGCCAGCCCGGCAGTGCCAGCCAGCGGGTGAGCACCCGCTTGACGTTGCCGTCCAGAATGGCGTGGGGCTGGCCGAGGGAGAGGGAGAGCACGGCACCGGCGGTGGAGCGACCTATCCCGGGCAGGGCCATCACCTCGTCCAGCCGCTCCGGAAACAGGCCGCCGTGCAGATCGCGGATCTGCTGGGCCGCCTTGTGCAGGTTGCGGGCGCGGGCGTAGTAACCGAGCCCGGTCCAGTGGTGCAGCACCTCGTCGATGGGGGCGTCGGCCAGCACCAGCACATCGGGGAAGCGGGCCATGAAGCGCTGATAGTAGGGGATGACGGTGGCGACCTGGGTCTGCTGCAGCATGATCTCGGAGACCCAGACCCGGTAGGGGGTCTTGTCCTCCTGCCAGGGCAGGGTCTTGCGGCCGTGGATCTGGTACCAGTCCAGGATCCGGGTGGCGAAAGTCGCGTTATCTGAGTTGCTCACATTACTCTCATGTTATTGATTTAAAACAAAATTAACCCACGTGTAGCGGTCTTTGTGCTGATACCAGTACAACGCCAGGGTGGCGAAAGTGCTGTTATCTGAATGGCTCACGGGGTTCTCATGTTTTGATTAAAAAGGGGAGCTCTCGGGCTCCCTCTTGAAATGCCGGCCAGGCCCGCAGGCCCGGCTTGCCATTGTGGCTCGCTCAGCCGCGCCAGTCCTGCAGCGCCTTGAGGCTGACATGCTGACCGCCGACCTGCAGGATGATGTAATCCTGGGCGATGGCGACCAGCAGTACCCCGGGGGCGACCTCGCTGCCCTCGTGCAACTCCCGCCCGTTGAGCACCACGGCGCGTTTGGCCGGGTCGGAGGAGAAGTTGTGGGCGCCATAGGTCAGGGGAGGTACCTGCTGCTTCAGCGCAGGATCCAGGGCGCTGATCGGCATGGCGCCGGACTGGGGCTGTGCCTGGGGCGCCGTCTCTTCCACCAGCGGGGTGTTGTTGAGGGCCATCATGATGCGCTCCGCCAGGCTCTGGGTGCCGTTGCCGTTGCTGGCGGTCGCCGTTGCGGGAGCCGCGGCAACGGCTTTGGGCTGCACCACGGGTTCTGGCAGGGGCGGAGGCAGCGGGCGGGTGATCATGGGTCTGGGTTCGACCCGCACGAAGGGGGGCGTCACCACCTCCTTCACCTCGATCTGCTGTTCGATGGGCTTGAGATGATAGAGGTGCCAGCCGTAGTTGGCGGCCGCCCCCATGATCAGGGCAAGGGGTGCCAGTACCCACCAGATCCAGCGGCGGTCAGGCTCCTCCTCCTGGCTCACGGGCAGGCCCATGAGGGGCATGTGGGGGGTAAACTGGGGCTGATCGGCGCGGCGCAAGGCCTTGAGCAGGGTAGACATCAGGAGGCCTCCTCCACCAAGGGATCCATGGCGTCATCCACCACGGCATCCAGATCGACAGGGGTGCTGGCACGCAGGGATTCATCCTCCAGCCTCGGCATGGGTTCACCGGCCACGGCATTCAGGCGCAGCAGGGTATTGCTGCCGGCGATGCCGTCCGGGGTCAGTCCCTGCTCGCGCTGGAACTGCTGCAGCTTGTTCTTTAGGGTGGCATCGAAGCGGCTCACCTTGCGATCCGGTTGCTGCATGGCGCGGCTCAGCGCATTGTCCAGCCACTGCACCTGGGTCGCACCGGCATTGCTGCCGATCAGGGTCACCCCGCCCTTGGGCATGCGCCACAGCAGGGTATAACTGCCCCCCCAGGCGTCGGAGAGCCACTGTCTGTCCACCTGCCAGCTCTGATTGCCGATGAGCAAGGAGGCCTTGTCCGGCCCCAGGCTGACCAGGGTGGCATAGTAGAGGCCGCCGGTCTCGTCGGTCAGGCTGATGAGGGCCGGGTGTTGCAGGGCCTGCAGCTGTGCCAGGCTGGCTTCCCCCTCCTGGCAGCGCAGCCCGGCGCGGGGGGCGTCGTCACAGGTCGACTCCTCCAGCTCGGTCTGGTAGCCCCACACCCTGTAGAGATTCTGCATGGCCACACCGGGATCTAGTGCCTGATTGATGGCGCGGGTCAGCTGCTCCTGCTGCTCAGGGGTGTCATCCACCTTGACCGGCACTTCCACCTTGACCAGGGGGCGGGTCGGGAAGACCCCGAACCACTGCCAGCCCCACCAGCCGGTGGCGACCAGCAGGGCGCCGGCCAGCGCGACCAGCAGACCGGACTGCCAGGTGCCCTCGTCGCGAATGCCGCTCACCTCATAGGCCGACTGGCTGATGTCGCCGTGCACTATCTTGTGGCTGCCGCGGGCGAAGGCGGCGATCAGGGCGCGATCGCAGATGAGGTTGATGAGGCGCGGGATGCCGCCGGAGAGGCGATGCAGAGTCTGGATCGCCTTGGGGGTAAATATGGGCTGGACGCAGCCTGCCACCTGCAGCCGGAAGCGCACATAGGCATCCACGTCCTGGCGGGAGAGCGGCAGCAGGTGATAGCGGGCCGTGATGCGCTGGGCCAGCTGGCGCAGCAGGGGCTGGCGCAACATCTGTTGCAGCTCCGGCTGGCCGATGAGCACCACCTGCAGCAGCTTCTTCTCGTCTGTCTCGAGGTTGGTGAGCAGTCGCAACTGCTCCAGCACGCCGGGCAGCAGATGCTGGGCTTCATCCACCAGCACCACGCTGCGCTTGCCCGCCGCCAGATTGGCCAGCAGGTGGTCGCGAATGAGATCGAACAGCTGCTTGAGGCTGGCCTCCTGGGCATAGGGCAACTGGAACTCGTCACAGATGGCCGCCAGCAGATCCCGCTCGGTCAGGGAAGGATTGAGGATGTAGGCGATCTCGGTCTCGGCGGGCAACTGCTGGAGCAGGCAGCGGGAGACTGTGGTCTTGCCCGTACCCACTTCCCCCGTCAGCAGCACGAAGCCGCCACCGTCCTGCAACCCGTAGTTGAGGTGGGCGAGGGCCTCCCCGTGACGTTCGCTCATATAGAGGTATTTGGGGTTGGGCGAGATGGAGAACGGGGGCTCCGACAGACCGAAGAACTGTGTGTACATAAGGATCCATTCCATTGTTATGGGCGGCAGGTTAAAGCCTCCCCAGAGGGATGTCAAAGACCCGGACGCCATAAGAGAGGCATCATAGCCGGTGCCCCAAATGCCTGGGGTGATCGCGCCCGGATTATGGCAATAAGCGGCCATCTTCCGGTGCTTTCTCCCGGGGTGGCGGGCGGGCCTCTTGCGGGCGCATCGTCTATGACGGCCAAAAGCGGTATCATCGAGGCAGATTTATCGAGGGAGAGTGCGCGTGCAGATTTATCTGGTTGGGGGGGCGGTCCGTGACCGCCTGTTGGGATTGCCCCAGGGGGACAGGGACCATCTGGTGGTCGGTGCCACTGTGGAACAGATGCTGAACCTGGGGTTCACCCAGGTCGGCCGCGACTTTCCGGTGTTTCTCCACCCCAGCACCCAGCAGGAGTACGCCCTGGCGCGCACCGAACGCAAGCAGGGGCAGGGCTATACCGGCTTCGTCTGTCACGCCGCCCCCGAGGTGACGCTCGAACAAGATTTGCTGCGCCGGGATCTCACCATCAACGCCATTGCCGAAGACGAGAGCGGGCAACTGCACGATCCCTATGGCGGGCTCCGGGATCTGGAGGCGCGGCTGCTGCGCCACGTCTCCCCGGCCTTCGCCGAGGATCCCCTGCGCATCCTGCGGGTGGCGCGCTTCGCCGCCCGTTTCCATGAGCAGGGTTTCGTGGTGGCCCCCGAGACCCTGGCCCTGATGCGGGAGATGACCGACGCCGGCGAGCTCGCCCACCTGACCCCGGAGCGGGTCTGGAAGGAGCTGGAGAAGGTGCTGCTGGGGCAGACTCCCAGGGTCTTCTTCGAGGTATTGCGCGACTGTGGCGCCCTCAAGGCGCTCTTTCCCGAGCTGGATGCCCTGTTCGGGGTGCCGGCCCCCGCCAAGTGGCACCCTGAGATAGACACCGGCATTCACACCCTTATGGTGTTGGATCAGGCCTGCCAGCGCTCCCCGGATCTGCCGGTCCGCTTCGCCGCCCTCTGCCACGATTTTGGCAAGGGCCTGACCCCGCCCGCGTTCTGGCCGAGCCATCACGGCCATGGCCAGAAAGGGTTGCCGCTCATCCGGGATTTCTGCGAGCGGTTCAGGGTGCCGAACGACTGCCGCGACCTGGCCCTGTTGGTGAGCGATCTGCACACCCACATCCACATCGCCTTCGATCTCAAGCCGCCGACCCTGCTGAAGGTGTTCGACAAGGCGGATGCCTGGCGCAGGCCGGAGCGCTTCGCCCAGCTGCTGGATGCCTGCCGCGCCGACTTCCACGGTCGTACCGGTTTCGAAGAGAAGGTCTACAGCCAGCCGGACTATGTGGCCCAGGCCCTGGCGGCAGCCCAGGCTGTGCCGGTCAAGGAGATAGTGGCGGCGGGCTTCAAGGGGGAGGGGATCCGCGAGCAACTCGCCAAGCGCCGGCTCGATGCCATCAGCCGGGTGCGCGACGAGTGGACCTTTATCGACGAATAAGCGCCTCTGCAGGGTCGATGAGCTAAGCGTCGGCGACCGTTTCAGGCAACTCAGAGGCATAAAAAAGCCCGGGTCAGTGACCCGGGCTTTTTGCTGTGAGGTGCTTAAGAGAAGCAGGCCTGCAGCACATAGAAGATGGCGATGGCCAGGATGGCGCCGGCGGGCAGGGTGATGACCCAGGAGACCACTATGTTGCGCAGCACGCCCAGGTTCAAGGCGGCTATGCCACGGGCCAGACCCACCCCCATCACTGCACCGACCAGAGTCTGGGTGGTGGAGATGGGCAGACCTGTACCCGAGGCGATCACCACTGTGGCGGCGGTAGCCAGCTGGGCGGCGAAGCCACGGCTCGGGGTCAGGTGGGTGATGCCGGTGCCGACGGTGGCCATTACCTTCTCACCCATGGTGGCCAGACCGATGACGATACCTATGCCGCCAAGGGGCAGTATCCACCAGGCGATGTGGGAATTGCCGGTGATCTGGCCGGCACTCTCGACTGTGGATACCACGGCGGAGAGCGGGCCTATGGCGTTGGCCACGTCGTTGGAGCCGTGGGCGAAGGCCATGGCACAGGCGGTGATCACCATCAGGATGCCGAACACCTTCTCCACGTTGGCGAAGTGCATCTTGTTGTCATCCTGCGGGTTGTACTGCTGACCGCGAATGTAGAACCAGCCGCCGATGGAGAGGGTCACCGAGATGGCGATGGAGAGCAGTATGCCCTCGCCGTCGCTCAGGTGCAGACCGACGTGGGTCAGCCCCTTCTTGATGGTCACCAGACAGATGACCAGCGCGGTCAGGAACATGTAGAAGGGGACATAGCGCTTGGCGTTGGCCAGCGGGTTGTCGGTGTTGAAGATGAGCTTCTGCACGCTGATGAACATGAAGTAGGCGATGATGCCCGAGATGGCCGGTGTGACCACCCAGGAGCCGACTATGCCGCCAAACTTGCTCCACTGCACCGCTTCCGGGCCGACGCTCACCACGGCGAAGCCGACGATGGCCCCTATGATGGAGTGGGTGGTGGAGACGGGCCAGCCGAAGTAGGAGGCCAGGATCAGCCAGAGGCCGGCCGCCAGCAGGGAGGCTATCATGCCGAGCACCAGCAGATCCGGGGTATCGGTGAAGGCATTGGTATCTATGATGCCGTTGCGGATGGTCGCCGTGACTTCGCCACCGGCCAGATAGGCACCGGCGAACTCGAAGATCATGGCGATGATGATCGCCTGACGTATGGTCAGAGACTTGGTGCCGACCGATGTGCCCATGGCGTTGGCGACGTCGTTCGCACCTATGCCCCAGGCCATCAAAAAGCCGAACAAGGCCGCCACGAGCACCAGGGTGGTGCCGTAATTTGCGATAATGTCCATTAGTAGTGTTTACCCAGTCAGTCGATTACGAACGAGCCAGCATCAGTTCCAGACGGGCGCCAACGCGCTCGGCCTGATCAGCCAGGTCACCTACCCATTCGAGGATCTTGTAGAGGAACATAACGTCGATCGGATTGTACTTGTGCTCAACGGCTTGCAGCTGTTGGCGCAGCCCGATCTGCATGGTGTCAGTATCGTCCTCGATGAGATCCAGCTGGTGGATCATCTCGGCAACCATTTCAACTTCACGTCCTTTAAAGCCGGTTTCGAGCAGCTCATCGAGTTCTCCGATGGCTTTTTCGGCTTGGGCGGTCGCATCGATACAACGTTTGAGATAGGCCATGAAATCGGCACGCATCTCGGTGGGGAATTCCATTTTGCGGCCAAGCATGCGGCCGGAAATATCCTTGGCACGGTTGGCAATCTTGTCCTGTTGCGTCAGCAGTTCCAGCAGATCGGTACGGGCGACCGGCAGAAACAGACCGCGAGGCAGTTTGAGGCGAATTTCGCGTTTGAGAATGTCCGCTTCTTTTTCCAGCTGGGCTATCTGTTGCCGGATTTTCTCGGCATCTTCCCAACGGTCTTCGGCAACGGCATCAAAGAAGGGAACCAATTGCTGGGAGCACTGGTGAACCTTGACGATATGCTTCTGCAGCGGCTTGATGGGGGACTTGGCAAAAAGACCCAAAATAGTATTTACTGGCATGGCCAAACCTGTGTCGGTGAAAAAACACTCGATACGATTTTATGAGGGGCGCAGGATAACCGAACTGTGCCATCAATAAAACCGTGAATTAATCCTTATCTATCGCTGGCATTATATCCTCGCGACCCGGATCATGCCCCCCAAAGTTGCCTGCCTGCCCGGAATGACTATGCAAACTGAGATCGAGATAAAGTTTTTCGTCACCAGCAATATTCAAGAATCTCTCTCCAACTTTCTGAATTCACTTGAAATTATCTCCTCTGAGCAGGTCAGGCTCGGCAATGTCTATTTCGATACGCCCAAGCTGGATTTACGCTGGCTCGACATGGGATTGCGGATCCGCCGCAGCGATCATTTTTCCGAGCAGACGATTAAATGCCGTGGCCAGGTGGTTGGCGGGCTGCACGCCAGACCCGAATACAATGCCCCGGTGAGCGGGGATCTGCCGACCCTGTCCGCCTTCCCTGATGACATCTGGCCGAGCCTGGCCGTGCGCGACGAGATCCAGTCCAGTCTGGTGGCCCAGTTCAGCACCGACTTCCTGCGCCGTCACTGGCTCATCGCCTTCGAGGGGGCCCAGATAGAGCTGGCCTGGGATCGAGGGGAGATTGTCGGTGTCCTGGGACGCAGCGAGATTGACGAGCTTGAGCTGGAGCTCAAGTCAGGCGACGCCCGCGCCCTGTTCGGGCTGGCGGCGCGGCTGGCGGAGCTGGGGGGCGTCAGGTTGGGAGCCCAATCCAAGGCGCAACGGGGCTATCGGCTGGCGGGGCTCGGCAAGCCCCTGACGGTGCAACCCTTGCCGGATGTCGGCGGGCTAGATGGCAAGGCCTGCATCACGCTTGGCCTGCAGCTCTGGCAGCATCACGAGCAGCTCTGGCTGGAGTGCGAGGACGAGGAGCGGCCGCAGGCGCTGCAAGGGATGCTGCAGGGTTGTGACCTGGTGGCCGAGGCCGCCGAGAACCTGGCGCAGACCCCTGCCTGGTTGCCCGCACTTAGGGTGCAGCAGCGCTTGCTGGCAGGGGCTGAGGAAGAACGGCTTTCGGCCCTGCTGCACGGCGCCGATCTCGTGGGACTGCAACTGGCCATAGCGGCCTGGTTGCACCTGGATTCTTGAGGGTTCAGGTTTGCACTGAATGCAAAAAAGGTGAGCCCAGGCTCACCTTTTTGTTGGCTGATGGAAAGCGCCCGCCGGGCTCAGTTCACCACGGCCACGTTGATGCTGCCATTGCCCTGGGTCATGCGGACCCGGGCGCCGGGCACGAAGGTGGGGCTGGCCTTTTGCACCACGACGATGGATTCGCCGGTCTCTTTCTTGATCTCGAGCTCGACGCCATCGACCTGGTTGAGCTTGTCACCGGCAGCCTTGCCGGCGGCGGCACCTGCGATGGCACCACCGGCGGCGGCGATGTCGCTGCCGCGACCGCCCCCTATGGTGCTACCGAGCAGGCCACCGACCACGGCGCCGCCTATGGTGCCGATCAGGGAGTTCTCATCGGCCTGGATCTTCACCGGACGGGTGGAGATGATGGTGCCGTAGCTGACGGTCTGGACCTGCTTGGCGCGATCCTTGGTGTAGACATCGCCGGAGTAGACATCGCTGTTGGCACAGCCGGTGATGGCGGTGGTGGCGGCCAGCAGGGTGACGAGAGCGATACGTTTCAACATGATGGGCCTCCTGGGCGGGCATCGGGTTAATCGGTTTGATGCATTCCACTCTACGCCAACCGGATTGTGCATTAAACCCGCAAAGTGTAACCAATTATGTGACCTGAACGGCGGTCAGCCCACGAAACGGGTCAGGTCAGGGCCTTTTCCAGCAGCAGGCGATCCTCCCCGGGGCCGAAATAGCCGGGCTCCTCGGCCAGCAGGGCGTAGCCCAGGCGCAAGTAGAGGCGCTGGGCCGGATTGGCCGGATCCACCGTCAGCCTGACTCGCGCCACCTGCAGCTCCGCCAGAGCCTGCTCCACCCGCAGCATCATGCGCTCGGCCAGGCCAAAGCCGCGGGCTTCGGGCCGCACCGCCAGAGAGAGCAGCCAGCCCTGCGACCGATCCTGACCCAGGCCCCCCAGGGCATAACCCAGCAGCCTGCCCTCCAGCTCCGCCACGACCAGCAGGGCGGGCCACAGATCCATGGCCTGACGGAAGAAGAAGGCGGGGTAGACATCCTCTCCGAAGACGTCGGCGTCTATCTGCCAGATGGTGTGCATGTCGGCGTGGGTGGCAATGCGCAAAACGGGGGACGGCTGCATCTGGGCTCCTGTGGTAGCGGCTGCCGGGGGGCAGTCAAAAGAGGGCACAGGGTAGTGGGCCCGTCAGGCTGATGCAAGCGGGTCTGGTTCGGAGGGCGGGCAGGGGAGATGAACAGATCGCGGCGCCCGGCAGGGAGATATGCCGCTATGGGGGCAAAAAAACAGGGCCCGCAGGCCCTGTTTCACCGGACAACTTCGATTGCTGCGATCAGATGAGGCGGGTCGCCTGCTCCAGCCAGGCGAGATCCTCGCCCTCCAGCAGCGGGCTCAGACGGCGGTAAACCTCGGCGTGGTAGTCGTTGATCCAGCGGAATTCGGCCTGGCTCAGCAGGCTGCGATCGATGAGGCGGGTATCGAACGGCACATAGGTCAGCCGTTCGAAGCCCAGCATCGGCAGTTCGCCGATCTGCTCCAGTTCGGTGACCACCACCAGGTTCTCGCAGCGGATGCCAAAGGCATCTTCCCGGTAGTAACCCGGTTCGTTGGAGAGCACCATGCCCGGCTGCAGGGCCACCAGGCTGCCCTTGGGGGCGATGCGCTGCGGGCCTTCGTGCACGCTGAGGAAGTGGCCGACCCCGTGGCCTGTGCCATGGTCGTAGTTGTAACCGGCTTGCCACAGGGGCATGCGGGCCAGCACGTCGAGCTGGATGCCGGCGGTGCCGCGGGGGAAGCGTGCCTGATCCAGTGCGATATGGCCCTGCAGCACCCGGGTGAACATGGCCTTGTGCTCGTCGGTGACCTCACCCACCTTGACGGTGCGGGTGATGTCGGTGGTGCCATCCAGATACTGGGCGCCGGAGTCCACCAGATAGATGCTGTCCTGACCGAAGGGGCGAGGCACACCGTTGGTGTGGCGGTAGTGGCACATGGCGGCGTTGGGGCCCAGCGCCGATATGGTGTCAAAGCTCGGCTCGACGTAGTGATCCTGCTCGCGACGGAAGGCTTCCAGGCGATCGGCCAGGGTGCCCTCATCCATATCCTGATAGTCGCCGGAGGCGATCAGGCGATCCAGCCAGGCGAGGAAGCGGGTGACGGCGACGCCATCGCGCAGATGGGCGCGCTGCATGCCGGCCAGCTCCACGGCGTTCTTGCACGCCTTGGGCAGCATGGTCGGATCCTGCCCTGCCACCAGGATGGCGCCTGCCTCCTCCATGGTGAGCTGGGTCCAGGCGTTGGCGGTGTTGGGGTCGGCCAGCACTTTTTGCTGATCCTCGCCGATGCGCTGCAGCACGTCACCCAGCTTGTCGATGGGGTAGACGGAGACATCCTGTCCCACGTGGCGGCTGAAGGCGATGCAGTCGATCTTGTCGGTGTCGACGAAGAAATCCATGCTGGTGTTGGCGTAGAGCACCGCAAAGCCCAGCACCACCGGCAGCCGCCCCACGTCGCGGCCACGCAGGTTGAGCAGCCAGTTTATGGGCTCGGCCTGGGTCAGCAGCACGGCATCCAGCCCGCGCTTGCGCAGGTCTGCCGCCAGCAGCTCACGCTTGGCCTGGCTGGACTGGCCCGCCAGCTCCTCGCTGTAGAGGATGACAGGGGTTTTGGTCGGGGCGGGGCGATCGCTCCAGTGCAGATCGATGGGGTTCTCATCGACCCGTACCAGCGCTATGCCGCGCTCGGCCAGGATTGGCTTGGCACTCTGATACCAGGCCAGGCTGTGCAGGCGGGGATCGAAGCCGACCCGGGCGCCGGACGGCAGTTGATCTGCCAGCCACTGGACGTGGGGATCTTCATTGAGGTGGAGAAACTCAAACAGCTCGGCCGGTGCCTGCATGCGGGCCTGCACCGTATAACGACCGTCGACGAACAGGGCCGCCCGCTGCGCCATGATGATGGCGAGGCCGGCGGAGCCGTTGAAACCCGTGATCCAGTCCAGCCGTTCGGCATAGGCGGGAATGTACTCCCCCAGGTGCTCGTCGTCGTGGGGAACGATGAAGGCGTCCAGTTCCAACGTGGCCAGAGTGGCCCTGACCTGGGCGACGCGGGTTTCAATAATCTCGAAATGATTCATGTCGTTATTGCCAGATTGTGATGATGTGAGTGTTCACTGATTGTGGCCGCTTGCCAGGATCTGTCGGATCGACTGGCCTGCCGCCTCGATATGTTGCTTGAGCAGGACCACGGCCTCGTGCTTGCGGCGGGCGCGGCACAGCTCCAGCAGGTGGGCGTGTTCGCGCTCGGCCTTGTCCACGCCGCCCTGGGCGAACAGCAGTTCGAAGCGCACGTAGCGATCGCAGCTCAGATTGATCTGGGCGATGAGATCCAGTGCCTGGGGACGATTGGCGGCCTGATAGAGGGTGGCGTGAAAACTGTGGTTCAACTCGGCCCAGTGCTCGATCTGGGTGCCGGACTCCAGCGCCAGATCAAACTGGGCCAGGATGGCTTGCGCCTTGGCGAAGGTCTCCTCCGTCATCAGGTCGACGGCGTGGAACAGGGTATCGGCTTCCAGCAGCGCCCGCAAATAAAAGAGCTCCTCGATGGCCGAGGCGTCCAGCATGGTGACCACGGCGCCGCGATGGGCCTCGAACTTCACCAACCCCTGGGCCTCCAGCTGCATCAGCGCCTCCCGCACCGGAATGCGGCTCACCGCCAGCTCCTTGGCGATGGCGTCCTGGCGCAAGGGGGCGCCGGCGGGAAACTCCCCACGCAATATCCGGCCGCGGAGGTTCTCCATCACCATCTGGGTTCGGGTCTTGTAGGGTAGGGTCATGCTTGAGTCACGGGCAGGTTGCAAAATTGTATATTGTATAAAGTTTGGCTGAATCTAACGCGCAACCGCCTGCAAGGCAAGGTTTGGCGGGATCCATATGCCGCGCATCGGCCAAAAAAATACCGGCCAGCTGGGCTGACCGGTATGGGGTTGTCACCTGGACGGGACGCAGCTTACAGCTGCGGGCCCGCAGCGACCAGGCGTTTGCCTTCGTCGTTGTCGGTGAAGCGCTCGAAGTTCTTGATGAAGCGCTGGGCCAGATCCTGGGCCTTGGCGTCCCACTCGGCCTGGTCGGCATAAGTGTCGCGCGGGTCGAGGATGGCCGGGTTCACATCGTGCAGCTCGGTCGGCACTTCCAGGTTGAAGATAGGCAGCACCTTGGTCGGCGCCTGCTCGATGGAACCATCCAGGATGGCATCTATGATGGCGCGGGTATCCTTGATGGAGATGCGCTTGCCGGTGCCGTTCCAGCCGGTGTTCACCAGGTAGGCTTCGGCTCCTGAGGCTTCCATCCGCTTCACCAGCTCCTGACCGTACTTGGTCGGGTGCAGGCTGAGGAAGGCGGCGCCAAAGCAGGAGGAGAAGGTCGGCGTCGGCTCTGTGATGCCGCGCTCGGTACCGGCCAGCTTGGCGGTGAAGCCTGACAGGAAGTGGTACTTGGTCTGCTCCTTGGTCAGCTTGGCGACAGGAGGCAGCACCCCGAAGGCGTCGGCGGTCAGGAAGATCACCTTGTTGGCGTGACCCGCCTTGGAGACCGGCTTGACGATGTTTTCGATGTGATAGATGGGGTAGGAGACGCGGGTGTTCTCGGTCTTAGAGCCATCATCGAAGTCTATGGTGCCGTCGGCTGCGACCGTCACGTTCTCCAGCAGGGCGTCGCGACGGATGGCGTTGTAGATATCCGGCTCGGCCTCTTTGGAGAGCTTGATGGTCTTGGCGTAGCAGCCCCCTTCGAAGTTGAACACGCCGTGGTCGTCCCAGCCGTGCTCGTCGTCACCGATGAGCTGGCGCTTGGGATCGGTGGAGAGGGTAGTCTTGCCGGTACCGGAGAGGCCGAAGAAGATGGCCACGTCCCCATCCTTGCCCACGTTGGCGGAGCAGTGCATGGAGGCGATGCCGCGCAGGGGCAGGAAGTAGTTCATCATGGAGAACATGCCCTTCTTCATCTCGCCACCGTACCAGGTGCCACCGATGAGCTGCATCTTCTCTGTCATGTTGAAGGCGACGAAGTTCTCGGAGTTGAGACCCTGCTCCTTCCAGTTCGGGTTGGTGCACTTGGCACCGTTCATCACCACGAAGTCCGGCTTGAAGGTCTTGAGCTCTTCCTCGCTCGGGCGGATGAACATGTTCTTCACGAAGTGCGCCTGCCAGGCCACTTCTGTGATGATACGCACCGCCAGGCGGGTGTCCGGGTTGGCGCCGCAGTAGCCATCCACCACGAACAGGCGCTTGCCGGAGAGCTGTTTGGTCACCAGGGATTTCAGATCTGACCACACTTCCGGGGTGATTGCCTTGTTATCGTTCTTGCCCTGGTCAGACCACCACACAGTATCCTGGGTGGTGCCGTCCTTGACGATATATTTATCTTTCGGGGAACGACCGGTGAAGATGCCGGTGTTGACATTGACGGCGCCGAGTTCGGTAACGACGCCACGTTCGAATCCTTCCAGGTCTGGGCGGGTCTCTTCTGCGAAAAGCTGCTCATAGGAGGGGTTGCGAACGATTTCCTGGCTGTTTTTGATACCGTACTGGTCCAGTTTCAGTTGTTGTGCCAGGGCGGGTTCTACCACGATAGTCATTATGTTCTCCTGGGTTCAGAGGTGTGTAGGGTTCTATCTGGCGTCCATACTACTACCTAGGTGGTAGTTTTTAGCGATCGCCATCAAACTTTATAAAATAGGGTATTTTTTTGTTATTTAAGTTAAAGGCGGGTTTTGCCCGCCTTTATTTAGTGTAACTTGTTTGCATCATTACCGGGAGCCCCGCTGAACAGGGTTTCGATGTCTATTCCATCAAATTGGTAGTGAGCGCCGCAGTAATCACAGTGCATGTCGATCTTGCCGAGCTCCTGCACCATGGCCACAGCTTCCTCCTTCTCTATCTGCAGCAGAGCCCCTTCGCAGCGAGCGCGGGAGCAGGTGCAGCGGAACTCGATCGCCTGGGGATCGAACACCCGTACCTTGTCCTGATGGTAGAGGCGGTAGAGGATCTCTTCGGCCTCCAGACCGAACAACTCTTCATCCTTGATGGTGCTGGTGAGCTGGATCAGGTGGTCGAAGTCGGCGCCGTGATCCTCGCTCCGGGCGGGCAGCTCCTGCAGCAGTATGCCGGCAGCGCGGGGCTGGCCCTCGTGGTGGCCGGTGCGGATCCAGAGCCGGGTGGCGAGTTGCTCGGACTGGGCGAAGTACTGCTCGAGGCAGGTCGCCAGGGTGTCGGCCTCGAGGGCTATGATGCCCTGATAGCGCTCGCCCTCTTCAGGGGTGATGGTGATCACCAGCTGGCCGTTGCCTACCAGGCTCTGCAGCTTGTCGTCGGTCGGCAGCTCCCCTTCATAGCGGGCCACGCCGCGCAGTTGCTGGTTGTGATCGCCGTTGATCACCGCCAGACGCACCGGGCCGTCCCCTTGCAGCTGCACTGTGATCGAGCCTTCGAACTTGAGGGTGGCGGTCAGCAGGCTGGTGGCGACCAGCAGTTCACCCAGCAGTTTCTGTACCTGGACCGGGTAGTTCTGGGCATCGACGATGTGACGATAGGTACTATCCAGCTGGACCAGCTCCCCCCGGACTTCGTACTCTTCGAACAGATAGCGATACAGGAGATCTTGGTTACTCATCATGCTTTCCTAGGGTTTTCTGGGGGAAAAGATAAATACATTGTTAAACAGGTGGTTAGGAACTAATTCCCGCTCCTGTCGTCATAAAGGGGCCACAAGGGCGAGTCAGTATTGCTTGACCTTGATCAGCTGGCGTCGCTCCTGCTTGTCGGGGCGGCGCTCCGGGCTTGGGGCGAACTGGCTGTTGAAGCGTCTCGCCTCGCTGTTCTGGGCCCGCTTCTTCAGACTTTCCTCGGTCTCTTCATAGAGCAGCTGGGCCAGGGGGGCGGCCTTGCGCTGCTCGCTCACCTCGAGCACCCGCACCTCCCGTTCGTCCTGGCCCTGCCAGAAACGGACGAGGGCGCCGACCTCGACGGCCTTGCCCGGTTTGCTGCGCTGGCCGTTGTAGTGCACCTTGCCGCCGTCGATCTGATCCCGCGCCAGGCTGCGGGTCTTGTAGAAGCGTGCCGCCCACAGCCACTTGTCGAGGCGGACCTGAGTGCTGCTTTGTGCTGGATTCGACATGGATCGGCTCCGGGATGGCTGAAAAGGGAGCCTGATTATACCAGAGGCAGGGCCCGGGATAGAAACAGGGGGAAGCGGGGTGTGACGGAATCTGAATTTTCACAGCTTCATCCCATCCGGTCGGTTGTCTCTGGGTCCATTGCCGTACACAATAGCCAACCGATTTGGATGCCAGAATATTTTGATAAAGATGACGCTACCGTTCAGGGATGACTTGTTGAGCTCCCTTCTGGCTCGTTGCAAGTCAGTGCCACTCTCCCGTTTCAGCCAGCCTCTGTTCTGGCTGCTGCTGCTGTTGCTGGCCCAGCAGTGCGCCGTGCTCACCTGGCGTCTGTTCGATCTCACCCAATCCCCCCGGCCGCTGCCCTGGCAGCCTGCGGTCACTCCGGGCCAGGGCGCCGGACCTGCCCGCCTCGATCTTGGCAACCTCAGCCGTCTCTCCCTGTTTGGCAAGGCGCCGCAGCCGCAGGCCGACAAGGTGGCCCAGGCGGCCCTGATCGATGCCCCCAAGACCCAGCTCAATGCCCAGCTCAACGGGGTGCTGGCCAGTACAGAACCCAGCAAGTCCATCGCCATCATCGCCCACAACGGCCTGCAGAACTCCTATGGCATAGGGGACTACATCGACGGCACCCAGGCCAGGATCCGTCAGGTGTTTGCCGACAGGGTCATCATAGCCCGGGACGGCCGTGACGAGACCCTGATGCTGGATGGGGAAGAGTACGGCAAGCCGCTGCCCAAGGTGACGCGACAGGGGGCCGAGCTCTCTTCCGTTCGCAGCGAATTGATGAGCAATCCTGGCAAGATCACCGATTATCTCAATATTTCTCCGGTCCGGGTGGATGGTCGCATGGTCGGCTATCGCCTCAATCCGGGCAGCAATCCTGAAGTGTTCAATCAACTCGGACTGGTCGCCAACGATCTGGCGGTCAGCATCAATGGTCTGGATCTGCGGGACAACGCACAGGCCATGCAGGCGATGCAGCAAGTGGCGGGCGCCACGGAAATGACCGTCACCGTCGAGCGGCAAGGACAGCTCTACGACGTCTATGTCGGCTTGTCAGAATAATGAATTGGAGTAGCACCAAGAATGATAAATAAAGGGAAGGGCTGGCGTCTGGCCACAGTGGCAGCAGCCTTGATGATGGCTGGCTCTGCCTGGGCCACCGAGTATTCCGCCAGTTTCAAGAATGCCGACATCGAAGAGTTCATCAACACTGTCGGCAAGAACCTGAACAAGACCATCATCATAGAGCCCTCGGTGCGCGGCAAGATCAACGTCCGCAGTTACGATCTGCTCAATGAGGATCAGTACTACCAGTTCTTCCTGAGCGTGCTCGACGTCTATGGCTTTGCCGTGGTGCCCATGAACAACGGCGTGCTCAAGGTGGTGCGCTCCAAGGATGCCAAGACCTCGGCCATCCCTGTGGTGGATGACAGCAACCCCGGCGTGGGTGACGAGATGGTGACCCGGGTGGTACCGGTGCGCAACGTCTCGGTACGGGAACTCGCCCCCCTGCTGCGCCAGCTCAACGACAATGCCGGTGGCGGCAACGTGGTGCATTACGAGCCCTCCAACGTGCTGCTCATCACAGGCCGCGCGGCCGTGGTGAATCGTCTGGTCGAGGTGGTGCGCCGAGTCGACAAGGCGGGTGATCAGGATATGGACGTCATCAAGCTGAAATTCGCCTCCGCCGGCGAGATGGTGCGACTGGTGACCAACCTCAACAAGGATGGCAACAATCAGGGGGCCAACGCCTCCCTGCTGCTCTCCCCCAAGGTGGTCGCCGACGAGCGCACCAACTCAGTGGTGATCAGCGGTGAACCCAAGGCCCGTGCCCGCATCATCCAGATGGTGCGCCAGCTCGACCGGGATCTGCAGAGCCAGGGCAACACCCGGGTCTTCTACCTCAAATATGGCAAGGCCAAGGATTTGGTGGACGTGCTCAAGGGGGTCAGCTCCAGCATCGCCGCCGATAAGAAGGGCGGCGCGGCCACCACAGCCACCGGTGGTGGCGCCAGCATAGGGGGCGGCCAGCTCGCCATCTCCGCCGACGAGACCACCAATGCCCTGGTGATCACCGCCCAGCCTGACGTCATGGCCGAGCTGGAGCAGGTCATCGCCAAGCTCGACATTCGCCGCGCCCAGGTGCTGGTGGAGGCGATCATCGTCGAGATCCAGGATGGTGACGGCCTCAACCTCGGGGTGCAGTGGGGCAACGCCAACGGCGGCGGCACCCAGTTCACCAATACCGGTCTGCCCATAGGGCCGGCCATCATCGCGGGCAAGGATTACAAGGACAACGGCAACACTGACGGGCTCGAAAACCTGCTCGGTGATTTCAGCGGCATGGCGGCCGGTTTCTACAAGGGGGACTGGGCCATGCTGGTGACGGCGCTCTCCACCAACACCAAGAACGACATCCTCTCGACCCCGAGCATAGTCACCATGGACAACAAGGAAGCCTCCTTCAACGTCGGCCAGGAAGTGCCGGTGCAGAGCGGTTCCCAGAGCTCCACCACCAGCGACCAGGTGTTCAACACCATAGAGCGCAAGACGGTGGGCACCAAGCTGGTGGTGACGCCCCAGATCAACGAAGGGGATTCTGTGCTGCTCAACATAGAGCAGGAAGTCTCCAGCGTGGCCCAGACCCAGGCGACGGGTACCGCCAATCTCGGCCCCACCTTCGATACCCGTACCGTCAAGAACGCCGTGCTGGTGAAGAGTGGCGAGACCGTAGTGCTGGGCGGCCTGATGGACGAGCAGACCAAGGAGCAGGTCTCCAAGGTGCCAATATTGGGGGATATCCCGGTGCTGGGCTACCTGTTCCGCTCCACCTCCAACACCACGGCCAAGCGCAACCTGATGGTCTTTATCCGGCCGACCATATTGCGCGATGCCAACGTCTATTCCGGGGTGTCCAGCAACAAGTACACCCTGTTCCGTGCCGAACAGTTGAACCTGGCGGCCGAGGAGGGCTATGCCACCTCGCCCCCCCGCCAGGTGCTGCCGGCCTATGGTCAGGATGTGATGCTCTCCCCCGAGGTGCAAAAGCAGATTGACCTGATGAGGGCCCAGCAGCAGTCCACCGCCACCGGGGCCAAAACCCAGGTGCAGGGGCAACCCTTCGTGCAGGGACAACCCTGATGGCGAGCTACTCACTGGACGGGGTCGCGCAACCTGCGGCACTGCCCGAGCTGCCATTTGCCTTCGCCCGCAACTTCGGGGTGATCCTGACCGAACGCCAGGGCGCCCCCGTGCTGCTCTGCCGTCAGGGGGTGACACCGCAGACCTTGCTGGAGGTGCGCCGGGTGGCGGGCTGCGCCTTCGCGGTGGAGCAGCTGGGTCATGACGAGTTCGAGACGCTCTTGATGGCCCACTATCAGCGCGACTCCTCCGAGGCGCGCCAGCTGATGGAGGATCTCGGCAACGAGATGGACTTCTTCGCCCTGGCCGAAGAGCTGCCCCAGAGCGAGGATCTGCTGGACGCCGACGACGATGCCCCCATCATCCGCCTCATCAACGCCATGCTGAGCGAGGCGATCAAGGAAGAGGCCTCCGACATCCACATCGAGACCTTCGAACGGGCCCTGGTCATTCGCTTCCGCATCGATGGGGTGCTGCGGGAAATACTGCGCCCCCATCGCAAGCTCGCCTCTTTGCTGGTGTCGCGCATCAAGGTCATGTCCCGCATGGACATAGCCGAGAAACGGGTGCCCCAGGATGGCCGCATCTCACTGCGCATCGGCGGCCGCGCCGTCGACGTGCGGGTCTCCACCATGCCGTCGAGCTACGGCGAGCGGGTGGTGCTGCGACTGCTGGACAAGAACAACGTGCGCCTCGAACTCAAGCAGCTCGGCATGACGCTGGCCAATCGCAACATCATCAGCGAGCTCATCCGCAAGCCCCACGGCATCATACTGGTGACGGGCCCGACCGGCTCGGGCAAGTCCACCACCCTCTATGCGGCGCTCTCCGAGATCAACTCCCGGGATCGCAACATTCTCACGGTGGAAGATCCCATCGAATATGACCTGGAAGGGGTCGGCCAGACCCAGGTCAACACCAAGGTCGACATGACCTTCGCCCGGGGCCTGCGCGCCATACTGCGTCAGGATCCGGATGTGGTGATGGTGGGGGAAATTCGTGACCTCGAAACCGCCCAGATCGCGGTGCAGGCGTCCCTCACCGGCCACCTGGTGATGTCGACCCTGCACACCAACACCGCCATCGGTGCCATCACCCGGATGCGGGACATGGGGATAGAGCCCTTCCTGCTCTCCTCATCCTTGCTGGCGGTGCTGGCCCAGCGGCTGGTGCGCACCCTCTGCCCGGATTGCCGTGCCCCGCATCCCATCTCGGAGCAGGAGCGGATCGCCATGGGCATAGATCTGGCGCCGGATCAGCAGATGTGGCGCCCGGTGGGCTGCGAGCAGTGCAACCACACCGGTTATCGCGGCCGGACCGGCATCCACGAGCTGGTGGTGATCGACGAGGCGGTGCGCGAGGCGATTCACAGTGCCAGCGGCGAGCTGGCCATAGAGCGCCTGATCCGGGGCCATACCCCCAGCATACGCCGCGACGGCATCGACAAGGTGCTCCAGGGGCAGACCAGCCTCGAAGAGGTGCTGCGCGTGACCCGGGAAGACTAAGATGGCTGCGTTCGAATACAAGGCCCTCGACCCCAGAGGCAGACAGAAGTCCGGGGTGATGGAGGGGGACTCCGCCCGTCAGGTGCGCCAGCTGCTGCGCGAGCAGGGGCTGACCCCCCTCGAGGTAAACGAGACCACGGAGAAGGCGAAGCGGGAGGCCAATCGCTTCGTGCTGTTTCGCCGTGGCGCCTCCACCTCGGAGCTGGCCCTCATCACCCGTCAGCTGGCGACCCTGGTGGGCGCAGGGCTGACCATAGAAGAGGCGCTGCGGGCAGTGGCCGAGCAGTGCGAGAAGGCCCACCTGCGCAGCCTGGTGGCCACGGTACGCAGCAAAGTCGTAGAAGGTTACTCGCTGGCCGATTCGCTGGGGGCCTTCCCCCATGTGTTCGATCAGCTGTTTCGCTCCATGGTGGCGGCCGGTGAGAAGTCCGGTCACCTGGAGAAGGTGCTCAACCGCCTCGCCGACTACACCGAGCAGCGCCAGCACATGCGCACCAAGCTGCTGCAGGCGATGATCTACCCCATAGTCCTCACCCTGGTGGCCGTGGGCGTCATCTCCATACTGCTCACCGCAGTGGTGCCCAAGGTGGTGGCCCAGTTCGAACACATGGGCCAGCAACTGCCCGCCACCACCCGCTTCCTCATCGGCACCAGCGAGCTGATGCAGCACTACGGCCTCTGGTTCCTGGTGCTGCTCGGCATCGGTGGCCTGGTCTGGCGCTGGTGGCTCACGGACGCCGGACGGCGCCGCCACTGGCATCAGGTGGTGCTGCGCCTGCCGGTCATCGGCCGGGTCAGCCGCGGCCTCAACACGGCCCGCTTCGCCCGCACCTTAAGCATCCTCAACGCCAGCGCGGTGCCGCTGCTGGAGGGGATGAAGATCTCGGGGGAGGTGCTCTCCAACGACTTTGCCCGCCACCGCATTGGCGAGGCGACCGAGCGGGTGCGGGAGGGGACCAGCCTGCGCAAGGCGCTGGATGAAACCAAGATTTTCCCGCCCATGATGCTGCACATGATCGCCTCCGGCGAGCAGAGCGGCGAGCTCGACAGCATGCTGGAGCGGGCGGCGGACAACCAGGACAGGGAGTTCGAAACCCAGGTGAATATCGCCCTCGGGGTGTTCGAGCCCATGCTGGTGGTCTCCATGGCCGGGGTGGTGCTCTTCATCGTGATGTCGATCCTGCAGCCGATCCTCGAACTCAACAATATGGTCAATCTCTGATGGCCTGCGCCATCTCATTTCGTTAGGGAGTAAGTCATGCAAAAGCGTCGTCAATCCGGTTTCACCCTGCTGGAAGTCATGGTGGTCATCGTGATCCTGGGGATCCTGGCCAGCCTGGTGGTGCCCAATCTGATGGGCAACAAGGAGAAGGCGGATCAGCAGAAAGCCGTCTCCGACATAGTGGCGCTGGAAAACGCCCTCGACATGTACAAGCTGGACAACAACCGCTACCCGACCACAGAGCAGGGGCTGGATGCCCTGGTCAACAAGCCGACCGCGTCGCCTGAGCCGCGCAGCTACCGGGAAGGGGGCTACATCAAGCGCCTGCCGCAGGATCCCTGGGGCAACCAGTACCAGCTGCTGAGCCCGGGCCAGTTCGGCAAGCTCGACATCTTCAGCATGGGGCTGGACGGCGAAGCCGGGACGGATGACGACATAGGCAACTGGAACCTGAAGGATTTCCAATAAGTGTCTGAGCGCCCGCTGAAGCGGATCCTGTGCCCATGAGGCGCCATCGTCAGGCGGGCTTCACCCTGCTGGAGGTCTTGCTGGTCGCCATGTTGATGGGGCTGGTGGCCACCGCCGTCGTCCTCAGCATGGGGGGGGCCCGGGGGGACAGGGAGCTCGACAAGCAGGCGCGTCGTCTCATGGCGACCCTGCAACAGGCGCAGGAGTATTCGGTGATGGATGGCCGGTTGCTGGGATTGAGAGTCGAGCAGAGCGGCTGGCAGTTTATGTCCCGCAACCCCAAGGATCGCAAGTGGCAGGTACTGACCGGCGACAAGTTGCTGGGGCCTGTGCAACTGCCGGAGGGGATCACCCTGGCCGTCGAGCTGGAGGGGTTCAGCTGGCGCACCGATTCGGACGAGAAGAGCGAGCAGGGCCGCGACGAGAAGGAGCGCACGCCCCAGATCTTCATCTTTCCGGGGGGCGAGCTCACCCCCTTCGTGCTGACCCTGAGTCAGCAGGACGAGGATCTGAGCTACCTGCGCACCCTCAAGGGGGACGAGTTCGGTCGCCTCTCTCTGTTGCAAGACGAAGAGGAAGAAGAGTGACGGGCACCAGCGCAGGCGGCGAGGGAGTTCGCAGCGTCACCCCGGCGGGCGGGCCCGTCAGGGCGCGCGGCATGACGCTGCTGGAGGTCATGGTGGCGCTGGCGGTATTTGCCATCGCCGGCCTTGCGGTGATGAAGACCGCCAGCGAGCACCTCTCCGGCCTCAACTACCTGGAGCAGAAGACCCTGGCGACCTGGGTGGTGGAGAACCAGCTGGTGCAGCAGAAGCTCGAGGGCAAGTGGCCGGGAGACAGCTGGGTGGAAGGGGACGAGGAGATGGCCGGGCAGACCTGGTACTGGCGCTATCGTGGCGTCGCCACCAGCGACAACAACTTCAAGGCCCTGGACGTGGAGGTGCGCACCGCGCCCAAGGCAGAGAGCCCTGTGGCCATGATGCGGACCTATATCAGCCGATGATCCCGAGCAACACCCGCCTTTCCCGCCACAGTGGCTTTACCCTGCTTGAGAGGTTGCTGCGGCCATCGCCCATGTCGGTGACCTCAGGCCGACGCTCTGTCCGCCAGGCCGGCTTTACCCTGCTTGAGATGCTGGTGGCCATCGCTATCTTCGCCAGCCTCAGCATGGGGGCCTATCAGGTGCTGCAGGGGGTGCTCACCAGCGACGAGGTGGCCAAGCGCAAGGAGGTTCGCCTCTCCGAGCTGCAGCTCGCCTTCAGCCTGCTGGAGCGGGACATCACCCAGATGGTGCCGCGCAGCGGCCGTATCGACGGCGAGAACAACAAGGTGCTGCTGGCGGCCTCCCGCTTCGGCCAGCAGAGCGATGACTGGGGCATGGCCTTCATCCGTGGCGGCTGGCTCAATCCGGACGGCATGCTGCCGCGCTCTGGCTTGCAGCGGGTGGGCTGGCGACTCAAGGATCAGACCCTGGAGCGGCTCAGCTACCTCTATCCAGACCCCGCTATCGGCACAGAGCCGCGCATTCAGCTCGTGCTGACCGGGGTGACGGCCCTGCGGCTCTATTTCTACGACAAGGGCATGTGGAAGGAGGAGTGGACCCAGCGCGACCTGCTGCCCTATGGGCTGGCGGTGGAGCTGGATCTGGCGGATTACGGCACCATTCGTCGCCAGTTCCTGATCGGGGCCGGTGGCCAGAGGGCTGAAAATGGTAATTGATCGTCGTGTCTCCCTGCTCGACATGGAAGATAACGGTACCCTTCGACGTCGCCAGTTCCTGATCGGGGCCGGCGGCCAGAGGGCGGACAATGGCAATTAAGCGTCATTTTTCTCCGGCCATCATGGGGGATAACGGCACCCTTGGTCGCCGCCAGTTCCTGATCGGAGCCGGCGGCCAGAGGGCTGACAATGGCAGCTAGGCGTCGCTCCCGCCCCGGCCGGCAAGGGGGCATGGCCCTGCTGGTGGTGCTGCTTATTCTGTCGGTGATGGTGATCATCGCCAGCAACATGAGCGGCCGGTTGCAGCTGGAGCTGCGCCGGACCAGCAACCTCACTGCTGGCAAGCAGGCCTGGTGGTATGCCATGTCGGCGGAGGCGCTGGTGATCAAGGTGCTCAACCAGGACTTCAAGGATGACCCCGATGTGGTCAACCTGGGCCAGAACTGGGCACGGCAAGATGCCGTCTTCCCGGTGGATGACGGCACCCTGTCCGGGCGGGTGCGGGATCTGCAATCCTGTTTCAACCTCAACAGCCTTAGCCTGGCCCTGAAAGAGGGGGAGAGCGGCGATGACCTCGATGCGCAGCCCTATCAGTTCAAGGCGTTCCGGGCGCTGCTCGAGGCGCTGGAGGTGGATGAGTACGAGGCGGTGCAGCTCACCGACGCCATCCGCGACTGGACCGACAAGAATACCCAGCTGGTCTCGAGCAACGGGGCCGAGGATGCCTATTACGAGGGGCTCAATCCCCCTTATCTGGTGGCGAACCAGTGGCTGCTGGGCACGGACGAATTGCGGGCCGTGCGCGGGGTGAGCAGCGAGCTCTACGCCCGGCTCGCCCCCTATGTGTGCACCCTGCCAAACGACAAGCTGGTGGTGAACATCAACACCATCAAGCCGGAGCAGGCGGCCCTGCTGGTGGGGCTCTATCAGGGCAAGATAGGGCTGGACGACGCCAAGCGGGTGCTGACCAACCGCCCCAAGAAGGGGTGGAAGGAGAAGAAGGAGATGACGGATGAGCTGTCGATACAACCGGGCAGCATCACTGGGCTGGACGGCGCGCTGGACATCAAGAGCAGCTTCTTCGAGGCCCGTCTGCTGGCCGAGGTGGGCGATGTGCGGGCCCGGCTGGAGACTGTCTTCCAGCGCGGCAAGGACAACAAGCTGGTGATGCTGCGCCGTCTGAACGACGGTGCCGAATAACAGGGAGATGGCAGGCCTCTGGCCCCCTCTGTCCCGCCCCTTATATCTGGACTGCAGCCGACGGCTGCGGCCCCGCCCATCGACGAGGATGCTGGCGGGCATGGCAGGAGAATTATTTGTGAGCGAGAGTCTGGTCATCCGTCTGGGGACCAATGCGCAGCAGCCGGTGCACTGGCTGGTGTGGTCGACGCAGGAGCAGGAGATCATCGCCTCCGGCACCCTGGCCTCGGCCCATGCCCTGGGTGAGCTGCAGGAGCGTGCCGGTGGTCGCCCCGTGGTGACCCTGGTGCCCGGCAGCGATCTCATCTTCCGGCGGGTCAGCCTGCCGGGCAAGTACAGTCGTCAGGCCGCGGCGGCGTTGCCCTATCTGCTCGAGGAGCAGATCGCCTCCGACGTGGATGAGCTGCATCTGGTGGTGCTGGGTCATCAGGGGCAGGACGTGGATCTGATGGCGGTGGACAAGGCGAAGATGCAGGAGTGGCTGGCGTGGCTGCAGCAGGCGGGGCTCAAGACCCTGCAACTGCTGCCGGACGTGCTGGCCCTGCCGCCCGCCGCCGAGGGGTGGTCTGCCCTGCAACTCGGCGCCGAGTGGCTGATCCGCCAGGGCCCTGTCCAGGGGATAGTCGCCGACGAGCCGCTGCTGGCCATGCTGCTGGCGGCCCAGCCCGAACCCGTCACCATCCATAGCCATACCCCGGCTCCCGCCATCGCGGCCGCCAACTGGCAGGCGGCGGATCCCGAGTTGCCCATGCTGTTGCTGGCGAAGGGAGCGCTGACCTGCCAGGCGAACCTGTTGCAGGGGCCCTATCGACCCCAGACCGAATACGGCCGTTACTGGCTGCAGTGGCGCAAGGTGGCGGTGCTGGCGGGGATACTGCTGCTGGTCGCCCTGGCCCAGCGCGGGGTGCAGCTCTATCAACTGGCGGAGCAGGACAAGGCCCTCAAGGCCGAAATCCGGCAGGTCTATACCCGGATCTTCCCGGGGGAAACCCGGATCGTCAACGTTCGCAGCCAGATGAACCAGCACCTCAAGTCCCTGGGGCAGGCCCCGCAGGGTGGGGTTCTGCTGCTGCTGACCGAGCTGGCGCCTGTGTTTGCCGAGGTGCCCGGTCTCAAGCCCGAAGTGCTGCGCTTCGACGCAGCCAGGGGCGAGCTCAGGTTGCAGGTCACGGCCCCCGGTTTCACCGAGATAGAGCGTTTTCGCGAGCTGGCGGGCAAGCGCTTCGAGGTGCAGCAGGGTGAGGTGCGAAGCCATGAGGGCAAGGTGGAAGGGGCGCTGGTGCTGAAGGGGAAATCATCATGATGGACAAACTGCAAGGCTGGTGGCGTGGCATCAGCCCCCGCGAACAGCGGCTGGTGGCGGTGGGGGGTTGCGCTCTGCTGATCGGGCTCTGCTACTGGGTCATCTGGCAGCCCGTCGCCAATCGCATCGACGAGCGGCAGCGGCAGGTGGCCAACCAGCAGCAGACGCTCGCCTGGTTGAAAGAGAAGGGGCAGGAGGTGCTGGCGATGCAGGGGGGGCAAGGCCGCCAGATCGACACCAGCGGCACCCTGGACGGGGTGGTGAACCGCACTGCCTTCAACCAGAAGATCAAGATAGCCCGGCTGCAACCCCAGGGGCAGGAGCTGCAGGTGTGGATAGACACAGTCCCGTTCGAGGATCTGCTGCTCTGGCTCGCGACCCTCTCCGATCAGTACGGAGTCCAGGTGCAGATCATAGAGGTGGCCCGGGAGGGGCTGGCGCCCGGCCTGGTCAAGGTCAGGCGTTTGCAGTTGAGCCGTCCCCAATGACACCAAACGTACTGAGCGCCGTCCGGTTTTTGGCATGGCGTTCCGTGTTGGCTCCTGGCTTGGCCCGGGCCGGATCCTTGCAGTCGAGTCCTGTTCTATGAAACAAAAAGTCCTGATCGCCGCCCTGTTTCTGGTGGCCTATCTCGGTTTCCTGCTGGTGACGTTGCCAGCCACCCTGGTGGTGCGCCATCTGCCGCTGCCCCCCAACCTGGTGCAGCTGGAAGGGGTGAGCGGTACCCTCTGGAGCGGCCAGATTGCCCGGCTGCAATATGCCAGCGAGTCCCTGACCCAGCTGCGCTGGGAGCTCGACGGCTGGTCGCTGCTGCGTCTGGCTCCCGAGGTGTCGGTGCGTTTCGGCGACCGCGCCGGCCTCAACGGTCAGGGGGTAATCGGTTGGAATGGCGCCGCCTTTGGTCGTGACATCACCCTCAACGCCCCCGCTCCCTGGGTGCTGGCGCGAGTGCCCACGCGCCTGCCCTTCCCCCTGACGGCGGCGGGTCAGCTGCAACTCAAGGTCGATCAGTTCGCCCAGGGCAAGCCCTGGTGTGAGGAGCTCTATGGCAACCTCAACTGGTACGGCGCCGAGGCCGACACCCCGGCGGGCAAGCTGCTGCTGGGGGACCCCGAGCTCAAGCTGACCTGTCTCGATTCCCGTCTGGTGGCCGAGCTCAAGCAGGGCTCCGAGGCGGTGCAGGTACAGGGCAAGCTGGAGCTGCAGAGCAACCGCCAGTACCTGTTCCAGGGCACCCTCAAGCCGGGCCCGGCACTGCCGGATCAGATGAAGCAGGGGCTGCCCTTCCTCGGTCAACCAGACGGCCAGGGCCGCTTCCCCCTGCGCTATCAGGGCCGGATCTAATCCGGCCTTCGCCGACACCGGTTTATCCCGGGGTCGGCTCTATCTTCCCCGCTCATTCGTCGCACCGCGTCGATGACCGCCACATCGTAGTGGCATCTAGAATCGCCTCCCTCTTTTCCCGAACAGTCAAATGCGCTGCCGCAGCGGGATCCAATTCATCTCCATCCACCACACATGGTCAATTAAACCCTATCGAGGTAGGCAGCGGAATCCTGTTCCCATGGAAGGTGAATATCAATAATGTTTCATTGCTACTTTATAGTGTGAGCTGGAGCTGATTATTGATATTTTTAATATGGAACGAGGGGTTATATCGACCAATTTGTTTAACTCATTGAAATTAATATTAAAAAAATAAAATAATCTTGTTTCTCATAACATGTCACGACATTTTTTCGGCTCATCTCATTAAAAAATGTGAGCATTGGCGAAATGAATGGTCAATTTAAGACGATCTTATTACTTGCCGAAATACCGAGTTAACCTCAGGGTCGCTAGAATGATGTCAATCAGAGATGTTTTATTTGTCTTGAGAGCACGACAAGCAGTCATCTCGGCCGATCTATTCATCTTGTTTCAAGTGTTGAGGGAAATGGTTATGGGAAAGAAGCGTATTTACCTGTTTTGCTCTGCCGGGATGTCGACGTCACTGCTGGTCTCGAAGATGAAGGCACAGGCAGAAAAATATGATGTGCCCGTGGAGATCGATGCCTATCCGGAAACGCTGGCGGGAGAGAAAGGTCAGGATGCCGACCTGATCCTGCTGGGTCCTCAAATTGCCTACATGTTGCCGGAAATCCAAACACTGTTACCGGGCAAGCCGGTCGAAGTCATCGACTCCCTGCTCTATGGCAAGGTCGATGGGTTAGGGGTCCTCAAGGCCGCCGTCGCGTCCATCAAGAAGAGCCTCGCTCAGTAAGGAGAACACCGTGAGCACCATGATCGCATCGCTGGAAAAGGCCATATTGCCCATTGCCGTCAAGCTGGGTAAGCAGCCTCATGTCAACGCCATCAAGAATGGCTTCATCAAACTGATGCCCCTGACCCTGGCCGGGGCCATGTTCGTCCTGATCAACAACGTCTTCCTGAGTTTTGGGGAGGGATCCTTCTTCTACTCCATGGGGGTGCGACTCGATCCCGCCACCATAGCCACCCTGGACGGCTTCAAGAGCATTGGCGGCAGCGTCTATAACGGTACCCTGGGGATCATGTCCCTGATGGCGCCCTTCTTCATCGGCCATGCCATGGCAGAAGAGCGCAAGGTTGATCCCCTCTCGGCCGGTCTGCTCTCGGTCGCCGCCTTCATGACGGTCACCCCCTTCAGCGTCGGCGAGGCCTATGCGGTCGGTGCCAACTGGCTGGGTGGCGCCAACATCATCTCCGGCATGATCATTGGTCTCGTCTCGGCCGAGATGTTTGCCTTCGTCATTCGCCGCAACTGGGTGATCCGCCTGCCTGACAGCGTACCGACCTCGGTAGCGCGCTCCTTCTCGGCGCTGATCCCCGGCTTCATCATCCTCTCCATCATGGGGATAGTCGCTTACCTGCTCCAGACAGAGGGCACCAACTTCCACCAGATCATCATGGACACCATCTCCACCCCCCTGTCCAACATGGGTGGCCTGGTCGGCTGGGTCTATGTGCTCTTCTCCCCGCTGCTCTGGTTCTTCGGGGTCCATGGTTCCTTGGCGCTGTCGGCACTGGAGAACGGCATTCTGGTGCCCTTCACCCTGGAAAACGTCGCCCTCTATACCCAATACGGCTCCGTTGAAGCCGCCATCGCCGCCGGCAAGACCTTCCACGTCTGGACCAAGCCGATGCTCGACTCCTACATCTTCCTCGGTGGTACAGGTGCAACGTTAGGCCTCATCCTTGCCGTGTTTATGGTGTCGCGTCGCGATGACTACCGTCAGGTGGCCAAACTGGGCATGCCCGCCGGCATCTTCCAGATCAACGAGCCCATCCTGTTTGGCCTGCCGGTCATCATGAACCCTGTGTTGCTTATCCCCTTCGTGATGGTGCAGCCGGTACTGGCGACCATCACCCTGTTCGCCTACAACACCGGCTTTATCCCGCCCATCACCAACATGGCACCCTGGACCATGCCAGCCGGATTGGGGGCCTTCTTCAACACCAACGGCAGCATAGCCGCAGCCCTGCTGGCGATATTCAACTTAGGGATAGCCACCCTGATGTATGTCCCCTTCGTGCTGATTGCCAACAAGGCCCAGGCCGTTATCGAGGAAGAACAGGAGAGCGAAGAGGATATCGCGCTGGCCCTGAAATTCTGATGACACTCCCGGGAGGAGCCTGGCTCCTCCCTCTTCAAGCCGAAGGAGAAGAAGATGATGTATCGCTTTGCGGACGATTTTTGGTGGGGCAGCGCCAGCTCGGCGCCCCAGACGGAGGGAGCCTCCAGCCGAGATGGCAAGTCCGACAACATCTTTGACTACTGGCACGCCATTGAGCCGACGCGCTTCCATCAGGGCATAGGCCCGGCGCAAGCCTCGACCTTCTATGATCGTTTCGAGAGCGACATCGCACTGCTCAAGCAGCTCAATCACAACAGTTCTCGTACCTCCATCTCCTGGTCCCGATTGATCCCGGACGGGACGGGTGAGGTCAATCAGCAGGCCGTCGCTTTCTACCATGCAGTCTTTGACCGCCTGCTGGCCGAGGGGATCACCCCCTTCATCAATCTCTACCACTTCGACATGCCGCTGTGCATGCAGGAGCAGGGCGGCTGGGAGAGCCGGGATGTGGTGGCCGCCTATGTGCGCTACGCCAGCATCTGTTTCGAGCTGTTTGGTTCGCGCATCCAGCACTGGTTTACCTTCAACGAGCCCATAGTGCCAGTCGAGTGCGGATATCTCGGTCACTTCCACTATCCCTGTGTGGTGGATTTTCGCCGCGCCGTCACTGTCGCCTATCACACCGCCCTGGCCCATGCCGGTGCGGTCAAGGCCTTTCGCGATGCTCATGCCAGTGGCGAGATTGGCATCATCCTCAACCTGAGCCCCACCTACCCCAGATCCGATTCGGCGGCAGATCGCCAGGCGGCGCGCTGGGCCGACTTGCTGCTCAACAAGAGTTTCCTCGATCCGGCCCTGAAGGGGAGCTATGACCCCGAGCTGGTCGCTCTGCTGCGCCAGCATGATTTACTGCCAGAGGTGGAAGCCGGTGACAAGGCGCTACTCAGTGCCGGGCGAGTGGATTGGCTGGGCATCAACTACTACCAGCCAAGGCGAGTCAAGGCCAAGGAGCAGCCCTGCGCAGGGGCGCCGCACACCCCCGAAGATCTCTTCGATTTCTACCAGATGCCGGGTCGCAAGATGAACCCGCACCGGGGCTGGGAGATCTATGAGAAAGGGGTCTACGACATCCTCACCGAGCTGCGCCTTGGCTATGGCAACCCCCGCTGCTACATCTCGGAAAATGGCATGGGGGTCGAGGGGGAAGAGCGCTTCATCGGCCCGGAGGGACGGGTAGAGGATGACTATCGCATCGACTTTATTCGTGGTCACCTCGAGTGGCTGCATCGTGGCCTGCAAGAGGGCAGCGCCTGCTGCGGGTATCACCTCTGGACCTTCATCGATAACTGGTCCTGGCTCAATGCCTACAAGAATCGCTATGGCCTGGTCCGGCTGGATCTTGAAAGCCAGACCCGCACCATCAAGAAGAGTGGCTATTGGTTCGCCGAGGTGGCACGCAATCATGGTTTCAATTAAGTGAGATTCAATTAAACCGCTTTCAATCAACTAGCTGTAATCAAGGGGATAAAGAGATGTTCGATATGGACCACATAGAGGCAGAGACCACGACGTGCGATGACATGGAAGAGGTGGTGATGGGGCTCATCATCAACTCGGGGCAGGCTCGCAGCCTGGCCTACAGCGCCCTGAAGAAGGCCAAGGAGGGCGACATGGCCGCCGCCCGTCAGCTGATGACCCAATCCCGCGAGGCCCTCAACGCCGCCCACCAGGTGCAGACCCAGCTGATTGAGAGCGACCAGGGCGAGGGCAAGATCCAGGTCACGCTGGTGCTGGTGCATGCCCAGGATCACCTGATGACCTCCATGCTGGCGCGGGAGCTCATCAACGAACTCATCGACGTGCACGAAAAACTGCTCGGCAAGTAACAGCGGCATCGGCCAGTCATAAGGGGCGAATAATGAGCGTCAAGACCATCCGGGAAAACGAGCTGTTTAACAACAGACCCTTCCACATGTTCATCTACAACAAGCAGGTGAGCGGAACCGGTTTGCATCAGCACGACTATTACGAGTTCACCCTGGTGTTGACCGGCCGTTACTACCAGGAGGTCAACGGCAAGCGGGTACTGCTCGAGCGCGGCGATCTGGTGTTCATTCCGCTGGGCTCATCCCATCAGAGCTTCTACGAGTTCGGCACCACCCGGATTTTCAACGTCGGGATCAGCCGCAGCTACTTTGACGAGCACTTCAAGTACCTGCTGCCGGAACACTTCGTGGCGTCCCAGGCCTATCCGCTCAAGCATGAATTTCTGAGTTATATCGAGTCGGTGCTGGTCTCCCCTGGTTTTCGGGAAGAGGCGCTGACCGAGTTTCTCGAAGTGGTGACCTATTCGGTGATGAACCGGCTGCGTCACCATAAGGACGCTTCGGCCAGCGAGGATCTCCCGCTCTGGCTCCATGAGGCGGTTGAGCGCATGCACGATCGCCCGTTGTTTGCCGAAGATGCCCTGGCCAATCTGATCCATCTCTCCGGCAAGAGTCAGGAGTACCTGACCCGTGCCACCAGGCGTTACTACAACAAGACGCCGATGCAGATCATCAACGAGATCCGGGTCAACTACGCCAAGATGCAGCTGGAAGTCACCAACGACTCTGTGGCCGACATTGCCTTCGAGACCGGCTACAACGATGTCAGCCTCTTTATCAAAAACTTCAAGAAGCTGACCTCCTTTACCCCGGGCAGTTACCGAAAATATCTCTATCCGAAATTTGAAACCCCGGCCTGATGAAGGATAAAGATATTTTCATTTAAAACATAAGGTTGCCAACATACTGACGCCATTTAACGGCCCCTGCCACAGGCGGCTGCGGCTAACTGCACCCCAGATGCAGGGTGGCCCCTTATTCAACCCAATTTGAGAATGATGAAAGAGGTGTTTATGAACGAGACGCTTAAAGTGGTCACCATAGGTGGCGGAAGCAGCTACACCCCGGAGCTGGTCGATGGCTTCATCAAACGCTACGCCGAATTGCCCATCGACGAGCTGTGGCTGGTCGATGTCCCCGAAGGTCAGGGGAAACTGGACATCATTTTCGACCTCTGTCAGCGCATGATCCAGAAAGCCGGCATCCCCATGACGCTGCACAAGACCCTGGATCGCCGCGCCGCGCTGCAAGGCGCCAGCTTCGTCACCACCCAGCTGCGGGTCGGCCAGCTGCAGGCCCGGGAAAAAGATGAGCGCATTCCCCTCAGCCACGGCCTGCTGGGTCAGGAGACCAATGGTGCGGGCGGCCTGTTCAAGGGGCTGCGCACCATCCCCGTCATCTTCGACATCATCCGCGATGTGGAGGAGATCTGCCCGGATGCCTGGCTCATCAACTTCACCAATCCGGCCGGCATGGTGACCGAAGCCGTGCATCGCCACACCCATTTCCGCCGCTTCATCGGGGTGTGCAACATTCCGGTCGGCATGCAGATGTTTGTGCGCGACGCCCTCAAGGTCAGAGCAGAGGACTCCCTCTCCATCGATATCTTCGGCCTCAATCACCTGGTGTTCATCGGCGACGTGCTGGTCAATGGGGTATCGCGTTTCGATGAACTGCTCGAGGGGGTGATAGACGGCAGCCTCACCAGCGCCAGCTCGGTCAAGAACATCTTCGATTTGCCCTTCGATGCGAGCCTGATGCGCGGGCTGCGCCTGTTGCCCTGCTCCTACCTGCGTTACTACTTCAAAGAGAAAGAGATGCTGGGGATCGAGATGGGCGAGTTCTACAAGGGTGGCGCCCGGGCTCAGGTGGTGCAACAAGTCGAGAAAACGCTGTTTGAGCTCTACCAGAACCCTGAACTCAACGAGAAGCCCAAGGAGCTGGAGCTGCGCGGCGGCGCCTACTACTCGGATGCGGCCTGCGAGGTAATCAGCGCCATCCATAACGACAAGCGCAGCGAACAGTATGTGATAATCCCCCACCATGGCCATGTCACCAACATTCCGGCCGACTGGACCGTCGAGATGACCTGCCTGGTGGGCCGTGATGGCGCCATTCCTCACCCGCGCCTCACCCGCTTCGACGACAAGGTCAACGGGCTCATTCACCTCATCAAGAGCTTCGAGATTGCCGCCTCCCAGGCTGCCTTGAGCGGCTCCTTCGATGACTTGCTGCTGGCCATGAACCTCAATCCGTTGATCCACTCGGACAACGAAGCAAAAATCGTTGCCCAGGAGTTGCTGCTGGCACACCGCGAGCACCTGCCCAAGTTTGCCGCCGCCATTGCGGATCTCGCCTGAGAACACTGGGCCCCGTTGATCATCGGCGGGGCAATACAGGAGATAGAGATGCATAAAAGATTGATTATCAACGCCGACGACTTTGGTCTCTGCCCTGCCCAGAGCTACGGCATAGTGGGAGCCTTCGAGCATGGGGTGGTCAGCTCGACCACCGCCATGGTTAACTCCCCGGCCATAGAACACGCGGCCTGGCTGGCCAGACGCTTCCCGGACTTGCCCATCGGGCTGCACTTCGTGCTCAGTTGGGGCAAGCCGCTCTCTCCTCTCTCCTGCCTGGTCAATGCCCAGGGTGAGCTGGACAAGAGCATCTGGCAAAAAAACGAGCAGGGTCTGCTGGTCGCAAGGGAAATCATGGAAGAGCTAAGGCAGCAGTTCGACCGTTTCGTCACCCTGTTTGGCCGCTCGCCCAGCCACATCGACAGCCATCACCATGTGCATATGCTGCCGAGCCTCTATCCCCTGGTGGAAGCCTTCGCCCGCCAGCAGGGCATCCCTATGCGCATCGATCGGGAGGAAGTGCGCCGTCACGGCCTGACCGTCAACCATGAGCTCAGTTGCCAGCGTTTTGACAGTCGCTTCTATGGTGAATCACTCACCCGGGAGCTGTTGCTGCAACTGCTGGATGATGCCAATGAACAAGGGGTCAACTCCCTGGAGATCATGTGCCACCCCGCCTTTATCGATCTCGAGGTGCAGCGCAGCACTTATCACCAGCCAAGGCTCACCGAGCTTGCCATCCTCACCGATCCGGCCTTGCCTGAGTTGATCGCGGCGAGAGGCTATTGCCTCACCAGTTACCAGGGATGGCAGCCATCTTGAATCACCAAGGTGGCAGGGCTGGACCCTGATGGGGTCAGGCCGATGGTGGGGCGCTAACTCGTCGATGTGGTGATGAGGTGGTTCAGAAAGAGGCTGAACAGCTCGGCCCGGGAGCCGAGCCGCAGCTTGCCGTAGAGGTGCTTGCGGTGATTCTTCACTGTGCCGCTGCCTATGCCGAGTTCGGCGGCAATGGCCTCGGTATCCAGCCCCTGCAGCAGCAGGCTCGCCACCTGCCGCTCCCGGCGGGTGAGCCTGTCACCACCCACGCTGGTCATCGCCTGCTCCACCGCGGCCTTGAGGCTGGCGCCGTCCAGGCTTGCCGCTACGCCTTGCACCCTATCCTTCGCCGTACTCTTCGCAGCACTTTTCGCCGTACTATCCGTGGCCCTCGTCGCCGCGCTCTGGGCCAGCAGCGGTACCGCCTCTCGCCACTGCTGGCGGCACAGGGAATGCACCAGGGGGAACAAGGCTTCCAGCCTGGCGCGCTCCTCCTGGCGAAGGCTCTGGCGCTTGTCGAGGCGGCCCAGAAACAGCATCAGGGTGAGACCGCTGCGCACCGGCAGGATCAGCCCCACCTCCTCCTGCCAGCCGGTGGCCTGATAGAAGTGGTGGCGGTATTCGGGATCCAGCCGCCCCTTTGACACCTGCGCCAGGGTCCAGACTCCGGCGGGGAGGCCGTCCTTGAGCGCCTGCATAAAGGGATCCTGACTGAAGTGGCTGGTGAGGTAGCTGTCAAACAGCAGGGCTCGCTGATGGTTGAGGTTGTCGTAGAGGTAGACGGGCCGCTGCCCCACCCCGAGCAGCAGGGCACAGTCGAACGCCACCTGCTGCTGGATGAGGCGCACCAGGGCCGCCGCAAAGGCCGGGCTGTGCAGGGCATCGACGACGGCGGTCAGGCTCGGGGTCAGCGAATCTGTGGCGAGGGGCTGGCTCATGGCGACGGGCTCCGGGTGGCGGGGACAGGCTCCCCTATATGGGCGGGATGCTAGCATGAGAGTGGCAAAACAGTCCCCTGGGGGACATATCTGCCACGGGCCAGAACGGCGAGTATGGCGACTTTCCCCTGCTGTTGGAGACCCCATGATCGACCCCCATTTGCTCACCGACCTGACTGAGCGTGGCCTGGTGGCCCAGATGTCCGACCCGGCGGCCCTGGCCTCCCACCTCGCCACGGCGCGCACCCTCTACTGCGGCTTCGATCCCACCGCCGGCAGCCTGCACATAGGCCACCTGGTGCCGCTCCTGATGTTGCGCCGCTTCCAGCTGGCGGGTCACACCCCTGTGGCCCTGGTGGGCGGTGCCACCGGCCTCATCGGCGATCCCAGCTTCAAGGCGACCGAGCGCAGCCTCAACAGCGCCGAAACCGTGCAGGGCTGGGTGGCCAGCCTGTCGGCCCAGATCCGGGCGCTGTTGCCCGCGAGCGAGGGGCTGGCGGCCCCTGTGCTGGTCAACAACGCCGACTGGATGGGGCAGATGTCCGCCCTCGATTTTCTGCGGGACATCGGCAAGCACTTCTCGGTCAACGCCATGCTGGCGCGGGAATCGGTGCGCCAGCGGCTGGCCCGCCCGGATCAGGGGATCTCTTTTACCGAGTTCTCCTATGCCCTGCTGCAATCCCAGGATTTCGCCGTGCTCAACCAGCGCCTCGGCTGCACCCTGCAGATCGGCGGCAACGATCAGTGGGGCAACATCACCAGCGGCATGGATCTCACCCGCCGGCTGCATCAGGCCCAGGTCCACGGCATGACACTGCCCCTCATCACCAAGGCGGACGGCACCAAGTTCGGCAAGACCGAGGGGGGCGCCATCTGGCTGGATCCGGCGCTCACCTCGCCCTACGCCTTCCATCAATTCTGGCTCGGCACCGCAGACGAGGATGTCTACCGCTTCCTGCGCTACTACAGCTTTATGTCGCTGGCCGAGATTGCCGCGCTGGAGGCGGAAGACGCCGGTCGGCAGGGACGCAAGCAGGCCCAGCAGGTGCTGGCGGACGAGCTGACCGAACTGGTGCACGGCAAGGGGGCGCTGGCGGCGGCGCGGCGCATCGGCGAGCTGCTGTTTTGCGGCGACGTGGCCCGGCTCGGGGAGGGGGATCTCGCCCAGTTGGCCCAGGATGGCATGCCGAGCTGCCGTATCGAGGAGCAAAGGGATCTGGTGACCCTGCTGGTCGAGAGCGGCCTGGCGAGCTCGAAGCGGGTGGCCCGCGAGCTGCTGGCGGCAGGCGCCATCAGCCTCAACGGCGAGACAAGGCAGGATGAGCAGCTAAGTGCAGAGGATCGGCTGTTTGAGCGCTACCTGCTGCTGCGCCGGGGCAAGAAGCAGTACCGGCTGGTGGAGTGGGTGGACTAGTACACCGGACCTCAAGGAGAAAGGGCTGCCCAGGCAGCCCTTTTCATTGTGCGTCTCGGCCCCTCAGCTGCCCGGCATGCAGGGGGGGGAGGCCCTGCCTAAGGATCAAAGGGTCAGCGGCAGCAACTCGGCGTAGTCGCGGAACATGCAGGGGAAGGTGGTCAGTGGTTTCCCCATCGCTGCGCTGCGCCAAATGCCGAATCAAAGGGTCAGCGGCAGCAGTTCGGCGTAGTCACGGATCGCCGGGAAGGCGGTAATCTGCTGTTCCGGCTGGCGACTGTCCGGGTTCTGGATGGCGAGCTGATAACCGATGCCGTAGTCGGCGGCGGCGCGCAGGATACGCTCGCTGTCATCGACAAACAGGGTGCGGGCCGGATCGAACGCCAGTCGCTCGGCCAGCGCCTGCCAGCAGTGCTGGCTCTCCTTCGACCAACCCAGCTCGTGGGTGCTCACCATAAGATCCAGATGCTCGGCGAGGCCGAGCCGCGCATCCTTCACCGACAGGCTGGCGGGGTGGGCATTGGTGAAGAGCACCAGCTGCTTGCCCGCCGCCCGCAGGGCAGCCAGGAAGGGGATGACATGGGGCCGCCACTGGATCTTGTCCAGGATCTCCTGCTTGAGGGCGCGAATGTCGAGCCCGAGGGTCTGGCTCCAGTAATCGACGCAGTACCAGTCTAGGGTGCCGCTGACGGCCTGATAGTGGGCCTCGATCTGCGCCTTGGCGTCGGCCAGCGGCAGGCCGAGGCGCGCGGCGTAGCGCTCGGGCACCAGCTGCTGCCAGAGGTGGCTGTCAAAATGAAGGTCGATCAGGGTGCCATCCATGTCGAGCAGAACTGTGTCTATCTGGTGCCAGGGCAGTTGGGTGGGCATGGGGCCTCTTTGTGTCGGACTGGGTGGGGAAAACGGGGCGCATTATAACGGATTTTTCAGGCACCTTTCCGGCCCTTGCCCCGTGGTGTTCCCTCGGGGAGTCGTTTACTCTTGAAGCACTCTTTTTTAACGAGCAGTCAGCCCCGATGAGTGACCCCCACAAGTGCAAACCCGAACACGTCCGCGTCGAGGCCATGGCCCACGACAAGCGCAAGCCGGAGATCATCAAGGCCGAGCTGGTGGCCGAGAGTCGGCTGTTCAAGGTGGAATCCCTGCATCTGAAATTCAGCAATGGGGAGGAGCGGGTCTACGAGCGGATGCGCGGCGGCAACAGAGGCGCCGTCATGGTGGTGCCCCTGTTCGATGCCCACACCCTGCTGCTGGTGCGCGAATACGCGGCGGGTACTCACTCCTACGAGCTGGGCTTTCCCAAGGGGCTGATCGATCCCGGCGAAGATGCCTTCGAGGCGGGCAACCGGGAGCTGATGGAGGAGGCGGGCTTCGGGGCCCGTGACCTCATTCCCCTCAAGCAGGTCTCCCTGGCTCCCGGCTATTTTTCCAGCAGGATGGACATACTGCTGGCGCGGGATCTCTACCCCGAGCAGCGGATCGGCGATGAGCCCGAGCCCCTCGAGGTGATCCCCTGGCCCCTCAATCGCATCGACGAATTGCTGGCGCGACCCGACTTCACCGAGTCGCGCAGCATCAGTGCCCTGCTGCTGGCCTGCAAATGGCTGGCGGAGCAGGAAAGCTAGCCCAAGCCTGGGCAAAGGTAATAAAAACAGAGGATAACAAGATGCAGGAGTTGTTGGCCTGGATACCTGGGGTCAAGGAGATAGCCCGCGAAGCGGGACGTATCCTTCACGAAATCTATCACGGCGGTCAGTTCGAGCGTCAGCTGAAGGAGGATGCGACCCCGGTCACCAGTGCCGATCTTGCTGCCGATGCCTACCTCAAGCAGGCGCTGTCGGCGCTCACCCCCCATGTGCCCGTGCTGACCGAAGAGGCGGCCGATGTGCCTTTCAGCCAGCGTGCCAACTGGCGGCAATACTGGCTGGTGGACCCCCTGGACGGCACCGGCGAGTTCATCGCCGGCAGCGGCGACTTCGCCACCCTGATCGCCCTGGTGCAGGACAATGTCCCCGTGCTCGGGGTCATCTATGCCCCCGAGGCCGATGTGCTCTACTGGGCGGTGCGCGGTCACGGCGCCTTCAAGGAGGTGAACGGCGAGGTGCATCCCATCAGCGCCATGCACCACGAGCACGATCAGCCCGACTCCCTGGTGGTGGCCATCAGCCGTCGCCAGAAGCTGGAGAACCTGACCCGCCGCCTTAACCCGGCCATCAACTACGAGCTGATCCCGCTTGGCTCCAGCTCCCTCAAGTCCTGCCTGGTGGCGGAAGGGGCGGCAGACTGCTATGTGCGGCTCGGCCCCACCGGCGAGTGGGACACTGCCGCCGCCCAGTGCATCGTCGAGGCGGCGGGGGGGCGTATCCTCAGCCTGGCGTTGCAGCCGCTCAGCTACAACGAAACGGAGTCGCTGGAGAACCCTGACTTCATCGTGATGGGGGACCCGGATCTCGCCTGGGGCAAGATCCTGACTCACTGAGCCGGTTGAAATGTAGCCGAATCATCCAATCAGGCGGCCTCGTGGCCGCCTGATTGCTTGGTGTGATCCGCTGGCTTGTCACGACATATTCAGGTGTATTCGCTACTTTAATGGATTGCTGTAGTGGATCATCACAGCCAAACCAAAAGTGCTGGCATCTCTTTTCATGTAATTCTGAAAACTCAGAAATGGTCGAAATAAAAAATCGACCAATAGTTATGTTTTGGTTTTATATTTCGTAAAGTTGCCTATTTAAAGGTTTATCAGAACGAGGCGGGCTGGAAATTCCGCCCAATCTCACTGGCTGAACCGAGCTTTGCCAGTGAGATCTGCCAATGCCGATTTTTGAGAATTAAATGCTAAAGGAGCACAATATTCTTAGATTTTAATACTATATATAAGTGATTTATCAATGAGTTCATCTGTAGAGGTCTCCCGGGAGTTATCCGGTTCCCCATCCATCAGTCGCACCGGCTGGCGCCGTCACGATACCCACTGGGTCATCAGCCTGTTTGGCACCGCCGTTGGCGCGGGCATACTCTTCCTGCCCATCAACCTGGGTCTGGGGGGCATCTGGCCCCTCGTCATAGTCGCCGTGCTGGCCGGCCCCATGACCTTCCTGGCTCACCGCGGGCTGGCGCGCTTCGTGCTCTCCTCCTCCCGCCCCCACGCCGACTTCACCGAGGTAGCGGAGGAGCACTTCGGCAAGATGGCCGGTCGCCTCATCTCGGCGCTCTACTTCCTCTCCATCTTCCCTATCCTGCTCATCTATGGCGTCGGGCTGACCAACACGGTGGAGAGCTTCATGGTCAACCAGCTCGGCATGGATGCCCCGAACCGGGTGATGCTCTCCGGCCTGCTGGTGTTCGCCATGATCGCCGTGATGATGGCGGGGGAGAAGGCGATGCTGCGGGCCTTTGCCTTCATGGTCTACCCGTTGGCGGCCATTCTGGCGGCGCTCTCCTGCTATTTGATCCCCCAGTGGCACTGGCCGGAGGCGACCGCCTTCGAGGGAACCAGCTTCCTCAACACCGTCTGGCTGGCACTGCCGGTGACAGTGTTCGCCTTCAGCCACGCCGCCGCTATCTCCGGCTTTGCCAACGTGCAGCGCCGGGAATATGGCGAGCAGGCCGAAGCCAAGAGCGGCCTGATCCTGCGCAACACCACAGTCATGCTGGTGGGCTTCGTGCTCTTCTTCGTCTTCTCCTGCGTGCTGAGCCTCTCCCCGGCCCAGCTGGCCGAGGCCAAGGCCCAGAACGTCTCGGTGCTCTCCTATCTCGCCAACATCACCGACAACCCTGTGATAGTGACGCTGGGGCCGCTGATCGCCTTTATCGCCATCAGCTCCTCCTTCCTCGGCCACTTCCTCGGGGCCCGGGAGAGCCTGAAAAGCCTGATCGCCAAGCCCACAGGGCTGTCGCTGGCCAAGGCGGACAAGCTCGGCATAGCCCTGATGTTCTTCGCCATCTGGGGGGCTGCTGTCATCAACCCCGGCATCCTGGGTCTGATGGAGACCCTCTCCGGCCCCGTCATCGCCATGATCCTCTTCATCATGCCGGTGATTGCGATCTACAAGGTCGAGGCGCTGGCCCGCTTCCGTCAGGGCTGGGTGAACGGCTTTATCCTGCTGACCGGCTCGCTGGCTGTCTCGGCCCTGGTCTTCAGCCTGCTGAAGTAACAGCGGCGCTGCGGCCAGAAAAAGAAGAGGCGACCCCGGGGTCGCC
>NZ_JBFODK010000061.1:58631-224388 GCF_040908275.1 Aeromonas sp. R4-3
GGGGTCGCCTCTTCTCATTTCATGGAGCCAGGGCATCAGCCCAGCTTAGCGCCGTTCTCCACCGCCTGCTCCGGGATGGCCATCACCACGGCGCCATCGGCCCGGTAGAAGCCGGTCAGCAGAAACTCCGACTGTATGGGGCCTATCTGCTTGGCCGGGAAGTTCACCACGGCGACTATTTGGCGCCCCACCAGGTCTTCCGGCTGATAGAGATCCGTTATCTGGGCGCTGCTCTTGCGCACCCCGAGCTCGGGGCCGAAATCCGCCCACACCTTGTAGGCAGGCTTGCGCGCCTCGGGGAAGGGCTCGACCCGCACCAGGGTGCCCACTCTCAGCTCCACCATCTCGAACTCTTGCCAGCTTATGGTCTGCATCTTGGCTCCTCCTTTCACACACCTCGCATTGGTGCCAGCATGCCTCGAAACGGCAGCCCCTGTCTTCGGCAAGGGGCCGGACTGTTATGGTTGCGAGCCGTTTTGCTGGCGCCAGCGTGACGGGGTCAGCCCCGTCTCGGCCAGGAAGCGCTCGGCGAAGGCTCCCTGATCCTGATAGCCGCAGCGGTTGGCCACCTCGCCGATGGGCAGGGCACTGTGGGACAGCAGGGTGCGTGCCAGCGCCATGCGCCGACCGCGGATGTAGTGGGAGGCGCTCATGCCGAACTGCTGGCGAAAGGCGTGCTTGAACTGGCTCTGGCCGAGGCAGGCAACAGCGGCGAGCCGCTCGTTGCCGAGGGGCTCGGCGAGGTGGGCCTCGATGTGGCGCTGCACTCTTGTCATGCGCGGAGCCAGGGCGGGGCCCATGCCCTGACCCTGGGCCAGGAGGTTCAGCCAGATCTGCTCCATGCCGGCCACATGGCGACCCTGGCGCACCATCTGATGCAGGAAGGCGAGGTAGTGGCGCTGGGGCTCGTCCAGGGGGATGAAGGGGCGCTCGCCGAGCGCCTCGGGCAGCCAGTGGCTCTCCTGCACCAGGAAGGAGAGCGCCGGATCGGCGGCGTAGTCGTGACGTTCACCCGGGGCTATGACGCAGGCAAAGCCAGGGGCGAGGCGGCGCCCCTGGCCCTGCACCTCGATCTCGAGGGGGCCGTCCAGGGGGATCACCAGCTGGGCGAAGTCGTGACTGTGGCTGCTGATGTCGCTCTGGTAGTGGCGCAGGCTGAACGGGCAGGGGGCGGATAGGGATGACGCGGCACCGGTCCGCGTCATCGAAGAGGGGGGATTATGTGCCATGGGCCGCCGTATTACTCGGCGTCGAAATCTTCGATCTCTTTGCCCAGCGCCTCCATGATGGCGCGCGCCTCGGCGGGGACGCTGTCCGGATGATCCTTGCGCAGATCGTCGTCACAGGGCAGCGGTTGACCGGTGAATGCGTGCAGGAAGGCCTCACAGAGCAGCTCGCTGTTGGTCGCATGACGCAGGTTGTTCACCTGGCGACGGGTGCGCTCATCGGTCAACACCTTCAGCACCTTGAGCGGGATCGAGACGGTAATCTTCTTGACCTGTTCGCTCTTCTTGCCGTGCTCCGCATAGGGGCTGACGTAGTCGCCGTTCCACTCTGTACCCATGTTCCACCTGTTCTCGTTTGGCCGTGAGCGCGGATTTTAACCCTTAAGGAATTCAATGGCAATCCAACAGCAAAGCCATTTAGACGTCTAGAAGTGTTGACGGCTTTTTTGAGGTGGCGTAAGGTGGTTCACCATAGGCCAGCAATGGCAGGATAGCCGTGGCAGAGGCACAGCGGCCATCGTCCAGAGACACTTCAAGGAGAGCGGAAATGACCCACAAGGCCACCCTGGCGGTACGTTGTATCGGACATAGAGACAGAGCAACTGCACAGTCACAGCGCCAAGGAGAGCATCATGAGTCATAAGGCCACCCTGGCGGTACGCACCGGGATTGAGACAGACACACAGCACGGTGCCGTGGTGCCCCCCATCTACCTCTCCAGCAACTACACCTTTGCCGACTTTGGCGAGCCCCGTCAATACGATTATGCCCGCTCAGGCAACCCGACCCGCACCAATCTGGCGGACGCGCTGGCGGCACTGGAAGGGGGCGCCGGCGCCGTGGTGACCGGCACCGGCATGGGCGCCGTCCATCTGGTGACCACGGCCCTGCTCAAGGCGGGGGATCTGCTGATCGCCCCCCACGACTGCTACGGCGGCACCTGGCGCCTGTTCGAGTATCTGGCGGCCAAGGGCCACTACAGGGTGCAGTTCGTCGATCAGGGGGATGAGGCTGCGCTCGCCGAGGCCTTGGCGCAGCAACCGGCCCTGGTGTGGGTAGAGACCCCCTCCAACCCCCTGCTGAGGGTGGTGGACGTGGCCGCCATCGCCGCCGCCTCCCATGAGGTGGGTGCCAAGGTGGTGGTGGACAACACCTTCCTCTCTCCCCTGTTGCAACAGCCGCTCTCGCTCGGTGCCGATGTGGTGGTGCACTCCACCACCAAGTACATCAACGGCCACTCCGACGTGGTGGGCGGGGTAGCGATCGCCAGGGAGGCCGAGCTGGCCGACTCCCTGGTGTGGTGGGCCAACTGTCTGGGGCTCACCTCCGGCGCCTTCGACTCCTACCTCACCCTGCGTGGCCTGCGCACCCTGGCGCCGCGCCTGCGTGCCCATCAGGAGAACACGGACAGGATCCTGGCCTTCCTGCAGCAACAGCCGCTGGTCAAAAAAATCTATCACCCCAGCCTGCCAAGCCACCCGGGCCACGAGATTGCGCGCCGTCAACAGTCCGGCTTCGGCGCCATGCTAAGTTTTGAACTCGATTGCAACGAGACGGGGCTGCGCGCCTTCCTCGCGGCGCTGCGACTGTTCTCGGTGGCGGAGTCTCTCGGCGGGGTGGAGAGCCTGGTGGCCCATCCGGCCAGCATGACCCACAGGGCCATGACTCCGGCGGCGCAGCAGGCGGCGGGCATCAGCGCCCAGTTGCTGCGCCTCTCTGTGGGCATAGAACACGGTGAAGACCTGGTGGCCGATCTGGCTCAAGGCTTTGAACAGGCGCAGTTGGCACAACAGGCAGAACAGGTGAAGTAATGGAACAGCAACAACAAGGAGAGAGTGCGGTGGCGGCAGAGAGAGCCTTGAAGCGGCGTCATGTGCACAAGTTTGGCGGCAGCAGTCTGGCGGATCCTGTCTGCTATCGCCGGGTCGCCAGCATTCTCGAACAGCAGGCCGAGCAGCAGGGCGGGGGCAGAGAGCTGGTGGTGGTCTCCGCCGCCGGCAAGACCACCAACCGGCTGATCCAGCTGGTGGAGCTGGCCGAGGCGGGTGACGAGGCCGCGGGCGAAGCCATCACTGCCCTGCACGCCTACCAGCAGAGCCTGATCGACGGCCTGCTGGAGGGGGAGTTGCTGCTCGACTTGAGCCAGCAGCTGACCGACGACATGCAGCAGATCGCCAAGACCCTGGAAGGGCAGTTTGATCGCTTCGAGCGCAACGGCTTGCTGGCCTTCGGCGAGGTGTGGTCGGCGCGCCTGCTGGCCGCCCTGCTCACCAGCCGTGGCGACAAGGCCATCTGGCTCGACGCCCGCAGCTTCCTGCGCGCCGAGGATGGCGCCCTGGTCAAGGTGGATGCCGCCATCTCCGGCGAGCTGCTCAAGGCGCGTCTGGCGGAGCACCCCGGCCGCATAGTGGTGACCGGCTTCATCGCCGCCGACATGGAAGGAAGATCCCTGCTGCTCGGTCGCAACGGCTCCGACTACAGCGCCAGCCTCTTGGCCGCCCTGGCGGACGGGGAGTCCACCACCATCTGGAGCGACGTGGCCGGTGTCTACAGCGCGGATCCGCGCCGGGTGAAGGAGGCGCGCCTGCTGGAGCGCCTGAGTCTGGCGGAGGCCAACGAGCTGGCCCGCCTCGGCTCCTCCGTGCTCCATTCCCGTACCCTGCAACCCGTGGCCGACAGCCGCCAGCGCCTCACCCTGCGCTGCAGCTACAACCCTGACGAGGGCTGCACCCACATACTGCGCCGGGCACCGCGCTCCGGCGGGGCGCGCATCGTCTCCTCTGTGGATCAGATAGCCCTCATCGAACTCAAGGTGCTGCCCCAGACAGGTTATGAGCAGACGGTGGCCGCCATCGAGGCCCATCTGGCCCGTCATCGCCTCAACCCGCTCACCCTGCAACGTCAGCCGGATCGGCGGGTGCTGCGCCTGGCCTACACCCTGGAAGTGGCAGAAGGGGCCTTCGAGATACTGCGCGACTTCCAGCTGCAGGGCAGCTTCACCGGTCTCATCCAGAAAGAGGGATTCAGTCTGGTGGCCCTGGTGGGGGCTGGCGTGACCGACAACGCCGAGCAGTGTCACCGCTTCTATCAGCTGTTGGCGGATCAGCCCCTGGAGTTCGTCCAGGTGGCCAGAGACGGCCTGAGTCTGGTGGCCGTGATGCGCCAGGTGGTGCTGGAGCCCCTGCTCATCGCCCTGCACAGCGCCCTGTTCAGCCGCCCGACCCGGGTCGGTCTGGTGGTGTTCGGCAAGGGCAACATAGGCGGTCACTGGCTGGCGCTCTACGCCCGCGAGAAGGCGCGGCTCGAGCATGAGCTCAATATGGCGCTCACCCTCTACGGGGTGTTCAGCTCGGAAGGGGGCCTGCTGGATGAGGAGGGGCTGGATCCCCTCAAGGTGCGCGACAACTTCAATCCCAGGCCGCTGATCTGGCCGGAGCTGCTGGGTCAGCTGGAGCAGCACGGCTTCGATGCGCTGATTGCGCTGGACATGACCGCCAGCGAGACGGTGAGCCGCTACTACCCGGACTTCGCCCAGCTCGGCATCCACATCATAGCGGCCAACAAGTTTGCCGGTGCCGCCGACAGCGAGTTCTACCAGCGCATCAAGCAGACTTGTCGCGATCACCAGGTGCAGTGGCGCTACAACGCCACCGTGGGGGCCGGGCTGCCCATCCAGTCCAGCATCCAGATGCTGCGCCAGAGCGGGGATCGCATCCAGGGAGTCTCCGGCATCTTCTCCGGCACCCTATCCTGGCTGTTCCAGCAGTATGACGGCACGCGCCCCTTCTCCGAGCTGGTGGACGAGGCCTGGCAGCACGGCCTGACCGAGCCGGATCCTCGCGAGGATCTCTCCGGCCAGGACGTGCGCAGGAAGCTGCTCATTCTGGCGCGGGAGGCGGGCTTCGAGCTCGACTCCGCCGACATCGAGCTGGAGAACCTGGTGCCCGTCTCCCTGCGCAAGGTGAGCACGGATCAGTTCATGGACAGGCTGAAAGATCTGGATGATCCCATCCAGACTGCCTTCGAGGGGGCCCGCCGGGTCGGCAAGGTGCTGCGCTACGTCGCCCGCTTCGAGCACGACGGCAAGGCGCGGGTCGGGCTGGAGACCCTGGAGCCTCACCATCCGTTCGCCAACTTGCTGCCCTGTGACAATGTGTTCGCCATCGAGAGCGACAGCTATCGCACCAATCCCCTGGTCATTCAGGGGCCGGGGGCGGGGCGCGAGGTGACCGCAGCCGCCATCCAGTACGATCTCTGGCAGATCTGCGCCAGCCTCTAAGAGCCTGGTGGATGACACAAAGAAGAGGCGCCCTTGGGCGCCTCTTCTCGTTGGTGGTCACAATGCCTTACCAGAACAGCTTGCCCAGCAAGGGGGCGAGCAGCACTGTGGCCATGCCGGCTATCATCATCACCATGCTGGAGACCACCCCCTCCTCGTTGCCCATCTGATAGGCCCGGGCCGTGCCGGCCCCGTGGGCCGAGGCGCCAAAACCCGCCCCCTTGCCGAGGCGGCTGCGGATCGCGAGCACCGTCAGCACGCTCTCCCCGACCGCCATGCCGATCACCCCGGTCAGCACCACGAACAGGGCGGTGAGATCGGCGTTGCCGCCCACAGAGCGGGTCGCCTCCACCGCGAAGGGTGTGGTGATGGATCTCATGGCCATGCTGCGCTGCAGCAGCTCTGAGAGGTTCAGCCAGCGAGCCAGCAGCACAGTGCTGCCCACCGCCATGAGCACTGAGGCAAATACCCCCACCGACAGGGAGAGCCAGTGGCGGCGCATCAGCGCGCGGTTCTCGTAGACGGGCACCGCGAAGGCGACGGTGGCCGGGCCCAGCAGCCAGAGCAGCCAGTGGGATTCGGCCATGTAGTCCTGATAGGGGATGTGGAACAGCATCACCACGGCCACCAGCAGGGCGGGGGCCAGCAGCAGCGGCATCAGGGGCAGTATGCGCTTCTTGCCATAGAGCCACTTGCTGGCGTAGTAGAACAGCAGGGTGAGGGCGAAGCAGAGCAGGCCGAGCAGGGTGTCAGACATGGCGGCGACTCCGGCGGGCCAGCTTCAGCTCCAGGCGATAGACCCTGTCCACCACCAGTGCCGTGGTGCCGAGCACCAGCACAGTGCTTGTCACCAGCACCAGCATGATGCGCCACCCCTCCTGCAGCAGCAGATCCTGATAGTTGACCACGGCCACCACGGCGGGCACGAAGAACAGCAGCATCTCCGCCAGCAGCCAGCGTGCCCCGGCGCTGAACCACTGGGCCTTGACCACCCCGAGCAGGATGCAGACCAGCAACAACAGCATGCCGGTGAGGTTGGCGGGCAGGGGCAGGTGGAAGGTGCGTACCGCTGTGTCCGCCAGCAACCAGATGGCGGCCAGCAGGGCGATTTGGAAGGGGGTTTGCAACCAGCGAAGGCAGAAGGCTTTCATGATGGGCATCTTTCTGTGAACCTGGTCACAGTATAAGTGGGGGCTAAACCTGCAAAAAATGAATTTAAATTATGAAAAATATGCCAAATTGGCATTATTTGGCGATCACCCCAGACGAGCGTCCCATGGATATCCGAGCCCTGCGTTACTTTGTCGAACTGGTGCGGGAGAAGAGCTTCACCCGCGCCTCCGAGAAGCTGTTCGTCACCCAGCCCACCATCAGCAAGATGATCCGCAGCATGGAGGAGGAGTTGGGCCAGCCGCTGCTCAATCGGGAGGGGCACAGCTTCACCCTGACCGACAGCGGCCAGGTGCTGTTTGCCCGCGGCCAGCTGATCCTGGCCCAGATGCAGCAGCTGGAGGCTGAGCTCGCGGATCTGCAGAGCCTGCAGCACGGGCGCCTGGCGCTGGGCATACCGCCCATGGTGGGTCACGTCTATGCGGATCTCATCCGCGCCTACCGCAGCCGCTACCCCAAGGTGGAGCTCTCCATAGTGGAGTACGGCGGGCGCCGCATCGAGCAGGCGGTGCTGGAGGGGGAGCTGGATCTCGCCATCACCATGCTGCCGACCAAGGAAGAGGGGGTACTGAGCGCCCTGGAGCTGGACTGCTATCCCATTCAGGTGGTACTGCCGGACCTGCCGCGCTGGCGCGGGGGCAGCGAGATCCGGCTGGCGGAGCTGCAGGAGGAGCCCTTCCTGCTCTACACCCAGGCCTTCACCCTGAGCGAGCGGCTGGAGCAGGCCTGCCAGCAGGCGGGCTTCGTGCCCCAGGTGGCGGCGCGCAGCAGCCAGTGGGATTTTCTCACCGCCATGGTGCGCAGCGGCATGGGGGTCGCCTTCCTGCCCGAGCCCATCTGCCGGCGGCTGACCCCGGACGGTCTGGTGCTGAGGCCCTTGCTGCCGGAGCTGAGCTGGCGTCTCGGAGTGATCTGGCCGAGTCGGCGCTACCTATCCCGCACCGCCGAGGCCTGGCTCGCCCTGTGTCGCGAGCAGGGGGCGCGGGGCTAGGCGCTACTTGCCGACCCTGTCCGCCTTGTCGTGGGGAGGCATGCCGAAGGCATCCCGGGCCGGATCATAGAGATAGGAGCTGTAGTCGCTCCCCTCGCCGGGCAGCTGGGGGTTGCTCAGCCTGAACAGCTGGCGCGAGGCCAGTTGGGTGAACGCCAGGGAGGGTTGGAAGTGCTGGCGCCAGAGCCGCTTGAGGGAGCCGTCCTGCCAGGCCAGCCGCAGGCCGAGCTGGATGCGCTCGCGCTCCTTGTGGTAGGTGGCATGGCTGTAGAAGGCGTGGATCAGCGGGTAGAAGAGGGCCACATGGGGATCGACGGTGAGGGTCGGCAGCCTGGGGTGGTGGGTCTCCCACTCCGTCAGTATCTCGTTGGCGCCGCGACAGAAGAGATCGACCCTGCCACGGGCAACCATGCGAAACAGCGACTCGTAGTTGTCGACCTCCTGCACCTGGAAGCCGTTGTGGCGCAGTATGTCGGCATCCTGCCACCCCTTGCCACTCCCCTGACTGAACGCCTGAAGCTGGGCCAGGGTACGGACCCCGGCCAGGGCATCCGCACGGTCGGCACCGACGAAGCAGACCCGGTAACCGAGAATGCCGAGATCGATGGGGAAGGGGATCAGACTGACCTCGGGGTGAGGCGTCTTCTGGGGCCAGCTGTCGACGATGAAGAGGGCACTCTTGCCCGGTTTTTGCACCTCGAGCCGCATCCGCGCCTTGTTCATCTTGAGGGAGTCACGCAGCTCGTAGTCGCCATATAGCTGGCGGGTCTTCTCCAGCGCCAGCCGCATCGCCTCCCGGTAGTAGTCCATGCGGGCATCCTGTTCGTTTTCCGGGCTGAGCAGGGTAAATCGGGTGGCCGCCATCGGGCAGGATGAGAGGGAGAGCGTGAGGAGCAGGAGCAGGAGTCGATACATCTTGGCCGGGTTCTACAACGGGATTGTGCCCATTATAGTTCGGTGCCCCACCGGCGACACAGCGCTAATGGCCCCCGGCTCCTCTGACCTCTGGGCCTGGTCTCAGACGGTTTCCATCAGCGCGCCCAGCTGGCGACACAGCTGGCGCAGGGTCTGGTTGTCGAGGCAGCCGAAGCCGAGCAGCCAGCCCTCCCGGGTGGGAGGGGCGAGGTGATACTGGTGCAGGGGGCGCAGCCCCAACCCCCGGGCGTTGGCCGCCTCGGTCCAGCGGGCCTCGCCCCCGGCGGGAAGCAGCACGGCGCACTGCAACCCGGCGCCGCTGTGGATGGGGGTGAGCTGGGGGCAGTGCTCGGTCAGCTCGGCCAGCAGCAGATCCCGCCGGCTCTGGTAGACGAGGCGGCTCTGGCGCAGGTGGGTGGCGAAGTGCCCGGCGCGGATGAAGTCCGCGGTGACCGCCTGCTGCAACTGGTTGCTGTGGCCGTCGACGGCGGCGCGGGCCCGGCTGAAGGCCTCCATCAGGGGGCGCGGCAAGACCAGGTAGGCGAGACGCAAGGAACCAAACAGCACCTTGCTGAAGGTCCCCACATAGAGGACGCGCCCCTGGCTATCCAACCCCTGCAGGGCGGGGAGCGGCCGCTGATCGTACTGGTACTCCCCGTCGTAGTCGTCCTCCAGGATCCAGGCCCCGCGTCGCTCGGCCTCGGCCAGCAGTGCCATGCGGCGCGGCAGGCTCATGGGCACGCCCAGGGGGTACTGGTGGGCCGGGGTGCAGTAGATGAGCCTTGGGCTGGGGTGTTCACCGGCAGGGTTGAGCCCCTCCTCGTCCACCGGCACCGGATGGATGCGGGCGCCGGCGCTCTCCAGGGCGGTACGGGCGCCGGGATAACCCGGATCTTCCACCCAGACTGTGTCACCGGCATCGATGAGCAGCTGGGTCGCCAGCAATATGCCCTGCTGGGAGCTGGTGAGGATCAGGATCTGCTCCGGCTCGCACACCACGCCCCGCGACTGCACCAGGTAGCTGCTGATGGCGGCGCGAAGCTCCCCCAACCCCTGGGGATCCCCGTAATTCATCCAGTCGCTGGCACCCTGGCGCCACTGCTGCTGCATCAGGCGACCCCAGAGCGCCTGGGGAAAGAGGCGGGGATCCGGCTGACTGGAGGCAAATGAGCTGCCCACCTCGGGCACCTCGTGGCAGGCCCCCCCTTGCGCCATCTCCTGACCACGGCGAGAGAGACCCGCCGCCGACTGGGGCGGGCGAGGCGCGGGGCGCACCGCCGCCAGGGCGACGAAGCTGCCGGCCCCCACCTTGCGCACCAGATACCCCTCCGCCTCCAGCCGGCCATAGGCTAGCTCCACCGTGCTGCGGGAGACGCCGAGATCCCGGGCCAGCATGCGGCTGGCCGGCAGCCTGCCGTGCAGCGGCAAATGGCCCGCCAGTATGGCTTCCCGCAGGGTGCGCACCAGCTGTTCGTGCAGGGGAAGATCGTTTTGTTGCTGGTCGGCAAAGAGGGTCGGCAGGACAGTCATGACTGGCCTCCGCGGGGCCGGGGCAGGTGGCCCCCCCATCCGGACATGGCCTCCCGCAGGGTGCGCACCAGCTGCTCATGGAGCGGCAGCTCGCCGTGTTGCTGATTGGCAAAGAGGGTCGGCAGGACTGTCATGGCACTTCCCATTGCGGATAAATTGGTCTGCCCATATTGGCAAAATTGGTCGGGGTGGCAAGGCCATTTTGTCGCTACATTGGTGGACAAGGAAGTGAAGCAATCCCATTGGCAACACATATTGGTCACAGAAGGAGTCTGCATGTCGGAATACAGCGCCACCATCAGCTGGCAGCGAGGGGCAAGCGAGCCCTTTGTCGATCAGCGCTACAGCCGGGCCCATGAGTGGGCGTTTGACGGCGGAGTCAGGGTGCCCGCCTCCTCCTCCCCCCATGTGGTGCCCTTGCCCTTTTCGGTGGCCGAGCACGTGGATCCCGAGGAGGCTTTCGTCGCCTCGCTCTCCAGCTGTCACATGCTGACCTTCCTCTGGCTGGTCGCCAGGGCGGGTTATCTGGTGGAGAGCTACCGGGATGAGGCCGTCGGCATCATGGAGAAGAATGAGCGGGGCCGCCAGTCCATCACCAGGGTCACCCTGCGCCCCAGGGTGCGGTTTGGCGGCGAGCGCCAGCCCGACCTCGCCGCGCTGGAGCGGCTGCACCATCAGGCTCACGAGGAGTGCTTTATCGCCAACTCGGTCAACACAGTTGTCACCACAGAGATAGCGCTCTAATCACAAGGAGGTTCAGGATGAGTCATGTATTGAGTACCGGGGTCGCGAGCCCGCTGGAGGCCAGTGCCTTCTTCGAGGCCCAGTTGAAGTTTCGCACCGATCCGGCGGATCTCGCCGCCGATCTGCTGGCCGGGGAGGCGGCTGAGGGGGGCAGCATAGTGGTCATCGACACCCGCTCCCCCGCGCACTACGCCGAGGGTCATATTCCCGGTGCCATCTCCTTCCCCCATAGCACCATGAGCCCGACGACCACGCAGGGGCTGTCGCGGGACAAGGTCTATGTCTGCTACTGCGATGGCATCGGCTGCAACGGCTCGACCCAGGGGGCCTACAAGCTGGCGGCCCTGGGCTTCAGGGTCAAGGAGCTGATCGGCGGTCTGCACTGGTGGCGCCAGGACGGCTTCGCCGTCGCCACCGGCAGCGAGGCCGGTGTGCTGCTGGAAGGGGGTATCGCCTGTGCCTGCTGAACCCGTCTTCAACGGCCATGGCCAGCCCCTGGGCGAGTCTCTGCCCGACTGGCGTGGCGCCGAGTTCCCCCCTCACCGGGTGCTGAGGGGCTGGGGCTGTCGCCTGGAACCGCTCGATCCCGAGCGCCACGGCGGCAGCCTGTGGCAGGCCTTCAGTGCCGACAGTGGGGCCATGTGGACCTATCTCACCAGCGGCCCCTTCGAGGATGAGGCGGCCATGCTGGGCTGGCTGCGAGGAGTCGCCGCCAGGGTCGATCCCCAGTTCTATGCCATTGTCGATGAGGGGAGTGGCCGGGCGCTGGGGCTTGCCAGCTACCTGCGCATCGACCCCGCCGCGGGCAGCGTGGAGGTGGGCTGGCTGCACTTTTCGCCAGCCCTGCAGCAGTCGCGGCTGGCGACGGCGGCCATGGCGCTGATGATGGCCAATGCCTTCGCCCTGGGCTATCGCCGCTACGAGTGGAAGTGCAATGCCCTGAATCGGCCCTCCTGGCAGGCGGCGCTGCGCCTTGGTTTCAGTTACGAGGGGACCTTCCGCCAGGCCAGGGTGGACAAGGGGCACAGCCGGGATACCGCCTGGTTCTCTGTGATAGACGGCGAGTGGCCCGCCCTGAAGGGCTGTTTCGAGCGCTGGCTGGCGGATGCCAACTTCGACGAACAGGGGCGCCAGCGGCTGCGGCTCTCAGAGCTGACCGCCGCCTGCCGGATGACGCCATAAGCCTGTGCTCCCTTGGACCCCACTGGCAAAACGAGAGAGGCCCCGATTGCGGGGCCTCTCTCATGCTGGATCTTGCTTAACGAGTGGCCTTACTCATGGTGCTCGTCCCTTAGTGTTCACCGATGGGCGCGGCGATCCACTTCAGAAGGCGAAGCATGTCTTGTGGCGCCACCCCGACCGAGAGGCCGCGTTTGCCGCCGCTCACCAATATCTCGTCAAACGCCATGGCGGAGTCGTCCAGCACTGTCGGCAGCAGCTTCTTCTGAGCCAGCGGGCTTATGCCCCCCACCTTGTAGCCGGTCAGCTTCTCGGCCTCGGCCGGTTTCATCATCTCCACCTTCTTGAGCCCGGTGGCCTTGGCGAGCTGCTTGAGGCTGCACATGCCGGAGGAGGGGACTATGGCGACCACCGCCTGCTTGTCGTGGTGGGCCAGCAGGGTCTTGAACACCTGAGCCTGGGGCAGGCCGAGCTGGGTCGCGGCATGCTTGCCGAAATCGTCGTGGGCCTCGCACTCGTAGGGGTAGAGCTTGTGGGGGATCTTGAGCTTCTTCAGCAGGTTGATGGCGGGTGTCATGGGGTCTCCTCGGGCCTAAACAAGGCCAGACAGTCTGCGCCCGGGCGGCGGGCATGGCAAGTGGCCGTCCTCGATGGTGCTCATCTTTGGGGGGACCCATATTCGCGAAACGGCCGCCTCACACCTATGATCTGGGGCTGTCTCTCCCCCTGCCTATACTGGCTGTGAGCAGGTGTTGGCGATCGAAAGGAATCCTGGACATGAATACCCCGGTAAACAGCTTCATCGACATGGGCACCCTGGGGCGTTATGACGCCCTTGCCCGGCTGACCGCCCTGGACCGAGCCTATGGCATAGCCGAGTTCGATCTCGATGGCCGCATGGTGTCGGTCAATGGGTTGTTCTGCGACCTCCTCGGCTATGCCTCCGAGGAGCTGATAGGTCAGTCTCACCTGTTGCTGCTTCCCCCCGAGCAGCAGGAGGAGCACGATAGCTTCTGGCAGGGGGTGCTCAGCGGCGAGATCCGCTCTGGGTCGTTTCGCCGCATCATGCGCGGGGGCGGCAGTGTCTGGATCCACGCCACCTACATGCCCATCACCAACGAGGCGGGGACCCTGCTCGGGGTGATCAAGCTGGCCCATGACATCACCCCCGAAGTGCTGGCGGAGCAGCGCGTCGAGCAGCAGAGCCAGTTGTTCGACATAGTGGTGGCCGCCCACCAGAGCTTTCTGCTCGATCGCAATCTCGGCTCCGCCTGCGACACCGTCTTCGATCGGCTGCTGAGCGTGAGCCAGAGCGCCTATGGCTTCATCGGCATCATCCAGTACGAAGACGAGCGTCCCAGCCTCTACATCCCCTCCATCTCCAACATCTCCTGGGATCAGGCGACCCACGCCTGGTACGAGCAGCAACGCCAGAGCAGAGGGGGGCTCATCTTCAACAAGCTCGACAACCTGTTCGGCCACGTGGTCACTCACAACACCCTGGTGTGCTGCAACGATCTGCCGAGTCATCCGGCGAGTCGCGGCGTCTCTCCCCGGGGTCACCCCCATCTGGACAGCTTTCTCGGCATTCCCATACGCCACAAGGGGGAAGCCATCGGCATGATAGCCCTGGCCAACCGCCCGGGCGGCTTCGACGAAACCCTGGTGAGCTTGCTGGAGCCGCTCACCACTGCCCTGGGCACCCTGATCCACGCCCGCAATCTGGAGGACGAACGCAGCCACATGGAGCGGGTGCTGCGCTTCAACGCCGAACACGACTTTCTCACCAAACTGCCCAACCGCAGCAGCTTCTTCAGTCAGGCCAATGTGCTGCTCGAGCACATCCAGCGCCATCCGGCCGAGGGGGAAGCCTGTTGCCTGGCCCTGATCGACATCGATTTCTTCAAGCAGATCAACGATGAGCATGGTCACCTTGCCGGGGATGCGGTGCTCGAGGAGCTGGCCCGTCTGCTGATGCAGGCGGTGCGCAGCCAGGATCTGGTGGCGAGGTTCGGCGGGGAGGAGTTCATCATGCTGCTGCGCGGCACCACCCAGGAGGAGGCCCGCGGCATCATGGATCGCACCCGCCAGCAGATAGAGCAGCACCCCTTCTTGCATCAGCACCAGCCAATAGCCGTCACCATCAGCGTGGGCCTCACCCCCTATCAGATGGGCTACCGCTGCATGGATGACTGGCTGCTGTGCGTGGATCAGCGCCTCTACGAGGCCAAGCGCCAGGGACGCAACCGTATTGCCTAGGGGCTGAATAGCCAAAATAGAAAGGGCGCCATATAGGCGCCCTTTTATGTCAGGAAGTGAAGCTGGATAGCCCGGCCATCAACCCGTGTTGCGCATGCCTGCGGCTATGCCGGCTATGGTGACCATCAGCGCCTGATCCAGCTCGGGGTGCAGGGTCTCCGGGTTCTTGCGCGAGCGACCAAGCAGCTCGACCTGCAGCACGTTGAGCGGGTCTGTGTAGGGGTTGCGCAGCTTGATGGACTCCTTGATCCAAGGCTGGTCGTCCAGCAGGTCACCCTGCGGGCGCAGCTCCAGCACCACCTGGATGGAGTCGGCAAGCTCCTGACGCAGCTGCTTGCCGAGGGCCCACAGCTCTTGCGGCACCAGGCGGGTGTCGTAGTACTCCGCCAGCCAGAGGTCGGCCTTGAGGAACACCATCTCCAGCATCTCGAGGCGGGTGCGGAAGAAGGGCCACTGGCGGCTCATCTCGTCCAGCACGCTCTTCTGGCCGTCATCTATGGCCTGCTGCAGGCCCTTGTGGGCACCGAGCCAGGCCGGCAGCATCAGCCGGTTCTGGGTCCAGGCGAAGATCCAGGGGATGGCGCGCAGGCTCTCGACGCCGCCGTTGGGCTTGCGCTTGGCGGGACGGGAACCGAGGGGCAGCTTGCCGAGCTCCATCTCAGGGGTGGCGGCGCGGAAATAGGGCACGAAGTCCGGGTGGCCGCGCACTATGCTGCGGTAGTGATCGCAGGAGACGGTGGCCAGCTGCTCCATCACGGCGCGCCAGCACTCCTTGGGCTTGGGCGGCGGCAGCAGGTTCCCCTCCAGCACGGCGCTGGTGTAGAGGTTCAGGCTGTGGATGGCGACCTTGGGCAGACCGAACTTGAAGCGGATCATCTCCCCCTGTTCGGTGACCCGCAGACCACCGCGCAGGGATCCCGGCGGTTGGGACAGGATCGCCTGATGGGCGGGGGCGCCGCCACGACCGACGGTACCGCCACGGCCATGGAACAGGGTGAGGCGGATGTTGTTGGCCTCAGCCAGCCCCACCAGGGATTCCATGGCGGCGTACTGGGCCCAGCCGGCGGCCATCATGCCCGCATCCTTGGCGGAATCCGAGTAGCCGATCATCACGTACTGGCGACCCTGGATGTAACCGCGATACCAGTCCACCGACAGCAGGCGATCCATCACGGCGGTGCCCGCCATCAGATCTTCCTGGGTCTCGAACAGCGGTGCGACCGGCATGCGGAACTTGCAGCCGGCTTCTTTCAGCAACAGCTGCACCGCCAGCACGTCAGAGGGGGCGCCGGCCATGGAGATGATGTAGATGCCGAACGCATCGGGGTCGTGACCGGCGATCACCCGGCAGGTGTCTATGGTCTCGCGGGTCTCGTCGCTCGGTGCCCAGTCGGTGGGGATCAGCGGGCGGCGGGAGTTCAGTTCGTTGAGCAGGAAGGCCTGCTTGTCATCCTCGCTCCACTCGGCGTAGTCCCCCATGCCGAGGTAGCGGGTCAGCTCGGAGAAGACCTGACCGTGACGCTCGCCATCCTGGCGGATGTCCAGCTTGACCAGGTGGATGCCGAAGCAGGCCAGCTTGCGCAGCACATCCAGCAGCATGCCGTCGGCTATGTTGCCCATGCCGCAGGCGTGCAGGGAGTGATAACAGAGCTCCAGGGGCTCGCGCAGCTGGGCCGTGGTCTTGATGAGATCGCGGCTCTCGCTCGCCTGACCCTGCACCTTGGCGGTGAGGAACTCCTGGGTCTCGCGCAGCGCTTCGCGCAGCTCGCGCACCAGGGCGCGGTAGGGCTCGGGGTTGTCACCGACCCGGGCGCGCAGGGCCTCGGTACAGTCGGCCATGGAGAGCTCAGAGGTGAGCTCCTTGATGTCCTTGTAGAACAGGTTGACTGCCATCCAGCGGCCCAGCTCCAGCACCTCGGCGGTCACCTTGGCGGTGACGAAGGGGTTGCCATCGCGGTCACCGCCCATCCAGGAGGTGAACTTGACCGGCGCGGCATCCAGCGGCAGCCGCACACCCAGGTGGTGTTGCAGACGCTCGTCCAGATTGCGCATGAATTCGGGAATGGCCGGCCACAGGCTGTTCTCCACCACGGCGAAGCCCCACTTGGCCTCGTCCACCGGGGTCGGGCGCTGTTCGCGGATCTCGTTGGTGTGCCAGGCCTGATTGACCAGCTGTTCGATGCGATTGAGGATCTTGTCCCGCTCGCGGGGCAGCAGGTCGGACAGCTCCAGCGCTTCCAGGCAGTCGTTGAGCTGGACGTGCTTGTGGATCAGGGTACGACGGGTCACCTCTGTGGGGTGGGCGGTCAGCACCAGATCGATGTCCAGCTCGCGCACCGCCTGGATGATGGCCTCCTGGGAGAGGTTGGACGCCTTGAGCTTGGCGAACATCTGCTCAAGCGGGTCCGGCGTGCACTCCTGCTCTTCGCAGCGGCGGGAGATGGTGTGGAACTGCTCCGCCACGTTGGCCAGATTGAGGAACTGGCTGAAGGCGCGGGCCACCGGCAGCAGCTCGTCATCGGAGAGGGTACGCAGGGTCTCGAGCAGGCGTTCCCGGTCTGTCTCGTTGCCCTTGCGGGAGGACTTGGCCAGTTGACGAATGGTCTCAATCTTGTCGAGGAAGGCTTGACCCTGATGATCCTTGATGGATTTACCCAGCAGTTGGCCCAACATGCCTACGTTGGCCCGTAGTGCGGCGTACTTTTCGTTCATTCCACATCCTTATTTTTGTTGGTGCCCCTTGACCTTCCGGGGGGAGAGGCAGCCTCACTTATTGTTGTGCGATTACAACATATGCTCCGTCATCTTAGGGGGACAATCTACCCAGATTGTCTGCGCAAGGTCAAATAACAAGCCGATTCAGAACATGTATTTCCCTCACCTGTCCCTGGGCGGCTTGTCATGTAACTTACTTACATTCCCGTCGAGCTAGATGCAGAAACGCCGGATCAGGTGCTGCAGCACCGCTGTGGTCGGTTTGACGAACGACAGATCCAGATACTCGTCCGGCTGATGGGCCTGGGTGATATGGCCCGGGCCCATCACTATTGTCTGGCATCCCAACTGCTGGATAAAGGGGGCCTCGGTGCAATAGTTCACTGACTCGGCGGCGCGGCCGCTCGCCTTCTCGGCTTCACGTACCAGATCTGAGCCCTCCTCGCAGGCATAGGCCGGGATGGGTTCGTGCAGGTGCTGCAGGTGCAGGCAACCCGGCTGGTGGATCTCGATGGGGGAGAGCGCCTCTTTCAGCATGCCCATCAGCTCATCCGGCCCCACCTGGGGGGTGGGGCGCATGTCGATGTGCAGCTCGCAGCAGCCGCAGATGCGGTTAGGGCTGTCGCCCCCCTGGATGTAGCCGAGGTTCAGCGTGGGCTGTGGCACCGCGAACCTGTGGTCGGCGTAGCGCTCCTTGAGATCCCGCTGCAGCTTGAGCACCTGGCCCATGGCTTTGTGCATGATCTCCATGGCGTTGACCCCGTTGGCGGGATCTGAGCTGTGGCCGCTCTTGCCCGTGATGCGGATGGCCTCCGACATGTGGCCCTTGTGAGCCACCACGGGCACCAGGCCGGTGGGCTCACCTATCACCGCATAGTCGGGTTTGATCTCGGCGGCCGCGGCGATGGCACGGGCGCCCGCCATTGTGGTCTCCTCATCGGCGGTGGCCAGGATGCGCAGCGGCTTGCTGAGGGTGGTCAGATCAATATCTTTCAGCGCCTCCACGATGAAGGCGAAGAAGCCCTTCATGTCGATGGTGCCGAGCCCGTACAGGCGGTTGCCCTCCTCGGTCACCTTGAAGGGATCCTTGCTCCAGCCCCCCTCGTCGAAGGGCACAGTATCGGTATGGCCCGCCAGCAGCAGGCCCCCTTCCCCCTGGCCATAGGTCGCCACCAGGTTGAACTTGCCAGGCAGGTCGGGCAGCGCCGTCACCTCGCACTGGAAACCCAACTGGCCGAACCAGTCGGCCAGCAGCCGGATCACCGCCTCATTGCTCTGATCCCAGCGGGGATCCGTGCTGCTGATAGAGGGAATCGCAATAATATTCTTATAAAGTGAAAAAAAATCCAGATTGGCCATCAGCTGCTCCTTGCGTCCCCGGAGTGTTTCTGTTAGAAAATACAAATGCAAAGTGAGTGCATGAATATTCTGTTCGAGCGCTCATCAACAAGGCTTCTAGTTGTAAGGGAAAGTTAATGTTCTGTCACCTGATCTGTAACCGACGACGCATATCCGCCTGAATTGCCCCTCCGCACTCGTTGCATCTAAGGGGCGCTAGCCGACCCCTTGCACCGCAGCACCACGCTGTGAATTTCGAACCCAGACTTGGAATACTCAAACATGCTCAATACCGTTATCGTCGGTGCCAGTGGCTACGCGGGGGCCGAACTGGCCGCACTGGTCCAGAACCATCCAGAGCTCAAGCTGTTCGGCCTCTATGTCTCCGCCGGCAGCCAGGACGCCCACAAGCGTTTCTCTTCCCTGCATCCCCAGTGGGTCGGTGAGCTGGATCAGCCGCTGCTGCCGCTGGACGAGGACGGCATGACCCGGATCCTGACCCAGGCCGATCTGGTGCTGCTGGCCACCGCCCATGAGGTGAGCGCCGAGCTTGCCCCCAAGTTCCTGGCCAAGGGGCTGCCGGTGTTCGATCTCTCCGGCGCCTTCCGGGTCAAGGATCAGGGGTTCTACGCCTCCTTCTACGGCTTCACCCACGAGAGTGAGCAGTGGCTGGACCAGGCCGTCTACGGTCTGGCGGAGTGGAATGCCGATGCCATTGCCGCCGCCCAGCTGATTGCGGTGCCCGGCTGCTACCCGACCGCGTCCCTCTGCGCCCTCAAGCCGCTGCAGCAGGCCGGTCTGATTGCCGAGGGATGGCAGCCCATCATCAACGCGGTGTCCGGTGTCTCCGGGGCCGGTCGCAAGGCCGCCATCAACACCAGCTTCTGCGAGGTGAGCCTGAGCCCCTATGGCACCTTCAATCACAGACACCAGCCGGAGATCAGCCACCACCTCGGCAAGGGGGTGCTGTTCCAGCCCCACCTTGGCAACTATGTGCGGGGCATACTGGCCACCATCTATGTGCAACTGGCGGATGGCGTGACGCAGACCCAGGTGGTTCAAGCCTATCTCAAGGCCTATGAAGGCAAGCCCCTGGTGCGCCTCACCGGCCAGATGCCCTCCATCCGTGGCGTGGCCAATACCCCTTACTGCGACCTCGCCTGGCAGCAGCAGGGCAACATGCTGGTGGTGGTGTCCGCCATCGACAACCTGCTCAAGGGCGCCGCCTCCCAGGCGATGCAGTGCATAAATATCAAGTTTGGTTTTGAACCGGCCACCGGCCTGATTTAACGCTTTAAGGAAGGATCGAGAAGATGGACAAGCAGACGCTGGTAATCAAGTTGGGTGGTGCCCTGATCGAGAACGACGAGGCCCTGACCGCCCTGTTCGCTACCCTGAAAACCTTCCTGGACGATCAGCACCGTCCCCTGGTGCTGGTACACGGTGGTGGCTGCCTGGTGGATGACCTGCTCAAGGGGCTGGGGATGACCTCCACCAAGAAGAACGGCCTGCGGGTCACCCCGTTCGAGCAGATCCCCTTCATCGCCGGGGCCCTGGCGGGCACGGCGAACAAGATGATGATGGCCAAGGCCATCGCCACCGGCATCCCGGCGGTGGGGCTCTGCCTCGCCGACGGCGGCCTCTGCCAGGTGACCCAGCTCGACCCGGATCTCGGCGCGGTCGGTGACTGCCAGCCGGGCAACCCGGCGCTGGTGGCCGGCATCCTGGGGCAGGGCTTCCTGCCGGTGGTGAGCTCCATCGGCATCACCGCTGACGGTCAGCTGATGAACGTCAACGCGGATCAGGCGGCCACCGCCATTGCCGAGGCGCTCGGTGCCGATCTGGTGATGCTCTCCGACGTGAGCGGCATCCTGGATGGCAAGGGCAAGCTGGTGCCGCAACTGGACAAGCAGAGCGCGCTGGACCTGATGGAGAAGGGCGTTATTACGGACGGCATGGCGGTCAAGGTGAAGGCAGCCCTGCACGCCGCAGAGACCCTGGGCAAACCTGTCTGTGTCGCCAGCTGGCGCTACCCGGATCAGCTGCTCAAGCTGCTGGCGGGCGGTGCCGTCGGCACCCAAGTCACCCTCTAACCCTGGCCGGAAAAAGGAACATCCGATGCAACATCTTCTGAAAGACAGCGACTTGAGCAAGGCCCAGATCGAGGCGCTGATAGCTCTGGGCAAATCGGTCAAGGCCGACCCGAAGAAGTACGGCCAGGCGCTGGCGGGCAAGAGCGTGGTCACCCTGTTCGAGAAGCCTTCCCTGCGCACCCGGGTCACCTTCGACATCGGCATCGCCCGGCTCGGGGGTCACAGCGTCTATCTGGATCAGCAGAACGGCGCGCTTGGCAAGCGGGAATCGGTGAAGGATTTCGCCGCCAACCTGTCCCGCTGGTGTGACGCCATAGTCGCCCGGGTGTTCGATCACCAGACCCTGGTCGAGCTGGCGGAGCATGGCTCCGTGCCGGTGGTGAACAGCCTGTGCAACCTCTACCACCCCTGCCAGGGGCTGGCGGACTTCATGACCATCGCCGAGCACTACAGCGATCTCTCCAAGGTGAAGCTGGCCTACCTCGGCGATGGCAACAACGTCAGCCACTCCCTGCTGCTGCTGGGGGCGACGCTCGGCACCGATGTGACCCTGGTTTGCCCCAAGGGCCATGGCCCGGACACCCAGATCTTCCTGCAGGCCCAGGCGCTGGCGGTGCAATCTGGCGCGCAGATCCACATCAGCGATGACGTGGGCGCCATCGAAGGCTTTGACGTGGTTTATACCGACACCTGGGTCTCCATGGGTGACAACACACCAATGGAGCAGGTAAAAGATATCTTCATGCCTTATCAGATCAACCAGGCCCTGCTCGATCGCACCGGCATCCAGCATGTGTTGCATTGCCAGCCGGCGCACCGGGAGCTTGAGATCACCTCGGAGGTCATGGACGGACCAGCCTCCCTCATCATGGATGAGGCAGAAAACCGTATGCATATCCAGAATGCCGTGCTGCTGACCCTGTTCGGGCACAAGTAACGCGGCAACCGACCCTGAATCACAACCTTATCGAATCATCACGGAGAGAAGTAAATGAGCGGAATCAACAAGATCGTACTGGCTTACTCGGGCGGACTGGATACCTCGGCCATCATTCCCTGGCTGAAGGAGAACTACGATGCGGAGATCATCGCCTTCGTCGCCGACGTCGGTCAGGAGCGTGACGATCTGGAAGGGATCGAGCAAAAAGCCATCGCCTCCGGCGCCACCAAGTGCATCGTCAAGGACCTGCGGGAAGAGTTCGTCAAAGAGTACGTCTATCCGACCCTGAAGACAGGCGCCGTCTACGAAGGCACCTACCTGCTGGGCACCTCCATGGCCCGTCCCATCATCGCCAAGGCGATGGTGGAAGCGGCCCTGGCGGAAGGCGCAGACGCCATCTCCCACGGTTGTACCGGCAAGGGCAACGATCAGGTGCGTTTCGAAGGTGCGGTCGCCGCCCTGGCGCCCCAGCTGAAAGTGATCGCCCCCTGGCGTCTGTGGGACATGCGTTCTCGGGAAGATCTGCTGGCCTATCTGGAAGCCCGCGACATCCCCTGCAAGGCAACCCTGAAGAAGATCTACAGCCGCGACGCCAACGCCTGGCACATCTCCACCGAGGGTGGCGAGCTGGAGAGCACCTGGAACGAGCCGTCCGAAGCGGTCTGGCAGTGGACTGTCTCCGCCGAGCAGGCACCGAACGAGCCGGAATACGTCAAGCTGACCGTGGCTCAGGGCGAAGTGGTGGCCGTTGATGACCAGCCGCTGACTCCGCACCAGATCCTGATGACCCTGAACGAGCGTGCCGGCAAGCACGGCGTGGGCCGCATCGACATCACCGAGAACCGCATGGTGGGCATGAAGTCCCGTGGCTGCTACGAGACCCCGGGTGGCACCGTCATGGTGGCGGCACTGCGCGCCGTGGAAGAGCTGGTACTGGACAGACCGACCCGCGCCTGGCGCGAGAAGCTGGGTGCCGAGTTCTCCCATCTGGTCTATGACGGTCGCTGGTTCACCCCGCTGTGTAAGGCGATTGTCGCCTCCGCCAACGCCATCGCCGAGGATCTCGACGGTGAAGTGGTGCTGAAGATGTACAAGGGCCAGGTCACGGCAGTGCAGAAGAAGTCACCCAACAGCCTCTACTCCGAAGACTTCGCCACCTTCGGCGCCGACGAAGTGTACGACCAGAGCCACGCAGAAGGCTTCATCCGTCTCTACACACTGGCCAGCCGGATCCGCGCCATGAAGGAGCAGCATCAGGCCATCGGCGGTGACCATACCCACGGCTAAGCCGCAGGATTAAATCCGCTGATACCGGTGAGGGGGCTTGGCCCCCTCACTTATAAGCGGCTAAGCGGCGACCTGGTTCCCTCGTCTGTAAGAGGGGGAAGGATAACCGATGAGCTGTGACAAGAGCGGCAGCACCCTGGCCGCTTCTGTGAGATAACAGGGGCAGTGTGAATATGGTGCTGAAGCATTTTCTCCCTTCTCCCGCTTACTTGAGAAACGAGGGGAGAAGGGGCGGGGATGAGGGATTGCCCTCACCCTAGCCCTCTCCCAGAGGGAGAGGGCACCGATCGAGGTTAGGTGTGGTGGCAGCTCATTTTTGGTTGGCAGATTAACCACGATTTACCCGTAGATCACCGTCTTGCTCCCTTCTCCCCTTGCGGGAGAAGGGTTGGGGATGAGGGGGCGGTAACTGTAACAGCATCGATCACCACCGCACTGTTATGCAGAAAAATACAGTGCAAGATTTCAGCGCGCAGGCCAAGGGGCCGCGCGAGTAGGGCAGGCGCAGGCGCCTGCCGACAACGCATTCAAGGAGAGCAGTATGGCACTTTGGGGTGGACGCTTCAGTCAGGGAGCCGATAGCAGGTTCAAGCAGTTCAACGATTCGCTGCGGTTCGATTACCGCCTGGCGGAGCAGGATATCCAGGGCTCCATGGCCTGGGCCAAGGCGCTGGTGAAGGTGGGCGTATTGACCAGCGATGAGCAGGGCAAACTGCAGCAGGCGATGGAAGTGCTGCTGGCCTCGGTGCAGCAGGATCCCCAGCAGATCCTGAGCTCGGATGCCGAAGACATCCACTCCTGGGTCGAGGGCAAGCTCATCGATGCCGTCGGCACCCTGGGCAAGAAGCTGCACACCGGCCGCTCGCGCAACGATCAGGTCGCCACCGACCTGAAGCTCTGGTGCAAGGCCCAGGGCGAGCTGCTGCTCGGCTCCATCACGGCGCTGCAACAGGGGCTGGTCGCTTCCGCCCGTGCCAACCAGGCCGCCGTGCTGCCGGGTTACACCCACCTGCAGCGTGCCCAACCGGTCACCTTCGCCCACTGGGCGCTGGCCTATGTGGAGATGCTGGAGCGGGATCACTCCCGTCTGCAGGATGCCCTCAAGCGCCTCGACACCAGCCCGCTCGGCTGTGGCGCCCTGGCGGGTACGGCGTATGCCATCGATCGGGAAGCGCTGGCGCTCGACATGGGCTTCAGTGGCGCCACCCGCAACAGTCTGGATTCGGTCTCGGATCGGGATCACGTGGTGGAGCTGATGCACGTGGCGTCCCTCTCCATGACCCACCTTTCTCGTTTTGCGGAAGATCTTATCTTCTACAACACCGGCGAGGCGGGCTTCGTGGAGCTCTCCGATGCGGTCACCTCCGGCTCTTCCTTGATGCCCCAGAAGAAGAACCCGGACGCCCTTGAGCTGATCCGTGGCAAGACTGGCCGGGTAGTCGGCGCCCAGATGGGCATGCTGATGAGCCTGAAGGCGCTGCCGCTGGCCTACAACAAGGACATGCAGGAAGACAAGGAAGGGCTGTTCGATGCCCTCGACACCTGGCACGACTGCCTCGACATGGCGGCCCTGGTGCTGATCGATCTGAAAGTGAACGGCGAGCGCACCAAGGCGGCGGCCCAGGGCGGTTACGCCAATGCCACCGAGCTGGCGGACTACCTGGTGGCCAGGGGGATCCCCTTCCGCGAGGCGCACCACATAGTCGGCGAGACTGTGGTCTACGCGATCCAGGTGAAGAAGCCGCTGGAGGAGCTCTCTTTGCCTGAGTTCCAGCGTTTCAGCCCTGTGGTGGGGGAGGATGTCTATCCGAACCTGGAGCTGGAAGCCACCCTGGCCAAGCGGGTCGCCAAGGGCGGCGTCGCCCGCGAGCAGATAGACGCTGCGCTGGTCGCCGCCGAACAGTGGCTGGCCAAGCGGGCTGGCTGATCCGCGAGGATCGCCATCGCAATGGAAAGTAAAACGGCAACCTCGGGGTTGCCGTTTTTTTATGTGCCCTATTGTGCGGGCTGGTCTGCGGCTATGTCAGCGAGGGCCCTCAGCCCTTGCTGGCACTGGCCTGATGCACGGCATCGGTGAGCAGGCTCTGCAACTGGTGCTCGGCCTCATTGGGTTCATTGCCCGCCCTCAGCAGGGCGATCCCCAGGGTGCCCGGTGACGGCAGCACGCTGCCGAGGGTCACGAGACTGGCCGGCATGCCTAGGGTGGAGCGCACAGTGAGCCCAAGCCCTGCCTGCAAGGCCGCCCAGATCCCCGCCAGACTCTGGCTGGTGAAGGCGATGCGCCAGGGGATCCCGGCCTCGTCGAGGGCCCGGGTGGCCCGTGATCGCATCAGGCAGGGGGCATCGAAGACCACCAGGGGCAGAGGCTCCCCCCGTGCCAGCAGAGGGGTGAGCTCCCAGTCCGGGTGTGCTATCCATTGCAGTGGCACCAGGTCGATGAGCCGGGCATCCATCCCCTCATCTTGTGGCTGCCAGGTCAGGGCCATGTCGAGGCTGCCCTCCCTGATCCCTTTTGTCAGCGGCCCATTGCGATCGATGCGGGTCGTCATGCGCAGCCCGGGATGCAGGCGACAGAAGGGCCCCAGCACAGCCGGCAGCAAAGACTCGCCAAAGTCCTCCTGTACTCCCAGCCTGATCTCTCCTTGCAGCAACTCCCCCTTCAGGGCGCGCATGGCCTCGTCATTGAGATCCAGCAGCCGTTTCCCATACCCCAGCAGCAGTTCGCCCTGGGGGGTCGGGACCAGGTGGCGCCCGCTGCGAGCGACCAGCGCCGTGCCGCATTGCTGCTCGAGTTTTTTCAACTGGGCGCTGACTGCCGAGGTGGAACGGCACAGCCGCTGCGCCGCCAGCGCAAAGTTGCCGCACTCCATGCCGACGACATAGCTGCGCAGGGCATCGAGATCCAGGTTCAGGGGAAGGGGTGTCATGATTGTCCTGATAATCGGGATTGTTGGTCTTTTATATTTCGATTTTATAAATTGTAGCAGTGGGAGAGAGTGGCTTCACCATCCAAGGAGATTGCCATGACCCACCCTGTTCTTGATCGTGACGACCTGGCGCTGGTGGCGCCGAGACTGTCCCAGTTGGCACAAGAGACGCTGTTTGGCGATATCTGGCAGAGGCCCGCCCTGTCAGCCCGCGAGCGCAGTCTGATCACCCTGGCCATACTGGCGTCGCTGGGCCGGGTGCAACAGTTGCCCTGGCACATAGCGTTCGCCCAGCAAAACGGCCTGACACGGGATCAGCTGGAGGAGCTGTTCACCCATCTCGCCTTCTACGCCGGCTTGCCCGCCGCTGTCACCGCCGTGAGCCTGCTGCCTGCCCGCGAGGAGGCCAACCCATGCCGCTGACCCGTATCACGGTGCGCGAGGGGATGAGTGACGCGCGCCTGCAACAGCTCTCCGATCTCTATCACCAGACCCTGGTGGAGGTGTTTGATGTGCCGCCGGAGGACAAGTTCCAGATCCTGGAGGCCTTGCCAGCCAAGGCGCTTGTTTATCATCCCCACTATCAGACTGGCCGCCGGGATGGCGACTTCATCCTGTTCCAGATCCTGGCGGGAAAGCCCCGCAGCACTGCGGTCAAGCAGCGGCTCTATGAGCGGCTCGCCGAGCGCCTGCATGCGGACTTGGGCATCCATCCCGACAACCTCATGGTGGTGATCCAGCTGAACGGCTGCGAGGAGTGGAGCTTCGGACGGGGTCTGATGTTTCGGCAGGAGGTGATCTTATGATCGCCATGCACTACAGATTCACCCTGCCGGCTGACTACGACATGGCGCTCATCGAGGCGCGGATTGCCAGTAATGGCGCCAGACTCGACGGCTTCCCCGGTCTGCTGTTCAAGGCCTATCTCTATGGCCGCCATGACGAGGCCGCACTGCCATGCCGGGAGAATCGCTATGCCCCCTTCTATGTGTGGCAAAGCGCCGATGCGATGCGCAGCTTCATTGTCAGCGAGGGCTTCGCGGCGCTCACCAGGCAGTTTGGCTGGCCCCATATCGAGACTTGGCAGCTGCTGTCAGCCCCGCAGGTGGAGGATCTTGAGCATGCCAGGGTGGCCATCTTGCGGCGCACTCCCATTGCCCCCCATTCCAGCCTGGCCGAGCTGCGCACCGGGGCCATGGTGAGCGGATGGGACCTCTCCCGCTGGCAGTGGCTGGAGGTGGATCTCCTGGCGTCGCTCCCACAGGCGATACCGGCAGGGGCCGATGCCTATCGCATCGGTTATCTGGCCAAAGGGAGCCCTTTGCCCTGAACGGGTGACAGCGGATATCCGGTGGCGGCCAAGGCTTTCTTCGGTGGCGCTCGGAAGGCAAACTCGAGATGATGCTTTCCCGCCATGGGATCATCTCGACGGGTTTAGTACGGACACACCACCACGGATAAAGGAGCCTGCATGTATCTGCCACCCCATTTCGCCGCCACAGATCCCGCCTCTTTGCATCGGCTGATGCGTGCCCATCCCCTGGGGGCCCTGGTCACCCAGGGCGAGCAGGGGCTGGATGCAAACCACCTGCCGTTCGAGTTCGATGCCGATGAGGGGGAGCATGGGATCTTGCGGGCCCATGTGGCGCGCAACAATCCGCTCTGGCAGGAGGTGAAGGAAGGGCAGGAGGTGCTGGTGATCTTCAGGGCCGTCGAGGGCTATATCTCCCCCAGCTGGTATCCGAGCAAGCAGGCGCACCACAAACAGGTGCCCACCTGGAACTATGCCGTGGTGCATGCCCACGGCCGCATCCGGGTGCGGGACGATGCCCGCTTCGTGCGCCGGTTGCTGGCGGGCCTGACGCGGGTACATGAGGCCGCCGAGCCCGCTCCCTGGAAGATGGCGGATGCACCGAGAGACTATATCGAGGCCATGGTGCAGGCTGTGGTGGGCATAGAGATCGAGATCCATCAGTTGGTCGGCAAGTTCAAGCTGAGTCAGAACAAGGAGAAAGAAGACAGGGAGGGCGCCATCCAGGGGGCCCGTGAGCGGGGCGGGGAGGCGTTGGCCAATGCCATGCAAGGAAGCATGCAAGAGGCCATGCCGCCTGCAGCAGACTAGCCGCCCCGGAGTCCGGGGTTCGAGTGAATAAAAGAAACGGCAACCTTGGTTGCCGTTTCTTTTATTCCTGCTCCCGCCCCTGCTGCATTGGCTTTCGTCAGGGGGCTGTGCCCGGGGCACAGCTCTCCTGCTAGTTGCCCTGCGGCATCCCTATAGCTCGTCGAAAGGGCGGCGCTTCTCCTGCTCCAGCACTATGGCCTCCAGGTTGGCAACCCGCTCCTGCAACTCCCTGATAATGAGATCCTGCTTGCCGAGGCGATCCGTGATGCGGGCATCCCCCAGCTGGTAGCGGGCGCGTTTGCCAAGATAGCCGAACAGCACGCTGATAAAGACGATCAGGACTATGCCTGTCCACAGACTCATATTGCCTCCCTGTCATCTGCTCCCCGTCGGGGTGAGTAGAGCCATTTTGTCACCCTGGGGGAACCTTGCCCAGTGACCGGTCGGGGTGACGGCGATTTGTAAGCATCTGGTTACAAAAAGCCCGCCAATTGCCTCGACCCTGGCGCGCCTCTGCTGGTAACTTAGGGCCGATCTTCGTAGCCAGATTGATAATGCCATGGACAGTAAAGTCATTCTCATCGTCGATGACAGCCAGGCGCTGACCGATACCCTCACCGAGTATCTGGGTCGTGCGGGCTTTGAGGTACGCACCGCCTGCGATGGCGAGGCCATGTGGCAGCAGGTGCGCCAGGGCATGCCGGATCTGGTGATCCTGGACGTGATGCTGCCGGGGGATGACGGCTTCACCCTCTGTTCCCAGCTGCGCCGCCTCTCCAACGTGCCCATCATGATGCTGACCGCCGTGACTGAGGATGCCGATCGCATCGCCGGGCTCGAGATAGGGGCGGATGATTACCTCACCAAGAGTTTCAATCCCCGCGAGCTGCTGGCCCGGATCAAGGCACTGCTGCGGCGCAGTCGTCTCACCCAGCAGGCGGCGACCGCCAGGCGCATCAGCTTCGGCCCCTGGACCCTGGACAGCGTGACCCGCCAGCTCTCCCGGGCGGGGGAGGCGCCACGGCAGTTGTCGGGGGCAGACTACACCCTGCTCGGCCTCTTCATTCGCCACCCCAACGAGTTGCTCAGCCGGGATCTCATCTCCCAGGAGATCTGGGGGCGGGAGAGCGACCCCTTCGAGCGGGGCATAGACGTGCAAGTCTCCCGGCTGCGCCAGGCCCTGGATGACAAGGATCGCACCCTGATAATGACGGTGCGCAACAAGGGTTACATGCTGGCGACCGAGACCGTCTATGAGGCCTAACCGGGGCTGGGGGCCCCGCTCCCTGGCCAGTCGTACCAGTCTGTTTCTGCTGTGCGTCATACTGGCGGCCGAACTGTGCGCCGGTTTTTTCTGGTATCGCCACAGCAATCAGGCACAGGAGCAGGGCTTGATCAGCACTGTGCGCAGCATGGCCCTGAGCGCCTCCTCCACCATCGCCTTCTTTCGCAAGCTGCCCCAGGATTATCGTCATCTGGTGCTGGAGCAACTGCGCAACATGGGGGGCACCCGCTTCTTCGTCTCCCTCAACAACCACCCGCTGCCGGTGACCCCCATCTCGGGTTCGTCCCGACGGGCGCAGATGGTGGGGGAGGTGGAGCGGGTGCTGCAACAGGAGCTGGGGCGGGAGGTGACCACCCGGGTCGACTTCACCAGTCGCGCCGAGCTGCGGGTATTCAATACAGAAATCCCCATCGACGATCTGCCCCTGAACTGGGCTCACTACAGCCTGGCCCTGGGTGAGCTCAATCCGCCGATCCTAGTGATCCAGATTGCCGTCGCGCCCGGCGCCTGGTTCTATCTGGCGGCGGCCCTGCCTGCCCCTTACGAGAGCCTGGATCCCCGTTTCTTTACTCCGAGCCAGCTGGGTTTCATGCTGGGGTCGGCGCTGATCATCCTGATCGCCACCTGGTGGGTGGTGCGCAAGGAGATAAGGCCCATCCGCAACCTGGCGCGGGCTGCCACCCTGCTCGACAGCAAGCGCGAGGTGCCCGAGGTGCAGGAGGAGGGGAGCAGCGAGACCCGGGCTGCCATCCATGCCTTCAACAAGATGCAGCGACGCATCCGCAGCCATCTGCACGAGCGGGACCTGCTGTTCAGCGCCATGTCCCATGATCTCAAGACCCCACTGGCCTGTCTCAAGCTGCGCACCGAGATGCTGGCGGACCCAGTGGAGCAGAGCAAGTTTGCCGCCCACCTGGACGAGATGGAACTGATGGTGAAGGGGGCCCTGCAGTGCATGAAAGAGACCCACATTCACGAGGAGATAGAGGCGCTGGATCTGATGCAGATCTTGCGCCGCTGCGGCGAGCTCCATAACCACGATGAGCTGAGGATGACGCTGCAAGGGCCTCCCAGCCTGATGCTGGTCGGCAAGCCGCTGGCCATCAAGCGCTGTCTGCAAAACATCATAGATAACGGCATCAAGTACGGAGAGCGCCTGCGGGTGCAAGTGACGCATCAGGGGGACAAGGTGAGGATCGCGTTCAGCGACCAGGGGCCGGGCATCAGTCCGGCGCTGATGGAGCGGGTATTTGATCCCTACTTTCGAGTCGCGTCGACCAAGGCCCTGCCCGGCAGCGGACTCGGCCTCACCATAGCCCGCCACATCGCCCGTATCCACGGCGGCGACATTCATCTTCACAATCATCAACCCCATGGTCTGACCCTGGTACTGGAGCTCAACCTTGACTGATTCCCTGCGCGCCCTGGCCTGGTTGCTGGCCCTGCCGCTCCATGACGCCCTGGCCGGCGAGGTGGAGATGTTGCACTGGTGGACTTCCCCGGGGGAGCAGGCCGCCTTCGCCGTGGTGACGACCCAGTTGCAAGGGGCCGGAGTGGAGCTCAAGAATGCCGCCATCCTCGGCGGCGGGGGCAACAGCGCCATGGAGGTGCTGCAGGCCAGAGCCATCGCGGGCAATCCCCCGGCCCTGGCTCAGCTGGAGGGGCAGGCCATCGCCTCCTGGACTATGCTCGGCTTCATCCAGCCCCAGGACGAGGTGGCGGGTGAGCAGGAGTGGGATCGGCAACTGTTGGGGGTGGCCCCCAGGGTCAACAAGATAGGGGGGCACTACATGGGGATCCCGGTCAACGTGCATCGTCTCAACTGGATGTGGGTCAACCGTGCCCTGCTGGCCCGCCTCGACATGGATCCCCCCACCGACTGGCCCGGCTTTCTCGATGCGGTGCGAGCCCTCAGGGCCAAGGGCATCAAACCGCTGGCGCTCGGCAACGACCCCTGGCAGGTGGCCCTGCTGTTCGAGAGCCTGGCGCTGGGGATGGGGGGCAAGGAGTATTACCAGAAGGCCTTCGTCGAGCTGGATCCGGTGGCGCTCGGCAGCGACACCAGTCGTCAGATCCTGGACCGCTTTCGCGAGCTGAGCGAGCTGGTGCTGCCCACCCTGAGCGGCCAGAGCTGGGATCAGGCCACCGCCGATCTCGCCGAGGGCAGGGCAGCTTTCCAGTTGATGGGGGACTGGGTGCTGGGGGATCTGCTGGCCCGTGGCGTGGCCGTGCCCGAGCAGGTGCAGTGCCTGCCTGCCCCTGGCACCCAGGGGCTCTATGTCTACAACATGGACAGCTTCGTGATGTTCAACGCCAACCTGCCCAAAGACCATCTCGGGATTGCCAGGGCGCTGGCCAGCCCGGATTTCCAGCTCGCCTTCAACCGCGCCAAGGGGTCTATCCCGGTGCGCCGGGATCTCTCCCTGACTGACTTCAATCCCTGTGCCCAGCTGTCGCGCATCGACTACGACAGGGCGGAGGCCGCCGGCAACCTGATGCCTAGCGTGGCGGACTCCATGGCCCTGCATCCCCTCTACCAGAAGGCGGTGGAGAGCGAGCTCTATCGCTTCTTCAATCAGCCCGATCTCGACAGGGAGGGAGTGATCCGACGCCTCGGCGCCGTGGCGCGCAGCGCCTCCTCCAAGGGATGAGGCATCCCTTTTGTAAGCGTTTGATTACAATCCCATAGCCTATTGATACTCATGACTGGCGCCGACCCTATACCCTGTTCTGGACAACCATCAAAGAGGAATTGAGACATGTCCGGATCATTTTTTTCCCAGGCGCAGCGGGTCGGGCGCAGCCTGATGCTCCCCGTGGCGACCCTGCCTGCCGCCGGCCTGATGCTGGGGATAGGCAACTTCGGTGCCCAGGGGCACCTCTTCCTGCCCCCCTCCTTCTGGAGCGTGCTCATGGTGTCGGGGGACTGGATCTTCGGCAACATGCCGCTGCTGTTTCTGATCGGCATCGCCATCGGCCTTGCCCGCAACAACGACGGCACCGCCGCCCTGGCCGCCGTGGTGGGCTTCATCACCATGAATGCGGCCCTCGGCAAGACGGTAGTGTTGCGCGGCCTGGAGACCAACACAGAGGTGCTGAGCATTCCGACCCTCAACATGGGGATCCTCGGCAGCATCTTGATGGGATCCCTGGCGGCCTACTTCTTCAATCGCTTCCACACCCTGAAGTTGCCCGAATACCTGGGCTTCTTCGCCGGCAAGCGTTTCGTGCCCATCATCACCGGCTTTAGCGGCATCTTCCTCGGGGTAATGCTCGGCTTCATCTGGCCCGTGGTGGGCAGCGCCATCTTCGAGTTCACCGCCTACCTGGGCACCTTGAACAAGTCGGTCACCTTCGGCCTCTATGGCCTGGTGGAACGCGCCCTGATCCCGACCGGCCTGCACCATATCTGGAATGCCTTCTTCTTCAACGAGCTGGGCAGCTGGACCAATCCCCAGACCGGGGAGGTGGTGACCGGGGAGCTGGTGCGCTTCTTCAAGGGGGATCCCAGTGCCGGTGGTCTGGCCGGTGGATACATGTATTCCATGTGGGCCCTGCCTGCCGCGGCTTTGGCGATCTATCGCTGCGCCAGCCCGGAGAAACGCAAGCTGGTGGGGGGGCTGATGCTGTCTGCGGCCTTCACCTCCTGGTTGACCGGGATCACCGAGCCGGTGGAGTTCGCCTTCCTGTTCGTGGCTCCCATGCTCTATGTGATCCACACCCTGTTGACCGGGGTGGCCTTCGCGCTGACCAACTATTTGGGGATAGTGCACAGCACCGACTTCGCCCATGGCGCCTTGCAGTTCTTCCTCTACCTGAGCCTGCCCCAGACCCACAACACCTGGTGGTTCCTGATCATTGGGCCGCTCTGGGCGCTGCTCTATTTCAGCCTGTTCAGCTTCCTCATCCGCAAGTTCGACCTCAAGACCCCGGGGCGGGAGAGCCAGCCGCTGCAGGCGGTGGACATCAAGGAGCAAGACGAGTTGGCGCTGGATCTGGTCGAGGCTATGGGCGGGGCGGCGAACATAGTTCATCTGGATGCCTGCATCACCCGGCTGCGGGTCAGCCTGCACGACATCAAGCTGGCGGATATTCCGCGCATCAAGGCCCTTGGCGCCATCGACGTGCTGGTGATGGGCAACAACCTGCAGGCCATCTTCGGCACCCAATCCGACAACATCAAGACCGAGATGTCGGCGGCGCTGGCGGTGTGAACGCGGAAACCGCGCCGACCCTGCCAGGGCCGAGAGGCCCGGGCGGTCGGCGGGTGTTGATGCATTCGCAATGACGAGAGGGCCCAACCCCATGGTTGGGCCCTCTCGGTGTTTGCCGTGCGAGGGAAAGGGGGTCAGGCCTGCCAGAGCGGCCGGCTGACCCAGAGCCCCCACAGGCTGAGGTGCAGCAGCACGATAAACCAGAACACCAGGCGGTAGCTCCCCTTCTGGGTCTTGTGGCGCAGCCAGTGGCGGGCCACCAGGGCGCCGGGCCAGCCGCCGAGCAGCTCCAGCAGGTGAAGGCGGGATTCCGGGACGCGCCAGCCGCCGCGAATGGCCTGGCGCTTGTCGTGGGCGTAGGCCAGCACTGTAAGCAGGCTCATGGTGGTGACCAGGGCCAGCGGCCACCAGTTGGCCCCCTCAATGCCGAGCCAGGCGGTACCGATCAGTGGCAGCAGGGCCAGGGCCATCATGACAGCAGCGCCGGATCCCGGGGCTCGTCCGGGCTTAATGTGCGGATCACCCGGGCCGGGTTGCCCACCGCCAGTGAGTCCGCCGGTATGTCCCGAGTCACCACGGCGCCTGCGCCTATGATGGAGCGCGGCCCTATGGTGACGCCGGGACAGATGATGGCGCCGCCGCCAATCCAGCAGTCATCGCCGATGCGCACCGGCTTGTTGTAGGCGGTCCAGTTGCGCCGCTCCAGATAGTCCATGGTGTGGGTGGCGGTGTAGATCTGCACGTTGGGGGCCAGCAGCACATGGCTGCCGATGTGCACCTCGCCCACGTCCAGTATGGTGACGTTGAAGTTGAAGAAGGTCTTCTCCCCCAGATGGATGTTGCGGCCAAATTCGCAGATGAAGGGGGAGCTTATCCAGCAGGAGTCGGGGCAGTAGCCGAACAGCTCGGCGCACAGGCTCTGGCGCCCCTGGTGATCCCCCGCCGGTGTGGCGTTGAGTCTCGCCAGCAGGGCCTGGCCGCGAATGCGGTCGTTCGCTATCTCCTCGCTCTGGCTGTTCAGGGCGCCTCCCGCCAGTACCTTGTCCCAGTCGCTTGCCATGCTCACCTCCTCTCATGTGCCAAGAGGTGCCAGTATACGTGACGGGCAGGGCGGCGTCAGGGGATCCCTGATGACCAGGTCAGCCCGCCCAGAGGAGGGGCAGGATCAGCAGAACTGAGAGGAGGTAGGGCAGCATCACCCTCAGCCCCAGACGGCGGCCGCCGATCACCAGGGCCAGCAGCCCCTTCACCAGGGAGTTGACCAGCCCGGCCAGCAGAATGGCCCGGGCCGCCACCTCTAGGGCCAGCTCCTTGTGGGAGAGCTGGGAGAGAGACAAGGTGATGGCGTCCACGTCCGTGATGCCGGAGACCAGCGCCAGCAGCAGGCCGAACTTGATGGCGGTGGCGAGATCCAATGGATTGCGGGTTTCGGGCTGCACCGGGTTGTCGGTCATTTCCTCGCGCTGGCGCCAGAACCAGAAGGCGAAGCCGTAGACGATGGCCGCCAGCAGCAGCAGGGGGAGGGCCAGACGCATGGCCAGTTCGTTGTGAATGAGCAGCACCAGCACCAGCAGTCGCAACCACATGGTGGCGCCCGCCAGCAGTATGCCGGTGGCCAGCAGCCGCTCCAGCCCGGGCTGCTCCTTGTTGAGGCGGGCAAACTGCAGAGTGAGGGCGGTGGAGGAGGCGAGCCCCGCCAGCATGCTGGTGAGCACCAGGCCGGCGCGGGTGCCGAGCAGGCGCACCGCGAAGTGGCCCGAGAAGGAGATGCCGGCGATCACCACCACCATCAGCCAGATCTTGAAGGGGTTGAAGGCGTTGAGGGGGCCCATCTCGACGTCGGGGAGCACCGGCAGCAGCACCAGAGAGATGAGCAGGAAGCGCAGGGTGGCGTGAAATTCCGTCTCGCTCAAAAACAGCATGCCCTGCTGGATCTGGCCCTTGAGCCCCATCAAGAGCGCCGCCAGCACGGCGCAGGCCACCGCCTCGCTCGGGCTCTGCAGCACAGACATCAGTCCCAGCAGGTAGGTGAGCACCATGGCCACCGAACTGGTGAGGCCAAATTCCCCCTGCCAGCGCTGGGCCAGCCAGACCGAGAGGCCGCAGCCAGCCGCCACAGCCAGCAGGCCGAGCAGGGCCAACCAGGATCCCAGGGTTGGCAGCAGCAGGGCGCAGACGCCGCCGAGCAGGCCGATGAGACCATAGGTTCGCATCCCGGCGATGCGCTGGTTGTCCCCCAGCTGGCGCACCTGCCAGCCCCGCTCCAGTCCTATGATGAGCCCTATGGCCAGTGACACCAGGGCGCCATAGACGGGCTCCGCCTCGATCCACATGGGGTTCTCCTCTCATTGCTCTCCCTGTCAGGATGGCACAGACGGTGCGCCAGCAGGGGGAGCTGGCTCACAGAGCGGGCGCAGGCTTTGGCTGCACAGGCGAGGGGCCCCCCTGGGGGGTTGGGCCACCTGGCACTCTTTGTTACCCTGCCCGTTTCACCCAAACCGCAGGGAGCCGCCTCGATGCGAGCCATTGTCAGTCTGCTGGCCCTGTCACTGCTGAGTGGCTGCAGCGGCCAGCCAACCAAAGAGGATGCCATGTCAGGGAAAGCGCGCCTTCACTACCCCGCCACCCGCCAGAGCGAGCAGGTGGATCACTACTTCGGCCAGGCCGTGGCCGATCCCTATCGCTGGCTGGAGGACGATCGCAGCCCCGAGACCGAGGCCTGGGTCAAGGCCCAGAACCGGGTAACTCAGGATTACCTGGCGCAGATCCCGTATCGCGTCGCCATCAGGGAGAGGCTGGCCTCGTCCTGGAACTACGCCAAGGAGGGAGCGCCGTTTCGCGAGGGGCGCTACCACTACTTCTTCAAGAACGACGGCCTGCAGAACCAGAACGTGCTGTGGCGCCAGCTGCCGGGCAAGCCGGCGGAGGTGTTCCTCGATCCCAACCTGCTCAGCCCCGATGGCACCACGGCGCTGGATCAGCTGAGCTTCTCCCGGGATGGCAAGCTGCTGGCCTACTCCTTGTCCCTGGCCGGCAGCGACTGGCGCGAGATCCACCTGATGGACGTGGAGAGCAAAGAGCCGCTGGAGGCGCCCCTCAAGGACGTGAAATTCAGCGGCATCAGCTGGCTCGGCAACGAGGGCTTCTTCTACTCGAGCTACGACAAGCCAGACGGCAGCGAGCTGTCGGCCAAGACCGATCTGCACAAGCTCTATTTCCACCGGCTCGGCACGGCGCAGCAGGAGGACCGGCTGGTGTTCGGCGCCATCCCGGCCCAGCAGCACCGCTACGTGGGGGCCAGCGTCACCGAGGATGATCGCTTCCTGCTCATCTCGGCGGCGAACTCCACCTCGGGCAACCGCCTCTATGTGAAGGATCTGAGCGAGGAGAACGCGCCGCTGCTGACGGTGCAGGGGGATCTGGAGGCGGACGTGAGCCTGGTGGACAACAAGGGCAGCGCGCTTTATTTGCTGACCAACCGGGACGCCCCCAACCGCCGGCTGGTGAGGGTGGAGGCCGACAACCCGGGCCCCGAGCACTGGCGCGATCTCATCCCCGAGCGCCAGCAGGTGCTGAGGGTGCACAGCGGCAGCGGTTATCTGTTTGCCGAGTACATGGTGGACGCCACCGCCCGGGTCGAGCAGTTCGACTACGAAGGCAAGCGGGTACGCGAGGTGGCGCTGCCGGGCCTTGGCAGCGTCAGCGGTTTTGGCGGCAAGCAGGATGATCCCGCCCTCTACTTCGGCTTCGAGAACTACGCTCAGCCGCCGGCTCTCTATAAGTTCGAGCCAAAGAGCGGGGCCATCAGCCTCTATCGCGCCTCGGCGGCGCCGTTCAAACCTGCGGATTACGTCTGTGAGCAGCGCTTCTACCGGAGCAAGGACGGCACCCGGGTGCCGCTCATCATCAGCTACCGCAAGGGGCTCAAGCTTGATGGCAGCAACCCCACCATCCTCTACGGCTATGGCGGCTTCGACGTGAGCCTGACCCCGAGCTTCAGCGTATCGGTGGCAAACTGGCTGGATCTGGGGGGTGTCTATGCGGTGGCCAACCTGCGGGGCGGCGGCGAGTACGGCCAGGCCTGGCACCTGGCTGGCACCAGGATGAACAAGCAGAACGTGTTCGACGACTTCATCGCCGCGGCCGAGTACCTTAAGGCCGAGGGCTACACCCGCACCGACCGGCTGGCGATCCGCGGTGGCTCCAACGGCGGTCTGCTGGTGGGGGCGGTGATGACCCAGCGCCCTGATCTGGTGCGGGTCGCCCTGCCAGCGGTAGGGGTGCTCGACATGCTGCGCTACCACAGCTTCACCGCCGGGGCGGGCTGGGCCTACGACTACGGCACCAGCGCCGACAACGAGGCGATGTTCGACTACCTGAAGGGCTACTCGCCCCTGCACAATGTCAGGCCCGGGGTCAGCTACCCCTCGACCCTGGTGACCACGGCGGATCATGACGATCGGGTGGTGCCGGCCCACTCCTTCAAGTTCGCCGCCACCCTGCAGGCGGACGACGCAGGCCCCCATCCCCAGCTCATCCGCATCGAGACCAATGCCGGGCACGGGGCGGGCACGCCTGTGGCCAAGCTGATCGAGCAGAGTGCGGATATCTATGCCTTCACCTTGTACGAGATGGGTTACCGACAACTGCCGCGCCAACCATGACTTATGCGAGATGGGTTACCGGTAACTGCCGGTCGCCCCGTGAGACCAGGGCCCTGCGGGGCCCTTTTCTGTGGTGGGGCAGGCGGGCGCGACCATCCCTGTCTCGCCATTTGCCCGTTTTGGGGCCTGTACAGCCTGCGCCGCGCCCCCGGTGGTATAGTCAGCCACAGGATCTGCATTGAGGAGTTCGTCGTGAAGAAGATCATCTACATACTGCTGGGGTTGGCGCTGGCGGCCGTGGTGGCCATCGCCACCCTGGTGTCGCTGATTGACCCCAATCAATTCAAGCCCCAGCTGGCGGAGCAGGTGCGCAAGAGCACGGGCCGCGATCTGGTGATGGAAGGGGATATCGGCTGGCGCTTCTGGCCGAGCCTCGGTCTCTCTCTCGAGAAGGTGCAACTTCGCAACCCCGCCGGCTTTGCCGAGCCGGACCTGCTCCGCTTCACGCAGGGTGACGCCTCTGTCGCCCTGCTGCCGCTGCTCTCCCACCGGCTGGAGATTGGCAAGGTGACGCTCAGTGGCGCCCATCTCTTCATCCAGACCAGGGCCGATGGCAGCTCCAACCTGAGCGGTCTGGTCAAGACCTCTGCTGCCGACAAGGGCGATGGCACTCAATCCCCTGCTGGCGAGAGCCAGCCTGCCGCCCCTGCCGCCAGTGAAGAAAAACCCTGGCAGATCAGCCTGCAAGGGGTGGCACTTGTCGAGGCCAGCGCCCTGGTGCGGGACGATCGCAGCGGCGCCGTCTCCCGTCTCGACAGGCTGGATCTGGATCTGGGTCAGCTGATCCCGGGTGAGTGGGTGCCGGTGACCCTGGCCGCCAAGGGGGCGCAGGGGGATAGGGCCTTCGATCTCAAGGGACAGGCGCAGCTCAAGCTGGCCCGGGAGGTCAAGGCCAGCGAGCTCAAGGATCTGACCCTGGGCGGCAGCCTGAGCGAGCCGACACAGCGGCTCGATGCCTTCTCCCTCAAGGCTGACCGGCTGGCGCTGGGGCAGTGGAGCAGCCTTGCACTGAGCCTGAGCGGCGCACAGGGGGCGGCGGACCAGCCGACCCTGGCGGGCACCCTGGAGGGGACCCTCAAGGCGCGGCTCGATCAGGGGCTGCAACTGGTGGAGGTATCGGACGCCGTGCTGGCCGCCAGGCTGAGCGGCGACAGCCTGCCGCGTCCGCAGATGAACCTCAAGCTCGCGGGCTTTGCCCGTGCCGAGCTGGACAAGCAGACCGTCACCCTCAGCAACCTGGTGATGGGTGCCGATGACGCCCTGCTGAGCGGCAGCGGTGCCGTCCACCTGGGGGCCGTCCCCAAAGTGGAGTTCGACCTCAAGGGGGAGAAACTCGATCTCGACGCCTGGCTCGGTCAAGCTGCCCCGGCCAAGGTGGCGGCCGCGCCCGTCGCCTCTGCGAAAGGGGGAGACAAGGGGGCCGCCCCCGCCGCCAAGGCGCTCTCAACGCAAGAGCCTGACCTGGCCGTCCTCAAGTCGGTGGACCTGGCTGGCCGGCTGCAACTGGGCAGCCTGCGGCTGAAGGGGCTGGATCTCGGCACAGTGGATCTGCAGCTCGCCCTGGCCGGTGGCCAGCTCAGCCTCAAGCAGTTCAGCGCCGGCGTGGCCGGCGGTCAGGTGACGGCGAGCGGCGTGCTCGATGCCCGCCAGCAACCCGCCCGCTATCAGGTTCATAAGCGGATACAAGGGGTGGATGTACGGCCCCTGTTGCAGACCCTGGCCCAGAACGATCGACTGGAAGGCAAGGGGGATCTCGAGGTGCAGGTACAGGGCACTGGCCTCTCCGAGCAGGCCCTGCGCAGCCAGATGCAGGGCAAGCTGAGCCTCAGGCTGAGCGACGGTGCCCTGCACGGCATCAACCTGGCGGAGATGATCCGCGAGGCGCGGGCCGCCCTGACCGGCAAGGGGGCGGATCAGGTCAAGGAGGCGCGCAAGACCGACTTCAGCGCCCTGACCGCCAACTTCCAGATCGCCAATGGCGTGGCTCGCAGCGACGACATCCAGCTGCTCGCGCCCGCCCTGCGGGTGAAGGGCCAGGGCCAGACCGCCCTGGTACCCGAGACCCTCGACTTCCTGTTCCTCACCTCTGTGGTGGAGAGCAGCAAGGGCCAGGGGGGCAAGAGCGTGGACGAGCTCAAGGACGTCACCATACCGGTGCGCATCGGCGGCCACTGGCAGGCCCCGAGCTACCGGCTCGACGTGAAGGAGCTGCTTAGCAACAACAAGGTGCTGGAGGAGAAGGCCCGCAAGGAGGCCGAGCGCGGTCTCAAGAAATTGCTGGGAGACAAGGCCGACGACGAGCAGATCAAGGGGGTGGCGGATCAGCTGCTCAAGGGGTTGTTCAAATAACACTGGCCCCGCGTCTTATCACCATAAAGAGCCCGCCCAGTGCGGGCTCTTTGTTGCCGAACATAGCGCCATGGGGCCAGGCGTTGGCCCCGAGGATGGGGTAATATCCGGGTCGAGACGAGAGACAAGGAACAGGGAGCGTCCATGAACAAGCAGGTGCTGATCACAGGTGGCAGCAGGGGGATAGGGGCGGCGACGGCCCGCTATCTGGCGGGGCAGGGGTATCACCTCTGCCTCAACTATCGCCATGACAGGGCGTCCGCCGAGGCGCTGGTGGCCGAGATCCGGGCCCGCCATCCGGTCTCCTGCATAGCGGTGCAGGCGGATGTCAGCGTGGAGACCGAGGTGGTGCGCCTGTTCGAGGAGATGGATGCGCGGCTCGGGGTGATCACCCATCTGGTGAACAACGCAGGCATCTTGCAGCCCCAGATGAAGGTGCTGGAGATGAGCGCCGAGCGCATCAACAAGACCCTGACCACCAATGTGACCGGCTACTTCCTCTGCTGTCGGGAGGCGGTGCGCCGCATGACGAGCGGGGGCGCCATCGTCAACGTCTCCTCGGCCGCCGCCCGCCTCGGCTCGGCGGGGGAGTATGTGGATTACGCCGCCTCCAAGGGGGCCATAGACGTACTGACCAGGGGGCTGTCCCTGGAGGTGGCGGCCCAGGGGATCCGGGTCAACGGGGTGCGCCCGGGCTTTATCTATACCGAGATGCACGCCGATGGCGGCGAGCCCGGTCGGGTGGACAGGATCAAGGGCAATATTCCGCTGCAACGGGGCGGCCAGCCGGTGGAGGTGGCCGCCGCCATCGCCTGGCTGCTGTCGGACCAAGCCTCCTATGCCACAGGCACCTTTATCGATCTGGCCGGGGGACGCTAGGGGTTTTTCTGGAGGGAAAAGGGGGAGGCGTCGCTCCCCCTGGATCAGGGTTATTCGTAGACAGCTGTTGCAGTCAGCAACTGATCGGCAAAGGTAAATATCTCATCAACGGAGCCAATAGGATGTCGGGTTTCTTTCTTGTCGGCATCAAATAAACCAAGATATTTCTGCTTCGAATTGAAATGTAATCGGCACAGAGGCTTGCGGTTATTGTCGTCGAGCAAGATACCAAAATAACTCTGGGTATCCCTTGCCGCTATCCTGGTTACATCAAACCGCTGCCTCAGGATGGCTTTGACGACGTTGAAGCCTTCAACCTCTTCAATGCTGGTGTCTATCTTCGATTTTTCTTCATTATTACTCTCAACCTCATTGCTATCGTTTGAGCCACTACTGTCAAAGGCGGGCTGAATTGTTGAGGCATTGACAGTGCTACCTATCGCCGATTTCAATCTGGCATTGATGCTGTCATTGAGGAACTGGCTGAGGGCTTTCTTGGTTATGTCGGTAAAAGACTGTTTCACTCGTGCAGTAAGGACGCCGTCATAAATACGGGATGCAAAGAATTTCACAAAGTCTTCTTCTGGCGAGCCAAATTGCTCGGCAAGCAATTTCTTGATCTGACTGAGATATTTCAGTTCTCCCGCCGCGTCGACCACGGATTCTACATCAAAGGCAGTCTTGGTCAGCTTCAGTACCTCGGGTACTACATGCTCATCGATATCCTCCAGATCCAGCGTCAGAAATGGCTTTTCATCCATCTTGTTCGGGGCATCAAGGTCGGTATAGAACTCGTATTGAGCACCATTGGTCAGTATGCCGATACGGGCATTGGTGACGGAAAAATACCTGAACAGTTGTCCTGAATGTTTGGCAGAGAGTTTCTCACTGTATTTCTTACACTCCACCAATATTTGCACCTGACCATCCTTGAGAATGGCGTAGTCAACCTTTTCGCCTTTCTTGATGCCCGTGTCTGCGGTGAACTCGGGGATGACTTCAGTGGGGTCGAACACATCATAACCGAGTACGCGGTTGAGAAATGGCATGACAAAGGCGTTCTTTGTTGCCTCTTCGGTTGCGATCATGGATGACTGCTGAGTGATCTTTTTGGCTAGGCTCTGTAGCTGTTCTGAAAAATCCATTATTTCCTCTCTGCATCGACGCATTGTGTTGGTACTGTTCAGTAGGGGTTGGATGCTTCTCTCTGGATTAACGGTATGCCTGTGACCCAGATACCCATATCTCTGACCATATTCAGCAAAGCGCCATACGATGCCAAGATGTGAATGCCTGAAACAGGATCCAGCTCACCGCTATTGAGCTGTATATGAAATAAATCGAGGGGTTCTGTTCGAGCGGGCATTAATACAACAAGGGGCGCCGTGGCGCCCCTTGTTGCTGATGCGGCGAGAGTCTTACTCCCCCAGCAGTTGTTGCCAGACCGCCAGCACATGGCCCCGCTCGGTCAGCAGCTGATCGTCCCCCACCTTGCGGGAGATCTCCGAGAGGTTGAGACGATGGCCCTGGTTGCGGATCTCCAGATAGGCGTGTTTCAGCCCCTCCGCCTGCTCCAGGGTCAATACCCCCGCCATCACGCACTCGTCGAAGATGCGCACGTTGTCCGACCAGCGGGTCAGGGCCTCAGGCTCGCCACAGGCGTGGGCCAGCACCAGGTACTGGGCGATGAACTCTATGTCCACCATGCCGCCCGGGGACTGCTTGAGATCGAACTCCCCCTCGCCCGCTTTGAGCAGGTGATCCCGCATCTTGTGGCGCATCTCGCGCACCTCGCGGGCCAGGGTCGGAAGGTCGCGCTCCTTGGCCAGCACGGCGCGGCGGATACGGGCAAAGTCGGCGATGACCCCCTCGTCCCCATAGATGGGGCGGGCCCGCACCAGGGCCTGATGCTCCCAGGTCCAGGCCTCGTGCTGCTGGTACTGCTCATAGGCGGCGAGAGAGGAGACCAGCAGGCCGGCATCGCCGGAGGGGCGCAGCCGCATGTCGATCTCGTAGAGGATCCCGGACGGGGTGCGGGTGCTGAACAGGTGCAGGATCCGCTGGGCCAGGCGCAGGTAGAACTGGCGGCTGTCGATGGGCTTGCGCCCGTCGGTGTAGCCGTTGGGGTCACCGCCGTGCAGGAACACCAGATCGAGATCCGAGCCGTAACCCAGCTCTATGCCGCCCAGCTTGCCGTAGGCCACCACGGCAAAGCCGCGCTGGCCGCTCAGTGCCACCTCGGGGGGCACCCCGTAGCGCTCGCTCATCTGGGCCCAGGCCTGATTGACCACCTCTTCGGTGATGGCCTCCGCCAGCCAGGTGAGGTGGTCGCTCACCTTCATCAGCGGCAGGGCGCCGGCGATGTCGGCGGCGACGATGCGCAGCAGCTGTACCTGCTTGAACTGGCGCAGCGCCTCCATTTGCTGCTCCACGTCCTCTTCGGGGATGCGCAGCAGGAACTGGCGCAACTGGGGCTTGTACTGATCCAGCGGGGTGGGGTGGTAGAGGTGCTGGGGATCCAGCAGCTCGTCCAGCAGTATGGGGTAGCGGGCGAGCTGCTCGCTCACCAGGTTGCTCTCGTCGCAAAGGCGCACCAGCTGGCGCAGGGCGGCGGGGTTCTCCGCCAGCAGCTGCAGGTAGGCGCTGCGGGTGAAGATGCGGGTCAGCAGGGTGCAGACCCGCTCGAACAGGCGGGCGGGCTCACGGCTCGCCACCACCAGTCGCAGCAGCTCAGGCATCAGCCAGTCCAGGGCGATGCGCCCCTGGGGGCCGACCTGGCGACGTTTGTACTCCTCCTTGAAGCGCAGCAGGGCGGCGCAGAGGGGAGCCGGATCGCTAACTCCCTGTGTCGTGAGCAGTTTCTCCAGCTCGGCGGCATCGAGCTCGGTGCGCCAGAGATCGAGCCAGAGCTGCTCCAGGTGAGCGGGGGCCTCTTTCTCTTCCCCCACCACGGCGACGAACTCCTGATGGACTATGGCCATCTCCTCGTCGAGGTGCGTCATGAAGGCGTCCCAGTCGGCGAAGCCGGTGGCGGCGATCAGTCGCTGGCGATCCCGCTCCTCGGTGGGCAGGGTCTGGGTCTGCTGATCCCCTATCTCCTGCAATATGTTCTCGACCCGGCGCAGGAAGCGATAAGCCTGGAGCAAGCGCGCGCAGCGCTCTTCATCGAGGGCGCCGCTTTGGGCTATGGCCGCCAGGGCCTCGGGCAGGTGGCGTACCCGCAGGGCGGGCTCGCGACCGCCACGGATGAGCTGCAGCGCCTGGGCGATGAACTCCACCTCGCGGATGCCGCCGGCCCCCAGCTTGATGTTGCCCTCCAGCCCCTTGCGGCGTACCTCGGCGGCGATCATCGCCTTCATCTGGCGCAGGCCGTCGATGACGCCAAAGTCGATGTAGCGGCGGAACACGAAGGGGCGCAGCAGTTCGGTGAGGGCCTGGGCGTGTTCGCACTGGGGCCCCAGCACCCGGGCCTTGACCATGGCGTAGCGCTCCCAGTTGCGGCCATGGTGCTGGTAGTAATCCTCCATGGCGGCAAAGGAGATGGCGAGCGGCCCCGCCTCGCCGAAGGGGCGCAGCCGCATGTCGACTCTGAACACCTGACCATCCTGGGTGGGCTGGTGCAGGGCGTTGATCAGGCGCTGGCCCAGCTTGATGAAGAACTGCTGGTTGGCGAGTTCGCGCCGCCCGCCGACCGTGTAGCCGTTGTCGGGAAAGGTGAAGATGAGGTCGATGTCCGAGGAGAAGTTCAGCTCGCCGCCACCCAGCTTGCCCATGCCGAGGATGAGCAGGGGCTGAGGGTCGCCGTTGCCGTCCATGGGGGTGCCAAGCTCGGCGCACTGTTTGGCGTAGAGCCAGTCCCGGGCGCCGCAGATCAGCGCGTCCGCGAGCCTGGTGAGATGGATGAAACTCTCTTCCACCTCGGCCTGACCCAGCAGCTCGCGCCAGGCGATCACCAGCATGCGGCTGCGTCTGAACTGGCGCAGCACCCGCTTGAGCGCCTCCTCGTCATTGACCTCGACCAGTAGCGCAGCCAGATCGCCCTGGTAGGCGGGCCAGCGCTCGGACAGCGCCAGATCCCCGGAGGCCAGGGTCTGTGCCAGCAGCTCGGGCTGTTTGATGAGGGAGTCTGCGACGAAATCCGAGAGGCCAAACAGGGTCAGCAGGGTCTGCTGCTCCATCGCGGGTAAATCGCCATAGTCGGGGGCCAGCGCCAGCAGCCGCTGCCACTGGCGCCCGGCCTGATCCTGCAGCAGGGGTGACAGAGCAGAGAGGGATGCCGGAGATGGGGGGAGAGAAGAGGAATGCTGGGCCACGGTTGCCGTCCTTGTGATTAACGGGTCTGCAGAGGGAATGAAAACACCGGCAGCCAATCTAGCATTGTCCCGCGCCTGCGTCACAGCCCGGGAGAGAGAAGCATGAGCCGGCGGGGAAAATGGGCCGCCGGCGCAGGCTCAGGGGCGCTGATAGATCTCGGGGTCGTATTTTTCCATCAGGCTGCCAGGGGCGCGGGGCGGCGCGAAGCCAAAACCGGCATAGAGCCCCTGGGCATCCGAGGTAGCCAGCATGAGGCGGCGCAGCCCCTGCAAGGCTGGATGGGCCAGGATGGCGGCCATCAGGGCCTTGCTGTGGCCCTGACCGCGATGGGCGGGCAGCACGAACACATCGGAGAGATAGCCGAAGGTGGCTTTGTCTGTGATGACCCGGGCGAAGGCCACCTGCTGGCCGTCGACATAGCCGCCGAAGCACAGCGAATGATTGATGGCCCGCTGCACTGTGGAGAGGGGAATGCCGAGGCTCCAGTAGGCCTCCTCGGACAGGAAACGGTGAATGAGGGGGACATTGAGCCGTCCCTTGTCGTCGCTGATCTCCAGTGGGGATTGGGTGTGCTGCATCCTGGCTCCTTGCCGTGACATGAGATGAAAAGGCCCCTCGCGGGGCCTTCCAGTTTACTCAAATCACGGCTTCAGGCCAGCTTGAAGGCCTGGGTGGCATGGATGTCCAGGGTCTGGCTGTGTCTGACACCTTGCTGTGATATCAATAACAAAGGCCCCTGACGGGGCCCTTGTGCGTACCAGGTTGATGCCATCAGGCCAGCTTGAAGGCCTGGGTGGCATGGATGTCCAGGGTCTGGCTGTGTCTGACACCTTGCTGTGATATCAATAACAAAGGCCCCTGACGGGGCCCTTGTACGTGCCAGATTGATGCCATCAGGCCAGCTTGAAGGCCTGGGTGGCATGGATGTCCAGGGTCTAGCTGTGTCTGACACCTTGCTGTGATATCAATAAGAAAGGCCCCTGACGGGGCCCTTGTGCGTACCAGGTTGATGATATCAGGCCAGCTTGAAGGCCTGGATATGGGTATCCAGGGTCTGGCTGTGGTGCTCCACCAGTTCGGAGGCATCTTTCAGCTCCCGCAGCACCACCACGGATCCTTCCACCACCTGCTTGACCTGTTCCAGGTTGGCGTTCATCTCTTCGGCCACCGAGCTCTGCTGCTCGGAGGCGGCGGCGATCTGGCGGTTCATGTCGGCCACCCCGCGCACCCGCTGCACTATGGTGGCGAGCTGGGTGCCTGCCTGGGTCACCTGCTCGACCCCCTTGTCCGCCTGCTGCACGCTCTCGGCCATCAGGCCGACGGCCTGGCGGGCATTGCCCTGCAGCAGCTCGATCATCTTCTGGATCTCGACGGTGGCTGCCTGAGCCCGGTTCGCGAGTTCGCGCACCTCTGAGGCGACCACGGCGAAGCCGCGTCCCGCCTCGCCGGCGCGGGCGGCCTCGATGGCGGCGTTCAGGGCCAGCAGGTTGGTCTGCTCCGAGATGCTGCGGATGGTGTCCACCACGGAGCCGATGCGATCGACCCCGTGCTCCACCTCGTTGACCACGGCGGAGGAGCGCTGGATGTTGCCGGAGAGGGTGTCTATGGTGCTGACGGTGGCGGCCACGCAGCGGCTGCCTTCCTCGGCCAGGGCGCTGGCGTCGGCGGTGGCGTGGGAGGCTTGCTCCGCATGGTTGGCCACCTCGCGAATGGCGCCCACCATCTGGCTCATGGCACTGGCGAGCTGTTCTATCTGGGTGAACTCTTCGTTGATCGCCTCGTTGGCCTCATCCATGCACAGAGTCACCTGGGAGGCGATGTCGTTGAGCTCCTTGCAGGCGGCGCGCTGGGTGCCGAACACCTCCTTGAGGTTCTCCTGAGAGTGGGCGACCGCCTTGGCGATGTCACCGAACTCGTCCCGGGACTTGAGCAGCACGCTGTGGCTGAGATCCTTGCGGGCGAAGCGCTCCAGCAGCCCCACCAGGTAATGCACCTGCTTGACCATGAGGCGGGAGCCGGTCAGCAGCAGCACCACGAAGACGACCCCCATCAGCGCCGTCTCCATCAGACCGGTCCAGAGCAGGCGATCGGCAATGGCATTGGCCTTGGCGGCGTCTATGCCCTCGCCGAGCAGGGTGGCTTCCAGGTTGCTGGCATCGAACCAGAGCTTGGCCAGCAAGAGCAGCGTGCTGAACACCATGAGCAGCACCACCTTGGGCACCAGTCGGATGTTGCTCATTCGCCTCTCCAGCGAGTTTAACTGCATAACCTTTCTCCTTCTTAATGGCCATTTTTCCTTTGTCCTCAGGACTATCGGCATTATCTTCCGTTTTATTAATTCGCACTGTGCCTAAAGTAGGAAAATGTATGCGACATCACTCTTCTGGCCTGAGATCCATGGATCTGCTGATGGCGTTTCTGTCGGTGATCTCCGTTTGTCTGGTCTGCGCACGCTGGTGGGGTCACCGCGAGTGGAGCCCGCAGACCCTGCAACTCTTCTATGACGTCGACAGCCTGATCTGCTATTTCTTCCTCGCCCACTTCGCCTACGGCTGGGTGAGGGCCCCCGATCGCATGGCCTTCTTCAAGGCCAACTGGTTCTATCTGCCGGGCAGCCTGCCCATGGTGGAGCAGCTGCGCTGGGCACGGCTCATCCAGCTGTGGCGGGTCTATCAGCTGCTGCGAGACAGGCCGGACCTGCTGGTCATGTTTCGCCGGGAGCGCAACGAGACCACCTTGTCCGGCATCCTCTTCCTCTTCTTCCTGCTGCTAGGGGTGGGCTCGGGCGTCATGTACTGGCTGGAGACGGGCCAGCCAGGGAGCCTGATCCAGACGCCCTACGATGCCTTCTGGTGGACGCTCGTGACGCTCTCGACCGTGGGCTACGGGGATCTGGTGCCCAGGACGGAGGAGGGGCGCTTCGTCGCCAGCCTGCTGATCCTGTTTGGTGTGGGTCTGTTCGGTGCCCTCAGCGGTTTCATGGCCAGCCTGTTCGTCCATCCCGGCAAGACCAACGACGACACCACACTGTGGCGGCACCAGCAGAGCGAGCAGCAGGCGCAACTGCTGCAGGAGCTGAAGGCCCTGCGCTCCGAGGTGAAGGCATTGCAACAGAAGTAGCCTGCGGCGTCTGGAATGGTCGCGTGACAAACCGGAGAAGCCGTGAGACGCCTCTCAGTCAGGGGGGTGCCGTTTTTCTTTGCTTGTCCTTTGACCCGCTGGCGGCTTAACATTCGGCCTGCAACCTAATTCAACGAAGAGAATCGATCGACCATGCGCGCCCTTCTCGGGATCTTGATCTGCTTGTGTGCCCAACAGGTACTGGCCGATACCCGTTATGTCTCAGACAACATCTTTACCTATATCCACAACGGTCCTGGCACCCAGTACCGGATCCTCGGCAGCGTCAAGGCCGGTGAACCGCTGGAGGTCAAGGCGGTGAACAACGACGCCGGTTTCACCCAGGTGGTGGACGGCCGTGGTCGTGAAGGCTGGATCAAGAACAGCGAACTGCAGGCGGAGATCAGCCTGCGCGAGCGTCTGCCCCAGGTTCAGAAAGAGCTGGATGAGGCCAAGGCCCGTCTGCTGAACCTCAATGGCGACAACGAGCGACGCTTCGCCGAGAAGGATGGCCAGATCACCGAGCAGAGCAAGGAGATCGCCAGCCTGAAGGCCCAGCTCGCCAGCCAGAGCACAGAGATGAGCAGCCTCAAGGAACAGAACGACGCCCTGACCCAGAGCTATGACAACCAGGAGCACGACATGCAGATGGATTGGTTCATCCGCGGTGGTGCCATGGTGCTCGGTGGCATACTGCTCGGTATTCTGCTCCCCATGCTCCCCCGTCGTCGCAAGAGCAGCGAGCGTTGGATGAATTGATCGAAGGATCGATTGAACGAGAGAGGGGTCGCCAAGGCGGCCCCTCTGCTTTTGGGCGGCAAGAGAGTCGATGGGACCATCTTGGGGTCGCCTCCGGGCCTGCCCGATCGTAAGATGAACCCCACTTGTCCGTGCCTCGCACGCCCTTCTCAACAAGAGCCTTCACATATGTCATCAACCGAACAGGCCCGCTGGTTCGTGCTGGGGGGCGATCACCTCGTCCTGCTGGATGAACGGGGGCAGATCCCCCAAGGCCCCAAGTCCTGCCTGCCCGCCCATCTGCACTCCGCCCATTTCGAGCCTTTCGACGAGTGGGACGGACTGCCCTGCCAACTGCTGGATCTGGGACCGGATGCCGGGAGCTGCCCCCTGGTGGGGCTGCGCCAGCTGATGGTGGCGGGGGACGAAGAGGGTTTTCGCCTCGCCGGACGCGCCTGGCAGCTGGCCACCTTCCGCCGCAGCCATCGCTTCTGCGGCGAATGTGGCGCGCCCATGGCACCCAAGAGCGGGGAGTGGGCACAGATGTGCCATCATGGTCACGTCGTCTACCCGCGCATCTCCCCCTGCATCATAGTGGCGGTGCGCAAGGGGCCTGCGATCCTGCTGGCGGCCCATCGCCGTCACTATCAGGCCGATGATCCCATGTATACGGTGCTGGCGGGCTTCGTGGAGGCGGGGGAGAACCTGGAGCAGTGCGTGGCGCGGGAGGTATTCGAGGAGAGCGGCATCCGGGTATGCAACGTGCGCTATGTGGCGAGCCAGCCCTGGCCTTTCCCCCACAGCCTGATGATGGGCTTCACCGCCGACTACCAGAGCGGCGAGATCAAGGTGCAGGACGACGAGCTGGTGGCCGCCGACTTCTTCGAGGCGGACCAACTGCCACGGCTGCCCCCCCACGGCACCATAGCGCGGCGGCTGATCGAGCAGAGCCTCGCAGAGAAGTGGTGAGGGCGAGGCCCTGAAAAGCGGGGCCCTGGTTTGCGCCCCCTCACATCTTTGCACTCCGGCGGCCCTGCGGCGCGTTTGTGCCGCCCTCAGCCTCGCACAAAGTGGTATCATATCCGCCATTTTATGCTGGATATGAACTCAGGAACTGGGATGAAAGAGCTGAAGAACGATCGATACCTGCGTGCCCTGCTGCGCCAGGATGTGGACATGACCCCGGTGTGGATGATGCGTCAGGCTGGCCGCTACCTGCCGGAATACAAGGCGACCCGCGCCGTCGCGGGGGACTTCATGTCCCTGTGCCGCAACGCCGAGCTGGCCTGTGAAGTCACCCTGCAGCCCCTGCGCCGCTATCCCCTCGATGCCGCCATCCTCTTCTCCGACATCCTGACCGTGCCCGACGCCATGGGGCTGGGCCTCTACTTCGAGCACGGGGAAGGCCCGCGCTTCGAGCGCCCCATCAAGTCCATGGCCGACGTGCAGGCGCTGCCCATCCCGGATCCGGAAGACGAGCTCGGCTACGTGATGAACGTGGTGCGCACCATACGCCGCGAACTTAAGGGCGAGGTGCCGCTGATCGGTTTCTCCGGCAGCCCCTGGACCCTGGCCACCTACATGGTGGAGGGGGGCAGCTCCAAGGCGTTCACCAAGATCAAGCAGATGATGTACGCCGAGCCGCAGACCCTGCACCTGCTGCTGGACAAGCTGGCGGACAGCGTGATTGCCTATCTCAACGCCCAGATCAAGGCGGGTGCCCAGTCCGTCATGGTGTTCGACACCTGGGGCGGCGTGCTGACCCCGCGGGATTACCGCGACTTCTCCCTGCAGTACATGCACAAGATCGTCGATGGCCTGATCCGTGAGAATGAGGGCCGCCGCGTGCCGGTCACCCTGTTCACCAAGAACGGCGGCCAGTGGCTGGAGCAGATCGCCGCCACCGGCTGCGACGCCCTGGGGCTGGACTGGACCATAGACATAGCGGACGCCAAGCGCCGGGTCGGCGACAAGGTGGCGCTGCAGGGCAACATGGATCCTTCCATGCTCTACGCCGCCCCTGAGCGCATCCGCGAAGAGGTCGCCACCATCTTGGCGGGCTTTGGCAGCGGCAACGGCCACGTCTTCAACCTGGGTCACGGCATCCATCAGGATGTGGACCCGGAGCACGCCGGGGTGTTTGTCAACGCGGTGCACGAGCTGTCGGCTCAGTACCACGGCCGCTGAGCGCGGCAGACTGCATAATAAGAACGGGGCCTGCGGGCCCCGTTTTGCTGCCCGGCCTCGCGGGGGCTGCATCCTGGTCACCGCTCGGGTTACACTGCACCACCACTGAACACAGTCGCGGACAGGATGGGCGAGTACGCCTCCTGACGACTGGGTGAGGGCGTCGTTGAACATGGCAGGAGGCAGGATGAGCAAGGGTTCTTGGGACTGGGGTATCGATCTTGGCGGGACCAAGTGCGAGTGCGTGGTGCTGGCGGGTGACGAGGTGCTGCTGCGCCATCGTATCCCCACCGAACGCCGTGGCGGTTACGAGCACATGATAGGCCAGATCGCCAAGCTGGTGGACGAGTGCGCCGAGCGGCTCGGCCAGCGTCCCGCCATCCTCGGCATGGGCACGCCCGGGGCGCGGGATCCCCAGACCGGGCTGATGAAGAACTGCAACACCACAGAGCTCAACGGCAAGCCGTTCAAGGAAGATCTGGAGCGCAGGCTCGGCGTTCCGGTGCTCATTGCCAACGACGCCAACTGCTTCGCCCTGGCGGAAACCCATCTCGGTGCGGTGCGCCAGCAGCATCCCGATGCGAAAGTGGTGTTCGGCATCATCATGGGCACAGGGGTTGGGTCCGGCATCGTCATCAACGGCCAGATCCTCAACGGCCATCACGGCATCGCCGGGGAGTGGGGTCACAACGTGCTCTCCCCCGACGGTCCCGAGTGCTACTGCGGCAAGCGCGGCTGCGTCGAGACCTTCATCAGCGGCCCGGCTCTGGAGGCCTGGTATGAAGCCAAGGCCAGGCGCCATCTGTCCCTGGCCCAGATAGCTGCGGCCAGTGCCCATGATCATGTCGCCAGGCTCACCATGGACAGGTTGCACCTGCTGTTCGGCCAGGCCCTCGCCAACGTGATCAATATCCTGGATCCGGACGTCATCGTCATCGGCGGCGGGGTGGGCAACGTGCAGAGTCTCTACAGCGTCGGTCGGCAGACAGTGCTGCCATTTCTCTTCAATCCCCGCTTCGCCACCCCCATCATTGCCCCGGCCCTGGGCGACAGCGCCGGTGTGTTCGGGGCAGCGCTGCTGGCCAGGGGCGTCTTCCGGGAGGCCCTGCTGTCGTGAAGCAGTCAGGGGCCCGTCACTTTGTCGCAGGTAAGGACACAGATTTTTCATGATCAAGATTGCCATCAACGGATACGGGCGCATCGGTCGCAACGTGTTGCGGGCCCTCTACGAGAGCGGCCGCGATAACCAGCTTAAGATAGTCGCCATCAACGAGCTGGCGGCCCCCGAAGCCATGGTGCACCTCACCCGCTTCGATACCAGCCACGGCCGCTTCGGCTATCCGGTGCAGCTCGCGGGCAACAGCATGCTGGTGGGGGAGGATCTCATCTCCCTGTTTGCCGAACGGGATCCGTCGCGCTTGCCCTGGCGGGCGCTAGGGGTGGATGTGGTGCTGGACTGCACCGGGGTATTCGGCTCCCGGGCCGATGCCGAACTCCATCTTGGGGCGGGGGCGGGCAAGGTGCTCTTCTCCCATCCGGCGGATGCGGATGTGGATGCGACCATAGTCTACGGGGTGAACCATCAGGTGCTGACGGGACGGGAGCGGATCGTCTCCAACGCCTCCTGTACCACCAACTGCGTGGTGCCCGTCATCGAAACATTGCATCGAGAATTCGAGATAAATTGTGGTACTATTACGACAATTCATTCGGCCATGCACGATCAGCAAGTCATCGATGCCTATCACAGCGACTTGCGTCGAACCCGGGCCGCCAGCCAGTCCATCATCCCGGTGGATACCAAGCTGGCAAAGGGGTTGGAGCGAATCCTCCCCCACTTCGCCGGCAAGTTCGAGGCGATCGCGGTGCGGGTGCCGACCATCAACGTCACCGCCATGGATCTGAGCATTACTGTTCGTAAAAAAGTGACAGTTAGTGACGTAAATCAAGCCCTGCAACGGGCATCCAGAGGTACATTACAGGGTATCCTGGACTACACGGAAGAGCCGCTGGTCTCCGTAGACTTTAATCATGATGCACACTCCTGCATCATTGATGGTACCCAGACCCGGGTGAGCGATGCCAACCTCGTCAAGATGTTGATGTGGTGTGATAACGAATGGGGCTTCGCCAACCGCATGCTGGATACCACCCGGGCCATGATGGCCGCAGGCTGAGAGCCTGCACCGGGCGCAAGGTTACTGTTTTTTTAACATTACCTGAAAATATATAGAGGACTGAATATGTCTGTTATCAAGATGACCGACCTGGATCTGGCGGGTAAACGCGTTCTGATCCGTGCTGACCTGAACGTGCCGGTAAAAGACGGCAAGGTCACCTCCGACGCACGTATCGTGGCTACCCTGCCGACCATCAAGCTGGCTCTGGAAAAGGGCGCCAAGCTGATGATCACTTCCCACCTGGGTCGTCCGACCGAGGGTGAATACAACGAAGAATTCTCCCTGGCCCCGGTAGTCAACTATCTGAAAGACGCTCTGTCCTGCCCGGTGCGCCTGGCCAAGGATTACCTGGATGGCGTAGATGTCGCCGCCGGTGAGCTGGTTGTGCTGGAAAACTGCCGTTTCAACAAAGGCGAGAAGAAGAACACCGAAGAGCTGGCCAAAAAATACGCCGCCCTGTGTGACGTCTTTGTAATGGATGCATTCGGTACTGCTCACCGCGCCGAAGGTTCCACCTACGGTGTGGCCCAGTTCGCCCCGGTTGCCTGTGCAGGCCCCCTGCTGGCCGGTGAACTGGATGCCCTGGGCAAGGCCATGCTGAAGCCCGAGCGCCCCATGGTTGCCATCGTTGGCGGCTCCAAGGTCTCCACCAAGCTGACCGTGCTGGAATCTCTCTCCAAGATCGCTGACCAGCTGGTGGTCGGTGGTGGCATCGCCAACACCTTCATCGCCGCTGCCGGTCACAACGTTGGCAAGTCCCTGTGCGAGCACGACCTGATCGACACCGCCAAGAAGCTGGCTGCCGAGACCAACATTCCGGTGACCACTGATGTGGTCGTGGGTACCGAGTTCTCCGAGTCCACTCCGGCCACCATCAAGTCCGTTAGCGATGTGACCGACGGTGACATGATCTTCGACATCGGCCCTGACTCTGCCAAGGCCCTGGCCGACATCATCATGAACGCCAAGACCATACTGTGGAACGGCCCGGTCGGCGTGTTCGAGTTCGACCAGTTCGCCGAAGGCACCAAGGTGATCGCCGAAGCCATCGCCGCTTCCCCGGCCTTCTCCATCGCTGGCGGTGGTGACACCCTGGCTGCCATCGACAAGTTCGGCATCGCCGACAAGGTCTCCTACATCTCCACCGGCGGCGGCGCCTTCCTGGAGTTCGTAGAAGGCAAGGTACTGCCGGCTGTCGCGATTCTTGAAGAACGCGCCAAAGCCTAATTGACCCGGGACGGGGGGCAAAAGCCTCCCGTTTCGTTTATCATGTGGCCGTTGTGCCGGTTCATGATGAACCCCCCATTTTTTATTAACGGCATACGAGAACAGGACGATTAAACATGTCTAAGAAAATTTTCGACTTCGTAAAACCCGGCGTGATCACTGGTGATGACGTTCAGAAAGTGTTCGCCATCGCTAAAGAGAACGGCTTCGCTCTGCCTGCCGTGAACTGCGTGGGTACCGACTCCGTCAACGCCGTGCTGGAAGCTGCCGCCAAGGTCAAAGCCCCGGTCATCGTTCAGTTCTCCAACGGTGGTGCCGTGTTCACCGCCGGTAAGGGTCTGAAGCTGGAAGGCCAGCAGGCTGCCATCATCGGTGCCATCTCCGGTGCCAAGCACGTGCACGCCGTTGCCGAAGCTTACGGTGTTCCCGTGATCCTGCACACCGACCACGCCGCCAAGAAGCTGCTGCCGTGGATCGACGGTCTGCTGGAAGCGGGCGAGAAGCACTTCGCTGAAACCGGCAAGCCGCTGTTCTCCTCCCACATGCTGGATCTGTCCGAAGAGTCTCTGGAAGAGAACATCGACATCTGCTGCGAGTATCTGACCCGCATGGCCAAGATGAACATGACTCTGGAGCTGGAACTTGGTTGCACCGGTGGCGAAGAAGACGGTGTGGACAACAGCCACATGGATCAATCCGCCCTGTACACCCAGCCGGAAGACGTGGCTTACGCCTACGAGCGTCTGTCCAAGATCAGCCCGCGTTTCACCATCGCTGCCTCCTTCGGCAACGTACACGGTGTATACAAGCCGGGTAACGTCAAGCTGACCCCGTCCATCCTGGATGCTTCCCAGAAGTTCGTTTCCGAGAAGTTCGGTCTGCCTGCCAAGTCCCTGGACTTCGTGTTCCACGGTGGCTCAGGTTCCACCCTGGATGAGATCCGCGAATCCATCTCCTACGGCGTGGTGAAGATGAATATCGACACCGACACCCAGTGGGCTACCTGGGAAGGTCTGTTGAACTTCTACAAGACCAACGAAGCCTACCTGCAAGGCCAGCTGGGCAACCCGGAAGGCGCCGACAAGCCGAACAAGAAGTTCTACGATCCGCGCGTATGGCTGCGTGCCGGTCAGACTTCCATGATCGCCCGTCTGGAGAAAGCCTTCTCCGACCTGAACGCCATCAACGTACTGTAATTCGTTACCGTATCTTGATTGCCTGAAGAGGCGCCCTGCGGGGCGCCTCTTTCATTGAGGCCGCCTCGGCTGGCCTCTCAAAAGGTGTCCTTCGGGACACCTTTTGCATTTCTGTGATCCTGACAGGCTGGATTGGTGACCCTGGGCTGGGTATTATCGATGACACTCCGTTTAATTTAGTAAACAAGTGCAACCAAGGCAGGACGCTGAGCATGCAGACAGGAAGACACAACGGACACCAGGAGCACGTGGCCTCCTATTACGCGGCCACCCGCAACGATCATCAGCAGTGGCCCGAGCTCAGCGGTGAGCTGGATGCCGACGTCTGCATCATAGGCGGCGGCTTCACCGGCCTCAATACCGCCATCAACCTGGCCGAGGCCGGGTACAAGGTGGTCTTGCTTGAGGCCAACCGCATCGGCTGGGGCGCCTCTGGCCGCAACGGCGGCCAGCTCATTCGCGGCATAGGTCACGACACCAGCCAGTTTGCCCGCTGGATAGGCGAGCAAGGGGTACGTGAGCTGGACCTGATGGGGCTGGAGGCGGTGCAGCTGGTGCGCGAGCGGGTCGCGCGGTTCAACATCGACTGCGACCTGACCTGGGGCTACTGCGATCTCGCCACCAAGCCGCGCCACCTCAAGGGGTTTGAGGAGGATGCCGAGCACTTGGCCAGCCTGGGATACAGGCACGAACTCAAGCTGGTCCCCAAGGGGGAGATAAGGTCAGTGGTGGGGTCGGATCGCTATATCGGCGGCATGATCGACATGGGCTCAGGCCACCTGCATCCCCTCAACCTGGCCCTGGGTGAGGCGCGTGCGGCGGCCAGCCTGGGCGTCGCCCTGTTCGAGCAGTCCAGGGTGACTCACATCGAGTATGGCGATCGGGTCGAAGTGACCACGGCCCACGGCCGTTGTCGCGCCAGCTACCTGGTGATCGGCTGCAACGCCTACCTCAATGAGCTCAATCCCGAACTCGGGGGCAAGGTGCTGCCGGCGGGCTCCTACATACTCGCCACCCAGGTGCTGGAGAAACGGCTGCGCCAGCGGCTGCTGCCGCAAAACATGGCGGTGTGCGATCAGAACGTGGCGCTCGACTACTACCGGCTATCGGCCGATGGTCGCCTGCTGTTTGGCGGGGCCTGCAACTACTCGGGGCGCGATCCCAAGGACATCAAGGCGTTTATGCTGCCCAAGCTGCTGCGGGTCTTCCCTGAGCTGGCGGGTACTGCCATCGAGTTTCAGTGGGGGGGCATGATAGGCATAGGCGCCAACCGGCTGCCGCAGATAGGGCGCCTCAAAGAGTACCCCAACGTGTTCTATGCCCAGGCTTACTCGGGGCACGGCCTCAACGCCACTCATATGGCGGGCAAGCTGGTGGCCGAGGCGATCAGGGGGGAGAGCCGTGGCTTCGATCTCTTCAGTCGCGTGCCTCACATGACCTTCCCAGGCGGGCCTGCCCTGCGCTCTCCCTTGCTGGCGCTCGGGATGCTGTGGCACAGAATGAAGGATCTGCTCTAAGGGGTATTTCGGTGGCTGGCGGCAGGGAGGAGAAGGCTCATCCCTGCTGCGCCGGATCCGGCTCTGCCAGGCGCCAGCCCTGCTCTGTCTTCATCATCCAGACCTGGCTCTCCTGCGCCAGTGCCTGGCCTGCCTCGAATTCGCCGTATTTGCGCTCCAGCTCCATCAGGGCCATCTCCTGCTGGAAGGGGCCGACCCTGTCATAGACCAGATCCTCGTCGTGCAGCACCTGCAACTGATCCAGCCCCTGCTTGAAGTGGAGCCGGTAGCTCACCTTGACCAGATAGACCCCCTCCATCCGCTCCTCCTTGCCGAGAATGGCGAAGTCGCTGATCTCGAACAGGGCGGGATCCGTGTCGGCCTGCAGCCTGGCGGTGACCTGGCTCTGGATCGCCTCTTCACCTGGACCTGAGTTGCAGCCATAGAGCCAGCAGGGGGATGAACCACTTTTTCATCAAAACTCCGGACGATGCGAGACGGGAAAGGGCAAATTCTGCCATGGCGCCTGTCATATACAAGGGATGGCCAGAAAAATCAGCGCGCAGAGGAGAGGACGGCCCGCGCGGCAAGGCGGGCCGCCATGGTTCAGCGCAGCTTGTCCAGCTGGCCGAGGAACTCGGCGGGCCCCATGAAGCCGGTCACCCGCTGCCCGCTCACCTCGTTGCCTGCGGCATCGAAGAAGATCAGGGTCGGCAGCCCCAGCACGTTCAGGCCGTTGAGCAGATCCACGTCGGCATCGTCGTTGGCGGTGACGTCAGCCTGCAGCAGCACCATGTCAGCAAAGCGCGCCCGCACGGCGGGATCGCTGAAGGTCTTGTGTTCGAACTCCTTACAGGCCACGCACCAGTCGGCGTAGAGATCCAGCAGCACCGGCTTGCCGCGAGCGGCCTCGAGCCGGGTCTTGAGGTCATCCAGGGTCTTGATGCGGATAAACCGGGGGGCCTCGGCCCCGGTGCTGGCCTTGACGCCAGGCTCGGGCAGCAGCAGATCCTTGCCCACCACCACCAGGCTCATCATCGCCAGCAGCAGCACGAAGCCGCCGAGGCTCTTGCCCACCGAGTGGGGGCGATGCTGGTTGTGATGATAGAGATAGCCACACAGCAGCAGTGCCCAGCCGAGCCAGAGCAGGGTGGCGACCTGGTCGCTCAAGAGCCGTGACAGCAGCAGGATCGGCACCGCCAGCAGCGCAAAGCCAAAGAGTTGCTTGATCACATCCATCCAGGCGCCCGCCTTGGGCAGCAGCTTGCCCCCCGAGGTGCCGAGCAGCAGCAGCGGTAGCCCCATGCCCAGCGACAGGGCATAGAGGGCCGCCCCGCCGAGCCAGAGATCGCCGCTCTGGGCCACGTAGATGAGGGCGCCGGAGAGCGGCGCCGTGGTGCAGGGGGAGCAGACCAGGCCGGAGATCATCCCCATGATGGTGACCCCGACCACTGAGCCGCCCTGCTGGCGGTTGGAGAGGCCTGACAGCCGGGTTTGCAGGCTGCTCGGCAGTTGCAGGGTATAGAGCCCGAACATGGAGAGGGCCAGCAGCACGAACATCACCGAGAGGCCGATTAGCACATAGGGGTGCTGCAGCGCCGCCTGGAACTTCAGGCCCGCCGAGGCGACCACCAGCCCGAGCAGGGTATAGGTGACCGCCATCCCCTGCACATAGACGAAGGAGAGCAGGAAGGCGCGGCGGGTGGAGAGGTGCTGGCCGGCACCGGCGATGATGCCGGTCAAAATGGGGTACATGGGGAAGACGCAGGGGGTGAAGGCGAGCCCCAGCCCCAGCGCAAAGAAGGCGGCGATGCTGAGCCAGAAGCCCTGGCTGCCGAGGGCGGCCGCCAGTCGATCCTGCTGGCTGCCGGTCGGCGCCTCTGTGGCATCAGCGGGGTCTGTCTGCCCGGCGTCGCCGGTGGCCGCGAGGGGCTGCACCGGGATCCGCTTGTCGGTGGGGGGATAGCAGAGGCCATCGGTGCACCCCTGATAGCTTATCTGCAGGCTGGCGGAGTCCCCCACCTGGGTCAAGGTGACGGGGATCTGCAGCTCCTGATAGAAGACCCGGGTCTTGCCGAAGAAGTCATCCTCATGCTCGGTGCCCGCAGGCAGCGCGAGGGGCTCGAAGGCGAGGTTGTCCCCCTTGACGCTGATGCTGTGGCGATAGAGGTAGTAACCGTCGGCGAGGCGCAGGGTCAGCAGCAGCTTGTTTCCCTGCTGCTCGCTCTCGAGGACGAAGGCCTCGTCCACTTTCAGAAACTTGGGCTGGGCACTGGCCTCGATGCCGAGGCTGCTCAGCAGATCCTGGCTGTTGGCCTGGGCGGGGGCCGCGAGCAGGCTCAGCAGGAGCAACAGGGGGGAAAGCAGGGATCGCAGAGTCATGAGGTCTCCTGTGTCAACCAGTCGAGGTAGGCTTGATGACCCTGGCTGGCGGGGATCGCCAGGATCTCCGGCACCTGGTAGGGGTGGTGAGCCAGGATGCACCGCTCTAGCTCGGCAAAGAGCGGCTGGCGGGATTTGATGATGAGCTGGATCTCCCGTGCCCGCTCTATCTTCCCCTGCCAGCGATAGACGGAGGTGAGCCCCGGCAACTGATTGATGCAGGCGGCGAGGCGCTGGTTGAGCAGTTGCTCGCAGAGGTGGTCGGCACTGGCTTCATCAGGGCAGGTGCAGAGCACCAGAATGGCGTCGGTCATGGGGTTGGCAGTCTCGTCAGCGGGGGCGCAAGGGCCCTCTGGAACAGCGGTTACTATACCGGGCAAAGGGGCAAATAGCACCCGGCCCGCGCCCTGCTGGCGGCTCTCTCAATTAGTGATGCGCCCGAGATAGACGCTGTGAAAAGGACAGGGCAGAATGAGCGGGCTTGTTCCCACTCTACGTAAGGAAATGTATGACCCAACAGAATGAGCAGCAGAGAAACCGCATGTTGAGCCTGTTGCGTGAAGGCGAGCGCCGCATGTTGGTGCAACTGGCCGGTCTGCTGCGTACCAGTGTCGATGAAATCAATGCGGAGCTGGAAAAAGAAGAGTTGCTGTCTGCCCTGGAGCAACCCATTACGGTGGAGTACCTCAACGGCGTGGTGCAACACCATCTGTTCGAGCGTCTGCACAAGGGAGACATGGTCGCGGCCCAGCGCATGCTGAACCAGTATCAGAGCGACCTCGAGGCCATGCTGAACCAGGAAGCGGCCCAGACCGAGGCCCCTGCCGACGAGGTGAAGGCGCAAGCCTGAATACCTGCCCCTCGAGGATCCAGATCAGCACCATCATGCCAGTCGCATGATGGTGCCTCGTTTTATCCCTTCTCTTGTCACCCCGTGACCCGCTGCGCCCCCTGGCCCGGGATGGGGAACACCTTGTCATAGCTCCAGTTGTAGACGAAGGCATAGACCAGGTAGAACAGCACGAAGCCCAGATCCAGCACCAGCGCCTCCAGCAGGCCGATGTCGAGCCACCAGGACATTACCGGCAGGGCGACGATCAGCAAGCCCCCCTCGAAACCCAAGGTATGCAGCACCCGTTTCCAGAGCGTCTTGTGGGTGTGGCCCTGCAGCCGCAGCAGCAGCCTGTCCACCCCTATGTTGTAGACATAGTTCCAGACGGTGGCGACCACCGAGAAGAACAGGGCCAGGGGCCCCATGTGGTTGAGACCGACGCCGGTGACCCAGCTTGCCAGGGGGGCGGCGATCAGCAGGCCAATCAATTCGAAGCCGATGGCGTGGCGCAGGCGATCACGGGTATTACGCATGGTCTGTCTCTCTATTGCTCTTTTCGGGTGTGTATGGCGGCCAATTTATCGCTATTTTTCGATAGGTTCACGTTGGTATCTATCGCTAAAATAGATGGATCTGGGTGCAATAACAGGGCAGGAGCAGGCGGATGACCCCCTCACTGGAACAATTCAAGGCGTTGCTGGCGGCCGCCGAAACGGGATCCTTCTCGGCGGCGGCGCGCCGCCTGGGCAAGGCGCAGTCGGTGGTGAGCACCGCCATCGCCAACCTGGAGATAGATCTCGGCCTCGAGCTGTTTGATCGCAGCGGTCGCTACCCTGTGCTGACCGAGGCGGGGGCCCGCATCAGTCAGGAGGCGGGGGTGCTGCTGGCCCAGAGCGAGCGGCTGCAAGCCATCGCCGGGGAGCTGGCCAGCGGCATAGAGTCGCGCCTCACCCTCGCCATCGACGATGACTCCCATCTGCCCTGGCTCGGCGCCCTGCTGGAGGAGTTCGCCGGCCGCTATCCGACTGTGGAGCTGGAGCTGCTGTTCCCGCTGATGGAGGATGTGACCGAGCTGCTCAAGAGCGGGCGGGCCCAGCTCGGCATCAGCTACCAGAAGGCACACCCCGAGCGGGAGCTGGTCTCCCGCTCCCTGGGGAGCGTCGCCATGCCCCTGGTGGTCTCCCCGGATCACCCCCTGGCCCACAAGACGCCGCTGCACGAGAGCGACCTGCAAGGGGCCCGCCAGCTGATGGTGACGGGACGGCGAGAGGGCACGGAGCGCCATCGCTTCCGCCTCTCGTCCCAGGTGTGGTGGGTCGAGGGGGACCTCGGGATCCTGGAGCTGGTCAAGCTGGGGCTGGGGTGGTCTGCGGTACCCGAGTTTCTGCTGCACCGGCCGCTGGCGCGGGGTGAGCTGGTGGTACTCAAGCCGGATTTCCTTCCCCTGGCCGAACTGGAGCTGGAGTTGCAGTGGTATCGCGCCCGCCCGCTCGGGCAGGCGGGGCGCTGGCTGAAGGAGGCCCTGCTGGCGCGGGTGCCTCGTTAGCGGACCTTAGTCGGTCAGGGAGTAGGGCAGGGGTTGCAGGGCGAGGCGGGAGCCTTCCTCCTGCTTGAGGCGGAAGCTGGCGTCGGCCTCGGTGTCCTTGGGCAGCACGGCGGTGAGCCACACCTGGCCATCCTGCTGCCAGGCGTTCAGCACCATGCCGCTGCGCCGCCAGTTGTCACCGAGCTGGATCTCCAGGGTATCGCCGCTGGCCACGGGGCCACTGGCCTGCCCGGCCAGCACGAAGAGGGCGCGGTTGTTGGCGCCGCGGTACTTGGCGCGGGCCACTATCTCCTGCCCCATGTAGCAGCCCTTGGTGAAGCTGATACCGTCCAGGGCCTGCAGGTTCAGCATCTGGGGAATGTACTCCCCCTGATGGACCGCCTCCAGGTGCGGGATGCCCGCCTTGATGTCCAGACCCCACCAGAGCGCTTCGTCGCCGGCAGGCAAGCTCAGCGCCAGCGGCGACTCGCTTGCCAGCAGCCAGCGATCGGCTTCCACCCTGACCGCCATGCCGCCCTCGACAAGGCCGGTCCCGGTCAGCTCGAAGTGCTGTGCTACCCAGGCATCCGTGCCCTGACCGGCCAGGCCGACCGCCTGGCCCTGGAACTCGCCGATCTCCACCTTGGCGAATACCGCAAACTTCTTGAGTTCGGGCAGCTGGCGCGCCAGCACTGACGGCTTGGTCAGCAGCAGCAGGCTCTCATCGAGGCAGAGCAGGCGAAAATCGCTCCACAGCTTGCCCTTGGGATCGCAATGGCCGCCGAGGGTGCTCTGGCCAGGTTGCAGGGCGTTGACGTCACAGGTGACCTGGCCTTGCAGATATTTCACGCGATCATTGCCGGTGAGGCGGGTGATGGCCAGATCGGTCAGGGAAAACAGGGTTGGCTCGGCAGGAAGAACAGGGGTCGGCAGGCTCACGATGGTATTCCAGAGACAGAAAGTATGTGACCTGCATGGTAAAGACGTAAGGAATGTTTGTCAGCCGGAAAATCCAGCTGCTACCATCCCCGGGTCTTTGTAAGGAGAGTTCCATGTTGAGCCCAATTGAAAAGTCCCGCCTGAAGTGGGCCTGCCGTCGCGGCATGCTCGAGCTGGATGTGATCTTTATGCCCTTTTTCGAGCACGAGTTCGACTCCCTGAGCGAGGCCGAGCAGCAGACCTTCATCCGTCTGCTGGAGTGCGAGGATCCCGAGCTGTTCCGCTGGAGCATGGGCCACGGTGTGCCGAGCGACCCCGATTTCGCCGCCATGATCCCCCTGATCCTGGAGCGCAATCAGGCCCGTCATGATCGCCTGAGCTGATCCCCGATGCGGGTCCTGATGCCCGTCATCCCCTCCCGGCGGCAGCGCCTGCTGCTGCTTGCCCTGTTTGGGCTGTTGCTCTGGCCCACCGCCAGCCTGATCCAGGGCTGGCAATGGGGGCTGTTTCTCCCCTGCTGGTTGTTGGGGCTCTGGCTGGCCTGGCGCCCCGTCACGCAAGGGTGCCAGGCGCTGCTCTGGGACGGAGAGTGGCTGGAGTGGCAGGGCCGGCGCCATCGACTGGATGACCGCAGCCGCATCCTGCCCGGGGTGCTCTGGCTGCGGCTGGTGGCAGACGAGGGCGCCGAGTGCCACCTCTGGCTCTTCTCCGACGCCCTGGCACCCGAGCACTACCGCACCCTGGCCCGGGCCATTCACCTGACCGTTCCTCGCTGACCCCATCTTGCCCCCCAATAAATGACCCCGCCGAAGCGGGGTCATCTGATGGACTGTGGTGGGGTTGTTTACTCCCGATCCGGCGTCAGCACTGTCTGCCTGAGGTTCGGCTGCCTGTCCGGGTAGTCCGGGTGCAGGCAGTGGAGTCCGCAGCACGCCTCTGGCTTGCGCCGGATCACTCCCGATCCGGTGTCAGCACTGTCTGCCTAAGGTTCGGCTGCTTGTCCGGGTAGTCCGGGTGCAGGCAGTGCAATCCGCAGCACGCCTCTGGCTTGTGCCGGATCACTCCCGATCCGGTGTCAGCACTGTCGGCTTGGGGTTCGGCTGCATGTCCGGGTAGTCGAGGTTATAGTGCAGTCCGCGGGACTCCTTGCGCTCCAGGGCACAGTTGACGATGAGCTCGGCCACCTGCAACAGGTTGCGCAGCTCCAGCAGGTTGTTGGAGACGCGGAAGTTCGCATAGTACTCCTGGACCTCCTGCTTGAGCAGGTCGATGCGGCGCTTGGCGCGGGCCAGGCGCTTGTTGGTGCGCACTATCCCCACGTAATCCCACATCATCAGCCGCAGCTCGTGCCAGTTGTGCTGGATCACCACCTGTTCGTCCGAGTCATCCACCTGGCTCTCGTCCCAGGCGGGCAGGCTCGGCGGCTCCACGCTCATGGGCAGCTTGGCCAGGATGTCGGCCCCCGCCTGATGGGCATAGACCACGCATTCGAGCAGGGAGTTGGACGCCATGCGGTTGGCGCCGTGCAGCCCGGTGTAGGTCACCTCGCCGATGGCGTAGAGACCCGGGATGTCGGTCTGGCCGTTGTTGTCTATCATCACGCCGCCACAGGTGTAGTGCGCCGCCGGGACGATGGGCATGGCCTCCTTGGTGATGTCGATGCCGACCGCGAGGCAGCGCTCAAAGATGGTCGGGAAGTGCTTGATGATGAAATCCGCCGGCTTGTGGCTGATGTCCAGATACATGCAGTCGGCGCCGAGGCGTTTCATCTCGTGGTCGATGGCGCGGGCGACTATATCCCGCGGCGCCAGTTCGGCCCGCTCGTCGAAGTCTGGCATGAAGCGGCTGCCGTCGGGACGGCGCAGATAGGCACCCTCGCCACGCAGGGCTTCGGTCAGCAGGAAGTTGGGGTCATCGGGGTGGAACAGGCTGGTGGGGTGGAACTGGTTGAACTCCAGGTTTGCCACCCTGCAGCCGGCACGCCACGCCATGGCGATGCCGTCCCCCGAGCTCACGTCCGGGTTGGAGGTGTACTGATACACCTTGGAGGCACCGCCGGTGGCCAGCGCCACGAAGCGGGCGCGGATCACCTCGACCTGCTCGACATTGCGGTTCCAGACGTAGGCGCCGAGCACCCTGTTGCCCGGCAGATCCAGCTTGCGGGTGGTGATGAGGTCGACCGCGTTGAAGCGCTCCATCAGCTGGATATTGGGGTGGGAGCGGACCTGATCGATCAGGGTGAGCTGCACCGCCTTGCCGGTGGCGTCCGCCGCGTGGAAGATGCGGCGATGGCTGTGACCCCCTTCCCGGGTCAGGTGATAGTGGGATTCCCCCTCGGCATCCTCTTCCTGATCGAAGGGAACGCCCTGCTGGATCAGCCACTGGATGGAGTCGCGGGCGTTGCGAGCGGTGAACTCCACCACCGCCGGGTCACACAACCCGGCGCCGGCGTTGAGCGTGTCGCTCACGTGGGATTCGATGCTGTCGGTCTCGTCGAACACGGCAGCGATGCCTCCTTGCGCATAGAGAGTGGCCCCCTCACTGATGGGCCCCTTGCTCAGAACCAGGACTTTGGCCTGGTCTGCCAATCGCAACGCGAGGGACAGACCGGCGGCACCGCTGCCAATGATCAGTACGTCGCAAAGGTATTCAACACTTGCTTTCATAAGTATCATTGGCCTGGATTAAGAACTGGCCCCATGGTAGCCCAAGGGGGGTTGTGATGCAGCCCGCATCACATTTTTTTCAATGCAAGCGAACTTTCTCTGATTCTCCCTGTCTGAACTTGTGCGCTTAGAAGGGGCCGGAAAAGAAGAACGATAACCTGATGGGGGTTTTACGGCTCTGATGAGCGACCAGAATCTACTGGACGAACAGCTGGTTGAACGGGTCCAGCGTGGCGATAAAAATGCATTCAACCTGTTGGTAAAAAAATACCAGCATAAGGTGGTCAACCTGGTGGCCAGGTATGTCAACAATCCGGGCGATGTGCCGGATGTGGCGCAGGAGGCCTTTATCAAGGCTTACCGTGCGTTGCCGACATTCCGTGGCGAGAGCGCGTTTTACACCTGGTTGTATCGGATCGCCGTGAACACGGCCAAAAATTACCTGACCTCACAGGGGCGCAGACCGCCCAGCAGTGATGTCGAAGCGGACGAGGCTGAATATTATGGTGGTGGTGAAGCCCTGCAAGAAGTGGCCACCCCCGAAAACCTGGCGCTGACCGACGAGATCAAGCGCACTGTGTTTGCCGCCATAGAAGCCTTGCCAGAAGACTTGAGAACAGCGATCACCCTTCGTGAAATGGAAGGGCTGAGCTACGAAGAGATTGCGGAGATCATGGATTGCCCTGTGGGTACGGTGAGATCCCGTATCTTTCGGGCGAGGGAAGCAATCGACAAAAAGCTGCAACCTCTGATCGAGAATTAAACTGGGGAAAGACAGGCAAACTTATGGCAAATAAAGAGCAACTTTCAGCCCTGATGGATGGTGACCTCAGCGACATGGAGGTTCTGAACGAGCTGGGAACGGATCCCGCTCTGCAAGATACCTGGGCTCGTTACCATCTGATCGGTGATGCCATGCGGGGAGACCTGCCGGTCAATCTGCAACTGGATCTCAGTGACAGCATCATGCTGGCACTGGAAGACGAACCCGTCATACTGGCGCCCAAGCCGGTGCAACCTGTTGCGCCCCAGGTGAAGCCTGCTGGCAAGGTGGTGCCTCTGATCCGTCGCTTTGGCCAGCAAATGGGGCAGTATGCCATTGCTGCCTCTGTGGCTGCCGCCGTCATCTTCGGGGTGCAGCAGTATCAGGGCAACGACGGCATGCCGGCCAACCCTGTGCTCAACACCATACCGGTCGGTGGCAGTGCGACGCCAGTGAGCGTGCACTATCCCCAGGAGGGCAACCGTGCCACTCCTCGCCAGCAAGGCTTGAACGAGCAACAGATGCAGGAGCAGCGCGAGCGTATCAACGCCTTCCTGCGAGACCATCAATTGCAACAGCGTCTGCTGCAAGACAAGCAGATTCAGGAATAACGCATCTTTAGGGATCAGACCGTGCGCCAGTCCAGCCTCATTCTGCTGGCCTCTCTCCTGCTGATTTGTGCCAAGGCCTCGGCCGACGATCTGTCGGCCGAGGCCTTGTTGCAGCAGATGCAGAGTGCCGTTTCGCAACAAAATTTTGAGTTGTCCATGGTCAAGGCCCGTCAGGGACGCCTCGAGCCCATTCGCTTCAGCCACGGGGTGATCGATGGCAAGGAGGTCGCTCATCTGAGTTATCTCGACGGCAAGGCGGTGGAGTACCTGCAACGCCAGAACGAATACACCTTCTTCGAAAACACCCACGAACCTTACACCCTCAAGGGGGCGCGTTTCCCGGGCGTCTGGTCGAGCCTGGTGAAGATGCCGCTGCCCCGGGTGCTGGAGAGCTATGATCCCGTGCTGGCCGGTCGCAGCCGGGTAGCCGGCCTGGTGGCCCAGGTCGTGAGACTGGTGCCCAAGGAGGCGGACAAGTACGGCTTTGTGCTCTGGGTCGACGAGCAGAGTCACCTGCTGCTGCGGGTGGACATGGTGGACAAGGAGGGCAACCTGGTCGAACAGGTGCTGGGTGTGGATCTTGACAGGCAGCCGGCGCCCGCGCCCTGGCTTGTCACCCTGGCCCGCAGCAAGCTGCCCGATGCGCTGGCATTGGAAGACGCCTATCCCGCCCCCCAGCAGACCCTGAACTGGCACCTGACCTGGCTGCCGGGTGGATTCAAGGTGCTCTCTCAGGACAGGCACCAGTTGGTCAGCACCAGTCTGCCGGTGGACTACATGATGTTGTCGGACGGCGTGGTGGATCTCTCCGTCTATGTCTCCCGGGTCGATCCCAAGCAGGCGGTGCGCCAGCAGTTGATCCGCCAGGGAGCCACCTCGCTGGTGAGTTTCGTCAACGAGGTCGGGGTGGAGATCACCGTGGTCGGGGAAGTCCCCACCGAGACGGCCAAGCGCATCGCCGAGTCGGTGCAGCCGCTGGCCCGCAACGAGGCGGTACAGTGAGGCGGCATGCTGCCACTTGCCGAACCGGGACGACCGTGCTGAGATCGGGTAAATCCATAGCCGTTCGTCTGGAGTCATCCTGTGAGTAACATGAGCGAAGAGCTGGCAACAGTGGTGGCCGTCGAGGGGGCCTATGCCTGGGTGGAGTGCGAACGGCGCTCCGCCTGCAGCGGCTGCCATCAGCAGTCCAACTGTGGTACCGGCACAGTCGCCAAGGCCTTTCCCCTGAAGTCGCAGCGACTGCGGGTGGCGCTGACCGCCGAGGTCCTGGTTGGCCAGCAGATCCGCCTTGGTATTCCCCAGGCGAGCATCCTGCGGGGGGCCGCCCTGGTCTATGTGCTGCCGCTGTTCTGCCTGCTGCTCGGTGCCCTGCTCGGTCAGCTCTGGCTGGCGCCGCTGTTGTCGGCGGGGGAGGGCGTCACCATCCTCAGCTGCCTGCTGGGGGGCACAGTCGGATTTTTACTGGTTCGTTACTTTTCTGCCCGGCTCGAGCAAGGGGAATATGGTCCCCGCATGCTCGGTGTGGTACTCAATACCCGCCACCTCTCCTGAGCGGCGCTACCCTTTTCTGGCCCCGTCGCCGCCGTTTTGGTGCCGAGGGCCCGCCAGACAAGGCGCTATTTCTGGTGCCCGCCGACTAAAGATTGGCCGTCGACCTGGTTATCCAGTAAAATCCTGCCCTCATATCCGACCCTAACTTAATTTTGAGTGATTCTTGCTCGATGAAACACATTCGTAACTTTTCGATTATTGCGCACATCGACCACGGTAAATCGACCCTGTCGGACCGTCTGATCCAGACTTGTGGCGGCCTGTCCGACCGCGAGATGCAGGCTCAGGTGCTTGACTCCATGGATCTGGAGCGCGAGCGCGGCATTACCATCAAAGCACAGAGTGTGACCCTGAACTACCAGGCACAAGACGGTAACACCTATCAGCTGAACTTTATCGACACCCCGGGCCACGTGGATTTCTCCTACGAGGTTTCTCGCTCCCTGGCGGCCTGTGAAGGGGCTCTGCTGGTGGTGGATGCCGGTCAGGGGGTTGAGGCACAGACTCTGGCCAACTGCTACACCGCCATGGAGATGGAGCTGGAGGTGGTGCCCATCCTGAACAAGATCGATCTGCCTGCCGCAGAACCCGAGCGGGTTGCGGAAGAGATCGAGGACATAGTCGGCATAGACGCCATCGATGCGGTGCGTTGCTCCGCCAAGACCGGTCTGGGCGTTGACCTTGTGCTGGAAGAGATAGTGGCCCGTATCCCGTCACCGGAAGGTGATCCGGATGCCCCGCTGCAGGCGCTGATCATCGACTCCTGGTTCGACTCCTACCTTGGCGTCGTCTCCCTGGTGCGTATCAAGAACGGTTCGCTCAAGAAGAACGACAAGATCAAGGTGATGAGCACCGGTCAGGTGTGGGGCGTGGATCGCATCGGTATCTTCACCCCCAAGCAGGTGGACACCATGGGCCTGGGTTGTGGCGAGGTAGGTTGGGTCGTCTGCGGTATCAAGGACATCCACGGCGCCCCTGTGGGCGATACCCTGACGCAAGCCAAGAACGGTGCCGACAAGGCGCTGGCCGGCTTCAAGAAGGTGAAGCCGCAGGTCTATGCGGGTCTGTTCCCCATCTCCAGCGATGACTACGAGTCGTTCCGCGATGCGCTGGACAAGCTCTCCCTGAACGATGCCTCCCTGTTCTTCGAGCCGGAAAGCTCCACCGCACTGGGCTTCGGCTTCCGTTGTGGCTTCCTCGGCATGCTGCACATGGAGATCATCCAGGAGCGTCTGGAGCGGGAATACGATCTGGATCTCATCACCACGGCACCGACCGTAGTGTATGAAATCGAGCTGAACAACGGCGAGACCATCCACATCGACAGCCCGGCGGCCATGCCTCCGGTGAACAATATCAAAGAGATGCGCGAGCCCATCGCCGAGTGCAACATCTTGTTGCCGCAGGAGTACATGGGCAACGTGATCACCCTCTGTATCGAGAAGCGTGGCGTGCAGACCAACATGGTCTATCACGGCAAGCAGGTGGCGCTGACCTACGAGATCCCGATGGCGGAAGTGGTGCTCGATTTCTTCGACCGCCTGAAATCCACCAGTCGCGGCTATGCCTCCCTGGATTACGGCTTCAAGCGCTTCGAAACCTCCGAGATGGTGCGCCTCGACATCATGATCAACGGTGAGCGCGTCGATGCCCTGGCCATCATCACCCACAAGGAGAACGCCCAGTATCGCGGTCGCCAGGTGGTTGAGAAGATGCGCGAGCTGATCCCGCGCCAGATGTTCGACATCGCCATTCAGGCGTCCATCGGCAACCAGATCATCGCCCGCAGCACGGTCAAGGCCCTGCGCAAGGACGTGACCGCCAAGTGCTACGGCGGTGACGTGAGCCGGAAGAAGAAGCTGCTGAACAAGCAGAAAGAAGGCAAGAAGCGGATGAAGTCCCTGGGCCGTGTCGACGTGCCGCAAGAGGCCTTCCTCGCCATTCTCCACGTCGGAAAGGATTAATAGATGGCAAGCACCTTTTCCCTGATCCTGGCCATAGTCACTCTGCTGACCGGCATCATCTGGACAGTCGACAAGCTGGTCTGGTCCAAGCAACGGGCGGCCAAGATTGCGGCTGCCCGTGCCAACGCCGGCCCGAACATCGATGAGAAGACGCTGGCCAAGGTGGCTCCCATGCCGGTCTGGATCGAACAGACCGGTGGTGTCTTCCCGGTCATAGCGCTGGTGCTGATCCTGCGTTCCTTCATCTTCGAGCCGTTCCAGATCCCCTCTGGTTCCATGATGCCCACCCTGCTGGTGGGCGACTTCATCCTGGTGGAGAAGTTCGCCTACGGCCTGCGTGATCCCGTGACCAACACCAAGTTCCTCGAGACGGGTTCTCCCGAGCGTGGCGATGTGGTGGTGTTCAAGTATCCGCTGGATACCCGGGTGGACTACATCAAGCGGGTGGTCGGCATGCCCGGCGATCGGGTGATCTATCGCAACAAGGAGCTGATGATCCGGCCCAAGTGCGAGGAGCAGGAAGGGAAAACGTGCCCGGGCTTCAAGAAGCTCGACGTCAAGTTCGAGCAACGGGGGGAGTTCAGCCAGATGGGGATCCCGCTGGATCGCTACACCGAGCAGCTGGGCACAGTTTCTCACGAGACCCTGCGTAACCCCCTGATGCCGGACCTGGTGGATCGTTACTATCGTCAGCCCGGTACCTACCCGGATGAGTGGGTGGTGCCGGAAGGCCACTATTTCGTGATGGGTGACAACCGTGACAACAGTACCGACAGTCGTTTCTGGGGCTTCGTGCCCGAGCAGAACCTGGTGGGCAAGGCGGTTGCCATCTGGATCAGTTTCGAATTTGAGCGCGAGGAAGGATCCAGCTTGCCAAGCTGGGTGCCGACCGGTGTGCGCTTCAACCGCATTGGCGGAATCAAGTAAATGAATATCAAGATGAACAGACTGCAGTCCCGTCTCGGGCATGTCTTTCAGGATCAAGAGCTGCTGACCCGGGCGCTGACCCACCGCAGCGCCGGTTCCCGTCACAACGAGCGACTGGAATTTCTGGGGGACTCCATCCTGAGTCTGGTGATTGCCGATGACCTCTTCCACCGCTTCCCGCAAGCGGCGGAAGGGGATCTCAGCCGGATGCGCGCCACCCTGGTGCGGGAGAAGACCCTGGCCGAACTCGGCCGGGAGTTCGACCTCGGGGATCACCTGATCCTGGGGCCCGGCGAGCTGAAAAGCGGCGGGTTCCGTCGCGAGTCTATCCTGGCCGACACTGTCGAGGCGGTGATCGGCGCCGTCTATCTGGATACCGATCTGGAGCGGGTGCGGACTCTGTTGCTCGGCTGGTACGCCAGCCGCCTGGACGAGATAAAACCAGGCATAGAGCAGAAGGATCCCAAGACCCGGCTGCAGGAAATTTTGCAGGGAAGCCGCAAATCCCTGCCGACCTACACAGTGACCAACGTCAAGGGCGAAGCCCACAACCAGGAGTTCACCGTCCAGTGTGACGTGGATGGCCTGGATGGTCCGCTGGTCGGGGTCGGCACCAGCCGCCGCAAGGCCGAACAGGCCGCGGCGCAGCAAGCACTGGAAAGACTGTCATGACTGCTATTGATGCAAGAGGCCGCGGTCTTTCAACACAACAGGCACTGGAAAAACTGTCATGACGGATACAGATACCACTTACTGCGGCTTTGTCGCCATAGTGGGCCGCCCCAATGTGGGCAAGTCCACCCTGCTCAACAAGCTGCTTGGCCAGAAGGTCAGCATCACCTCGAAGAAACCCCAGACCACCCGTCACCGGATTTTGGGGATAGACACCGAGGAGAACTATCAGACCATCTATGTGGATACCCCGGGTCTGCACATCGAAGAGAAGCGGGCCATCAACCGCCTGATGAACCGTGCCGCCACCAGTTCCCTGGGTGATGTGGCCATGGTGGTCTTCATGGTCGACGGTACCCACTGGACCAAGGACGACGAGATGGTGCTCGGCAAGTTGCGCCATCTGCCTTGCCCCGTGGTGCTGGCGGTCAACAAGGTAGACAACGTCAAAGAGAAAGAAGACTTGCTGCCCCACCTGGAGTGGCTGGGTCAGCAGATGAACTTTGCCCACATACTGCCCATCAGTGCCGAGAAGGGCACCAACGTGGAGAAGATCCGCGAGTGGGCCAAGGATCTGCTGCCGGAGAACAACTTCTTCTTCCCGGAAGATTACGTGACCGACCGCTCGTCCCGCTTCATGGCCTCCGAGATCATCCGCGAGAAGCTGATGCGTTTCACCGGCGAGGAATTGCCCTACTCGGTGACGGTGGAGATCGAGCGCTTCAAGGTGGAAGAGAACGGTCTCTACCACATCCACGGCCTCATCCTGGTGGAGCGCGATGGCCAGAAGAAGATGGTCATTGGCAACAAGGGCGAGAAGATCAAGACCATAGGTACCGAAGCTCGCCTCGACATGGAACGCCTGTTCCAGAACAAGGTGCACCTGGAGCTCTGGGTCAAGGTCAAGTCCGGCTGGGCCGATGACGAGCGCGCCCTGCGCAGTCTTGGCTACGGTGATGACTAAGTGGCGCTGACTGATTGCTGAACCCGGCTTTCGTCATCCACAGTCGGCCCTATCGGGAGACCAGTCAGCTGGTCGAGGTCTTCACCCAGGATAGCGGCCGATTTACCCTGGTGGCTCGCGGTTCTCGCGGGCCACGCTCCCCTCTGAAGGGGCTGCTGCAACCCTTCACCCTGCTCACCATGAGCTGGCGTGGCAAGGGGGATCTCAAGAACCTCGCCCAGGTCGAATGCCCGGATCACTCCCTGCGACTCGGTGGCGATCGCCTCTTCTACGGTCTCTATCTCAACGAGCTGGTCTACTACCTGCTCGAAGCCCATACCCCCTTTCCCGAGGTGTTTGATGCCTATGCCCGTGCCCTGATGGCGCTGGCGGACGGCGAGACGCCAGAGCTGCCCCTGCGCCGCTTCGAGTTTCTGCTGTTGCAGGCGCTCGGCTATGCGGTGGACTTCGAATATGCCGCCGACGACGACTCCCCGATCCAGCCCGAGCTGCTCTACGGCTTCGAGCGGGAGCTAGGCTTTGTCGCTTGCGAGCGGGCGCCGGATCCCCGTACCCTGTTCCTCGGCGCCCACCTGCTGGCCTTCGCCGAGGGGCGCTTCGATACCCCTCCCTTGCTGCAGGCGGCCAAGCGTTTCAGCCGGCTGGCGCTGCAGCCCTATCTGGGTAAACGCCAGTTAAAGAGCCGGGAGTTGTTTTTGAAGCGACGAAGCAGTCTGGGCTAACCCTTTTGCGGCGTGATCCAATGGGTAACTATGTTACCGACGTCCGATTACGCTGCGCTAATCGAACCTACGAACGGATATCGGCGCGGGCGTGATTTCGCTGACCGCGCAGTCAACAGATGAAGAGTTTCAAGGAGTCCTCAATGAGTGAAATCTACCTGGGTGTGAACATCGACCATATCGCCACTCTGCGCAACGCCCGCGGCACCCAGTATCCCGATCCTGTCCAGGCCGCCTTCGTGGCCGAGCAGGCCGGTGCCGATGGCATCACGGTTCACCTGCGCGAAGATCGCCGCCACATCACCGACCGCGACGTGGAGATACTGCGCCAGACCATCCAGACCAGGATGAACCTGGAGATGGCGGTGACCGAGGAGATGATCGGCATCGCCTGCCGTATCCAGCCCCAGTTCGTCTGCCTGGTGCCGGAGAAGCGCACCGAGGTGACCACAGAGGGCGGCCTGGATGTGGCCGGTCAGCTCGACAAGATCACCGATGCGGTGACCCGCCTCGCCGCCGTCGGCGCCCAGGTGTCGCTCTTCATCGACGCCGACCCCATCCAGATAGATGCGGCCGCCGAGAGTGGCGCCCCCTTTATCGAGATCCACACCGGTCGCTATGCCGATGCCACCACGGATGCGGAGCGCAACGCCGAGTTCAAGCGCATCGCCGCCGGCGCCTCCTATGCCGCCGGCAAGGGGCTTAAGGTCAATGCCGGCCACGGCCTGCACTACCACAACGTCAAGGCCATCGCCGCTATTCCCGAGCTCTATGAGCTCAATATCGGCCACGCCATCATAGGCCGTGCCGCCTTCGACGGTCTGGCCAAGGCGGTCAGTGACATGCGCCTGCTGATGCAGGAAGCCCGTCAGGGGATCTGATGCCGGTCTGCCTGCATCGCACAAACAAGGGACGCCTCGGCGTCCCTTGTTGTTTTCGGGGGGGCTCAGCCCGGCTCGGGGAAATAGCGCTCCAGCAGGGCCATAAGGATGGCCTGGCTCTCGGTATCCGGCTCCCCGGTGATCAGCGCAGGGCGGAAATGGAGCTGGAATGCGCGCAGGACGGCGCGGCTCTGCTCATCCCAGGCGCCGCTTGGCGCTACCCCATAGCCGTAGCGGGCGAGTTGTTGCTGCCATTGCTGCGCATCCCAGAGGGGGAGTGGCGCCTGGCGCAGTTCGGCTACTCTGGCCTCGTCTGGCCAGGCGCCGACGCCATGGTGCAGGGCCAGCTCGCGCCAGGGGAAGTGGGGGCCGGGATCCTGCTTGCGTTCGGGGGCTATGTCGCTGTGGGCCAGCACCTGGGTGGGGGGGATCTGGTAGCGATCGACCAGATCCCGGGCCAGAGCGCCGAGAGCGGCGATCTGGGCCCGGGTATAGGGTTGCCAGCGCCTCAGGTGGGCAGGCAGGGATTCGTCTTCCGTGGGATAACCCAGATTGACTATCTCAATGCCCAGCGAGCTGGCGTTGAGCCCGGCATACTGATGCCAGCGGCTGCGACCGGCGTGCCAGGCGCGTTGGCTGTCGGGCACCAGCTGGTAAACGGGGAGCGGGCGTTGCTCGGTGTCGCGGGGGATCAGGTAGTGGGCACTCACCTTGTGTTCGGGTTTGGTCAGCAGGCGCAGGGAGCGGGCGTCCTCCTCGTCGGTGTAGTGGAGGATCAGAAAAGCGATGCGCTCATTCTGGTTGGCACTGACATGACGGGTGGAGAGCTGATAAGGTGCCGGTTGGCAGGCGCCGAGCCCCAGCAGCAGGCAGAGTGACAGCAGTATGGTGCGGCATCTGTTTGGCCAGGGGGAAACAAGGGATGGCCAGCGCGGCCTGCCGCCCAGGCGGAATGGCGGGGGGCAGGTGCGCTGGCCCATGGCTCAGGCGCGCTGTCTGAGGGTGACGTGCGCGCGCGGGCTCATGGCTCTGACCTGTACTTGGCGGTGAGGCCGATGAGGAAGTTGCGCAGGATCTGATCCCCGCAATCCTGGTAGTGCTTGTGATCCTTGGCGCGGAACAGGGCGCTCAGCTCGGACTTGGAGAGGTTGAAGTTGGCGAGCTTGAGGGTGCCCAGCATGTCTTCTTCCTTGTAGTCGAGGCCGATGCGCAGCTTGCGCAGGATCAGGTTGTTGTTGATCCGGTTCGGGATCACCTGGGGCGGGGCATTTTCCCGCACACCGCGACGCACGGCGATGAAGCCGTCGAGGAACTGGCTCAGGGCCGAGTCCGGGCAGGCGGCATAGCCTGCTTCCTGCTCTTCCCCTTCCGCTGCCTCTTTCAGCAACCAGCTGTGGAGCTGGGCGTGATCGACGGTCAGGTTGCCCTTGGCAAACATCTCGACCATCTGATCGTTGCTGATGGTGAGGGCGTAGCGCAGGCGGCGCAGAATATCGTTGTTGGTCATGTTGACTCCTGTGGAAACGGCGCGATTTTACCATCTGCGGGCCCCGCAGTCAGAAAAAGCGCCTCACTCGGCCAGGGAGAGGTAGCGAGGGGCCTCCCGCCGCACCTGCTCCAGGGCATCTTGCAGCTCCAGCAGCTCGGGTTCGAGCTCGCTGACCGGTACGCCGTCGCGCAACTGCTGCTCGAGCTGGGAGAGCAGGCGTTGCAGGCCGGGCACCCCCGAGTAGGCACAGCCGCCGTTGAGGCGATGGAGCTGGGCCAGCACCTCGGCATCCTCCACTCCGCCCGCCAGCGCTTCGTCCAGCATGGGTTCCACCTCGTCGAAACTGGCCAGCAGCATGGTCAGCATCTCCTTGGCGAGTTCCGGTTTGCCCGCCGCCTGGCGCACCGCCAGGGTCCAGTCTATCTGCTGATCCCCCTGGTTCTGGTGGCGTCTGTGGGCGAAGTCGGTGATGAGCTGCGCCAGCATGCCCTCGTCGATGGGCTTGGCCAGGTAGTCGTCCATGCCCTGGCGGATCAGCCGCTCCCGCTCGCCCGGGATGGCATGGGCGGTGACCGCGACTATGGGGGTCTCGGTGTTGAGGGAGTGATGGCGGATCGCCTGGGTGGCGCTGATGCCATCCATGACGGGCATCTGTATATCCATGAAGATGATGTCGAACGGCTGGCTCTGGGCCAGGTTGACCGCCTCCTTGCCGTTCTTGCACACCACCACCTCGGTCACCATCTCCTTGAGCATGGCGGCGATGAGCTTGAGGTTGGCAGCGTTGTCATCTACCGCCAGCACCTTGACGGCCTGTACCCTGTGGGGTGTTGGCGCGGGCAGCGGCGTGCGCCTGGCCGCCTCGGGGGAGAGCAGGGCGTGCAGCAGCTTGCGGTGGTTGATGGGCTTGGAGAGGCAATGGGCGGCGCCATGGGCCAGCATGGCGTCATAGAGCGCCGGCTCGTGGCTGCTGAGCAGCACTATGGTGTTCTGTTGCCCGCTGAGGCCATCGAGGCGGGTGATCACCTGCTGCGGGGTGTGCAGTGTGCTGCTGCCGATGATCACCATGTCCTGGCTGCCCATCTCCGGCCAGTCGTCGGTCATGGTCAGGGACTGCACGTCCAGCTGCCATTCGGCCAGCAGGGCGAGCAGGGAGGCGTGAGTGAAGGGATCCGGCTCCAGCAGCCAGACCCGCTTGCCCAGGATGCGATCCAGCGGCAGCCGCTCGGTCTGGGGCAGGGGGGAGACATCCAGCTCCAGGTTGAAGGAGAAGACGGAGCCCTTGCCAAGTTCGGATTCGAAGCGGATCTGGCCTCCCATCTGCTGCACCAGTTTCTGGGTGATGACGAGGCCAAGCCCGGTGCCGCCATAGCGGCGGGAGATGGAGGAGTCGGCCTGATTGAAGGCCTGGAACAGCTGGCGTTGCTGCTCTTCCGAGATGCCGATGCCTGTATCCCGGATGAGGACCCGCAGGCGTACCTTGCTGCCGTTGGGGGCCCCGGTCTGCTCGACGCGCACATCGACGTTGCCCCGTTCGGTGAACTTGATGGCGTTGCCGGCGAGGTTGGTCAGCACCTGTTGCAGGCGCATGGGGTCGCCGGTGAGGTAGTCCGGCACGGCGGCGTCCACCTGCAAGGAGAGCTCGAGTTGCTTGTCGTGGGCACTCGGCCCCAGCAGGTGCATGGTTTCGTTGAGGGTGTCCCGCAGGCTGAACGGTATATGCTCGAGCTGCAGCTTGCCCGCCTCCAGCTTGGAGAAGTCGAGGATGTCGTTGATGATGCCAAGCAGGTTGCGCGCCGACTTCTCTATGGTCTGCATGTAGTCGGTCTGGCTCGGGGTCAGGCTGGTCTTGAGCAGCTGGCGGGTGAAGCCGATGACGCCGTTGAGCGGGGTGCGCAGCTCGTGGGACATGTTGGCCAGAAACTCGGATTTGACCCGTGCCGCCTCTTGCGCCCGCTTCTTCGCCATGTCGAGCTCGACGTTCTGGATCTCTATTTGTTCAAGCGTCTCTCGCAGATCCGAGGTCGCTTGATCGATGTTCTGCTGCATCTCCTCATGGTATTCGGAGAGCGCCTTGGCCATGGCGTTGATGCCGTTCTTCAGCATGTCCAGCTCGCCGGTGAGCTGACCGCTGACCCGGGTATCGAGGCGCCCCTCCCTGATCCTGTGCACCGCCTGCACCATATCGGTGATGGGCTGGGTCACGCTCTTGACCAGACGGAAGCCGAACAGGGTACTGATGGCGAGGCCGATGAGCACTATGATCACCGCGAAGAAGGCGTCGCGATATTGCAGGACTATGGCCCTGTCGGTGGCGAGCTGCATGGAGATGTAGCCGATGACCGGCGGCTCCAGGTCGCTCGGCAGGGGGAAGCCGTCCAGGCTGGTCTCGGCCTGGATGGGGGTGCGCAATATGATGTCATCGCCGTTGAAGGTGACGCTGGTCAGCGCCGGGATGGCGCTGCCGTCCGGCAGGCGCAGCTGGCTGAAGTCCCTGTGGTAGTTGGAGGTGACGAACAGCTGGTTGTCCTGGGTGAAGACGGCGATGGACTTGATGAAGGGGGAGTTCTTGCGATGGGTCAGCCCTATCAGCCGCTTTAGGGATTCGCGACTGTGCTGGGTCATGCCGTATTCACTGGCGATGGCCAGGGGCTCTATGATGTTGATGCCCTGATCGATCAGGTTGTTTTCCAGCTGATGGTAGCGGTGGAAGGTGAAGTAACCGGCGATCAGGCCGCCGATGATCAGGGTTGGCAATATGGTAAATGCCAGTACACGGGCTCTGAGGCCGTACTTGGTCATGCTGATAAACCGCCGGCAAACATGATGAAGACCATAGCCTCTGGGGCCTGTGGGCGCAGGGGGAGGGCTGGCAATACAGTCGATGTCACCGTAAGGGCGCTCAGGCCGTATCCTGTCATATCAATGGGCCACTTATGGTCAGATTGGGCAATGGGGCAGAGGCCGCAGCTCGGGCCCTCAGGCCGCATTTGGTCATACTATTATTCTTGTGGGACAATGGCCTGCTGCAGATTCCACAATCATGACATAGCCACCTATAGGCACCAAGTTTTATGGCCCAGTTTTTCAAGCCCCAAAAGAAATCCATCCAGCCCCAACGTATTGAATTTACGATAGACAGTCTGGACCACCACTGTGTCGGTGTCGGCCGTCATCAGGGCAAGGCCATCTTCGTCGAAGGGGCACTCCCCGGTGAGCTGATCAAGGCTCGCATCCTCGATGACAAGAAGCACTATGCCCACGCCGCCCTGCAACAGATAGTGACCCCGGCGGCCAATCGCATCGATCCCTTCTGCCCCCATTATCGCGAGTGCGGCGGTTGCAGTGCCCAGCACCTCGGCGAAGCGGATCAGCAGGCGGTCAAGGAGGCCGGGCTGGTCAGCCTGTTCGAGCGCCTTGGCAACATCAAGGCGCCGGCGCTCGAGCCCGTGCTCAAGGGGGAGTCCCACGCCTACCGCCGGGTCTGCCGTCTCGCCATCAAGTTTGACAAGAACGGTCGCTGCACCCGGGTGGGCTTCCGTCGCCGTCAATCCAATGACCTGGTGGAGGTGGCGGGCTGCCCCGTGCTGGCCGATCCCCTATCTGCCCTCATCCCCCCCCTGCGCGAGTGCCTCAATCGCTTGAAGAGCCAGCGCGAGCTGGGGCATGCGGAGCTCATCCAGGCAGAACAGGGCATCATGATGCTGCTGCGCCACACAGGTCGCCCCAACGAGGCGGATCGCGCCCTGCTGGTGGCGTTTGCCGAAGCCCAGGGGATAGACCTCTACCTTCAGGCGGCGGATGAGCGCATCGAACCCCTGCGCCAACAATTTCAGCCGAGCTACACCCTCGATGGCCTGTCTCTTGCATTCGCCCCTGGCGACTTCATTCAGGTCAACGGCCCCATCAACCAGAGCATGGTGACCCAGGCGCTGGCGTGGCTGGGGGCGACCAAGGACGACAAGGTGCTGGATCTCTTCTGCGGCATCGGCAACTTCACCCTGCCGCTGGCCCGTCAGGCCCGTGAAGTGGTGGGGGTCGAGGGGGAGCTCGCCATGGTGGCCCGTGCCGAGGAGAATGCCAGGCGCAACGGCATCGACAACGCCCGTTTCTACAAGGCGGATTTGAGCGGTGACATAGTCGGCATGTCCTGGGCGCGGGAAGGCTTCGATCTGGTGCTGCTGGATCCGGCCCGGCCAGGGGCGCTGGAAGTCATGAGCCACGTGGCGGCACTTTCGCCCAAGCGGGTGGTCTATGTTTCCTGTAACCCTGTCACCCTGGCCCGGGACAGCCAGGTGCTGGTGAAGGGGGGTTATCGACTGGCCCGTCTGGGGATGCTGGACATGTTCCCCCACACCGGCCATCTGGAGTCCATGGCGCTGTTTGAACGGGATTGAGCAGGCTGTTTTCAGATTGCCGGGGCTGCGTTTTGTCGGCCTTCCGATGCCGGTAGCGCTGTTTGAGCAGGGGTGATTAGGGTAATCTAGATCTGCAAAAATGGACCTGATGTGCGAGAGAAACCTGTTGCCGGGATCGGCAACATGCCTTGAAAACTCTTTCGCGCATCCCCATTTGAGGCAGTCATCAGCTGATGAGGGGATGGCAGAAAGCATCGGCTTTCCGGCCCCACAATTTTAAGGATTGATACCATGGTTGCGGTGCGCGAAATTCATTTGAAAGACAATTTCACCCTGGATGAGTGGGTCAGCTCCCTCTCCTTAAGTGAAAGTGACAAGAATCAACTGCGAACCGTCTACCAGTATTGTCTGACGCTTGGCGACGAGGCGCTCACCAGCCGCTTGCTGGTGCGTGGGGTCGAGATGGTGGGCATACTGCTGATGCTCAGCATGGATCTCGCCACCCTCAAGTCGGCCATTCTCTATCCCTTCGTCGAAGCCGGTCTCATCAAGCAGGAGAAGGTGAACGAGGACTTCGGCCCCAAGATCGCCAAGCTGGTGGAAGGGGTGTTGGAGATGGAGGCCATCCGCTCCCTGCAGACCCTGCACCGCAGCGAGACCTCGCCGGAGCAGGTGGACAATGTGCGCCGCATGTTGCTCGCCATGGTGGAGGATGTGCGCGCCGTCGTCATCAAGCTGGCGGAGCGGATCGCCTGCCTGCGGGAGGCCAAGCTGGCGGATGAGGAGACCCGGGTGCTGATGGCCCAGGAGATCACCAACATCTATGCGCCCCTTGCCAACCGCCTCGGCATAGGTCAGCTCAAGTGGGAGCTCGAAGATCTCGCCTTCCGTTACCTGCACCCGGATACCTACAAGCAGATCGCCAAGCAGCTCGACGAGAAACGACTCGATCGGGAGCGCTACATCCGCGAGTTCGTGCAGTCCCTGCGCGATGCGCTGGCGGAGGCCGGGGTCGAGGCCGAAGTCTACGGCCGCCCGAAACACATCTACAGCATCTGGCGCAAGATGCAGAAGAAGCACCTCGAATTCAACGAGTTGTTCGACGTGCGTGCGGTGCGGGTGATCACCAAGCGGCTGCAGGATTGCTATGCGGCGCTTGGCATAGTTCACACCCATTTCCACCATATTCCCCGCGAGTTTGACGACTATGTCGCCAACCCCAAGCCCAACGGCTACCAGTCCATCCACACAGTGGTGGTGGGGGAGGAGGGGAAGACGGTGGAGATCCAGATCCGCACCGAGCAGATGCATCAGGATGCCGAACTCGGCGTCGCGGCTCACTGGCGCTACAAGGAAGGGGCTCAGGCCGCCGCCAAGACCAGTACCTTCGAAGACAAGATCGAGTGGCTGCGCAAGCTCCTCGCCTGGCAGGAGGATCTCTCCGAGAGCGGCTCCCTGCTGGACGACCTGCGCAGTCAGGTGTTCGAGGACAGAGTCTATGTGTTCACCCCCAAGGGGGACGTCATCGACCTGCCGGCGGGGGCTACCCCGCTCGATTTCGCCTATCACGTTCACAGCATGATCGGCCACCGCTGCATCGGGACCAAGGTGGATGGCCGCATAGTGCCCTTTACCTACACGCTGCAGACCGGTGATCAGGTGGAGGTGATCACCCAGAAGGAACCGAACCCGAGCCGGGACTGGATGAACCCCAATGCGGGTTTCCTGCGCTCCAGCCGGGCGCGGGCCAAGGTGGCGACCTGGTTCAGAAAGCTGGATCGGGACAAGAACATTGCCGCCGGCAAGGAGCTGCTGGAGAAGGAGCTGGACAGGCACAACCTGACGCTCTCCAAGGTGGACAAGGTGGTGCTGGAACGCTTCCATGCGGAGGAGCTGGAGGATCTGCTGGCCGGGATCGGCAGCGGCGACATCCGCATCAACCAGCTGCTCAACTACCTCGACACCCGTTACAACAAGCCGACGGCGGAGGAAGAAGACCGCCGCCTGCTGGAAAAGCTGGAGCAGAAGGCCAATGCGCCCTTCCGCCCCAAGGCCAAGGATCACATCGTAGTGGAAGGGGTCGGCAATCTGATGACCCACATTGCCCGCTGCTGTCAGCCCATCCCGGGGGACTCCATCCAGGGCTTCATCACCATGGGCCGCGGCGTCTCCATTCACCGGGAAGATTGCGAGCAGTTGAAAGAGCTGTCACGTCGCAACCCGGAGCGACTGATCGATGCGGTCTGGGGGGAGAACTACTCCGGCGGCTATGGTCTCACCATTCGCATCCTCTCCAACGACAGATCCGGCCTGCTGCGAGACATCACCACAGTGCTGGCCAACGAGAAGATCAACGTCATGGGGGTGCGCTCGCGCTCCAACGTGCGCGAGCAGACCGCCGAGATCGACATGGAGCTGGAGATCTACAACATCAACGCCTTCAACCGGGCCTTGGCCAAGCTCAGCCAGCTCAACGACGTGATCAGCGCCAAGCGCCTCTGATACCCCATAAAAAGTGACCGGCCCCCGTGGCCGGTCCTGTTTTAACCCTTTCAACGAAGTGAAGCGACCCTCTCATGTCCCAACGTTACGACCTCCCTCAATTGCTCGACATCATGGCTCAGCTGCGCTCCCCGGACGGGGGCTGCCCCTGGGATCTCAAGCAGAGCTTCCAGACCATAGTGCCCCACACCCTGGAGGAGGCCTACGAAGTGGCCGATGCCATCGAGACCCAGGATTGGGAAGGATTGAAGGGTGAACTGGGGGATCTGCTGTTCCAGGTGGTCTTCTACGCCCAGCTTGGCAAGGAGCAGGGACTGTTCGATTTTGCCGACATAGTCGATGCGGTGAGCGAGAAGCTCATTCGCCGCCATCCTCATGTGTTCTCCGATGCGGACCTCGGTGACGAGCAGGCGGTCAAGGTGAACTGGGAGGCGGAGAAGGCCAAGGAGCGGGCTGCGCTGGACAAGGAGAGCGTGCTGGACGACATCCCCCTCTCGCTGCCGGCCCTGACCCGGGCCGCCAAGATCCAGAAGCGCTGCGCCACCGTCGGCTTCGACTGGAAGACCCTCGGCCCTGTGGTGGACAAGATCCACGAGGAGATCGAGGAGGTGATGGAAGAGGCGCTGATGGTCGACGTGGACGAGGCGCGGGTAAGCGACGAGCTCGGCGATCTGCTGTTTGCCACCGTCAATCTGGTGCGCCATCTGGGCAAGGATCCGGAGCAGGTGCTGCGGGGCGCCAACGCCAAGTTCGAACGCCGTTTTCGTCAGGTTGAGCAGTTTATTGCCGCGGAAGGGCTGAAAATGACCGATTGCACCCTGGAGAAGCTGGATGCAGCATGGGGTCGGGCCAAGGAAACCGAGCAAAGTTGATTTGGCGCAAGACGAGGGGGCGGCGAGCCTGATAGATTTTTGTTCATTGTTTGGGAGAGGGGGTTTTGGTATACTGTTTCCCCGTCCTGCTTCATCCCCGAAGCACCCCTTAAAATTCCCTAAACTTCTTTCAGGTTCAGCATGACGACAAAATATATTTTTGTAACTGGTGGCGTTGTTTCATCCCTCGGCAAAGGCATTGCCGCAGCTTCTCTGGCAGCCATTCTGGAAGCCCGTGGTCTGGATGTGACCATCATGAAACTGGACCCCTATATCAACGTGGATCCGGGCACCATGAGCCCGACCCAGCACGGTGAAGTGTTCGTAACCGAGGACGGGGCCGAGACCGATCTGGATCTGGGCCATTACGAGCGTTTCATCCGCACCAAGATGACCCGTCGCAACAACTTCACCACCGGCCGCATCTATGCCGACGTGCTGCGCAAAGAGCGTCGTGGTGACTATCTGGGCGCCACCATCCAGGTCATCCCGCACATCACCAACGCCATCAAAGAGCGGGTGATTGCCGGCGCCGAAGGCCACCAGGTGGCCATAGTCGAAGTGGGCGGCACAGTGGGCGATATCGAGTCCCTGCCGTTCCTCGAAGCCATTCGTCAGCTGGCTGCCGAAGTGAGCCGCGACAATGCCATGTTCATGCACCTGACCCTGGTTCCTTACCTGGCCGCTGCCGGTGAAGTGAAGACCAAGCCGACCCAGCACTCCGTCAAAGAGCTGCTCTCCATCGGGATCCAGCCGGACGTGCTGATCTGCCGCTCCGATCGCGCCATTCCGGCCAACGAGCGTGCCAAGATCGCCCTGTTCTGCAACGTGCCGGAGCGCGCCGTCATCTCCATGAAGGACGTCGACTCCATCTACAAGATCCCGGCGCTGCTGAAGTCCCAGAATCTGGATGACTACTTCATCGCCCGTTTCGGCCTGGAGTGCAAGGAAGCTGACTTGTCCGAGTGGGAACAGGTGGTCTATGAAGAGGCCAACCCGACCGCAGAAGTGACCATCGGCATGGTCGGCAAGTATGTTTCCCTGCCGGACGCCTACAAGTCCGTCAACGAGGCGCTCAAGCACGGTGGCCTGAAGACGCGTCTCTCCGTCAACATCAAGTTCATCGACTCCCAGGACATCGAGACCCGTGGCTCCGAGCTGCTGGAAGGTCTGGACGCCATCCTGGTCCCGGGTGGCTTCGGTGAGCGTGGCGTGGAAGGCAAGATCCTGGCCGCCCAGTATGCCCGTGAGAACAAGATCCCTTACCTGGGTATCTGCCTGGGGATGCAGGTTGCCATGATCGAGTTCGCTCGCAACGTGGCTGGCATGACAGGGGCTCACTCCTCCGAATTCAAGAAAGATTGCGCCTACCCGGTTGTCGGCCTCATCACAGAATGGGTGGATGAAGAAGGCAACGTCGAAACCCGCACCGAGAAATCCGATCTGGGTGGCACCATGCGTCTGGGCTCTCAGCTCTGCCACCTGGTGGAAGGTTCCAAGGTGCGTCAGATGTACGGCAGCCCGACCATTTACGAGCGTCACCGTCACCGTTATGAGGTGAACAACAAGCTGCTGCCGCAGATCGAAGCGGCAGGCTTGAAGGTGACCGGTCTCTCCGCCGACAAGAAGCTGGTGGAAATTATCGAGATTCCGGATCACCCTTGGTTCGTGGCGGCGCAGTTCCACCCGGAGTTCACCTCGACTCCCCGTGATGGCCACGCCCTGTTCGCCGGTTTTGTGAAGGCGGCAGGCGAGTATCAGAAGCGTAATTTGAAGTAATTGAAAATAAATGCGGTTGGGGCTCTGTGCCGCAGCCGCTTTTTTTGGCATATTTTTGTTGTTTTTTTACGAAACCTGAGGAAATACACATGTCCAAGATCGTTAAAGTGATCGGTCGTGAAATCATCGACTCCCGTGGTAACCCGACCGTTGAGGCCGAAGTTCACCTGGAAGGTGGTTTTGTTGGTATGGCAGCCGCTCCGTCTGGCGCGTCCACCGGTTCCCGCGAAGCGCTGGAACTGCGTGACGGCGACAAGAGCCGTTTCCTGGGTAAAGGCGTGCTGAAAGCCATCGAAGCCGTTAACGGCCCGATCGCTCAGGCTCTGCTGGGTAAAGATGCCAAGGACCAGGCCGCTATTGACCAGATCATGATCGACCTCGACGGTACCGAGAACAAATCCAAGTTCGGCGCCAATGCCATCCTGGCCGTTTCCCTGGCTAACGCCAAAGCCGCTGCTGCTGCCAAGGGCCTGCCGCTGTACGCCCACATCGCCGAGCTGAACGGCACCCCGGGTGTCTACTCCATGCCGCTGCCGATGATGAACATCATCAACGGTGGTGAGCACGCCGACAACAACGTCGACATCCAGGAGTTCATGATCCAGCCGGTTGGCGCCAAGACCCTGAAAGAAGCCATCCGCATGGGGGCCGAGGTCTTCCACAACCTGGCCAAGGTACTGAAGTCCAAGGGCTACGCCACTGCAGTGGGCGACGAAGGCGGTTTCGCACCTAACCTGAAGTCCAACGCCGAAGCGCTGGAAGTGATCGCCGAAGCCGTTGCCGCTGCCGGTTACAAGCTGGGCACCGACATCACCCTGGCCATGGACTGCGCTGCTTCCGAGTTCTACGACGCAGAGAAGAAAGAGTACAACCTGAAGGGCGAAGGTCGTATCTTCACCTCCAACGAGTTCTCCGACTACCTGGCCGACCTGACCACCAAGTTCCCGATCGTCTCCATCGAAGATGGCCTGGACGAATCTGACTGGGAAGGCTTCGCCTACCAGACTGCTGAACTGGGCAAGAAAATCCAGATCGTGGGTGACGACCTGTTCGTAACCAACACCAAGATCCTGAAGCGCGGCATCGACAACGGCATCGCCAACTCCATCCTGATCAAGTTCAACCAGATCGGTTCCCTGACCGAAACTCTGGCTGCCATCAAGATGGCCAAGGACGCTGGCTACACCGCCGTCATCTCCCACCGCTCCGGTGAGACCGAAGACGCGACCATCGCCGACCTGGCCGTGGGTACCGCTGCTGGCCAGATCAAGACCGGTTCCATGAGCCGTTCTGACCGTGTTGCCAAGTACAACCAGCTGATCCGTATCGAAGAAGCCCTGGGTGCCAAGGCTCCGTTCCGCGGCCTGAAAGAAGTAAAAGGCCAGTAATTACTGCCTGCAATTCTTAAGCTGTTGAAAAGCCCCGCCACGCTGGCGGGGCTTTTTTATATCCGTCGCCCCCCAATTGTCAGGCCAGCCCCTGATCGGCGGCGGTTTTCGTGTGGTTGCCGCCAACCTGGCGCCAAGGCCGTCTTTCCTGGGGATAGCGCGGGTTTTTGACTCTCGTCTGCGGGGCCCCGCCATCTTTTTTATTCCCCCGGCCCGTCTGGCACACCGGCTTTCTTTTGTCTTGCCTGCGAATATGGGAAACTAGGCCGCTTGAAGGAGACTCAGTGCATGCGGCTACTCACTCTTATCCTGCTCCTCCTCTTGGGAGGGCTGCAATATGACTTCTGGCTGGGGAAAAACGGCCTATCCGATTATCGGGAGCTCTCCAATGCCATCGAGCGGCAACAGCAGGACAATCTGGTTCTCAAGGACCGCAACAACCTGATTTACCGGGAGATCGACGATCTGACCTCGGGCCTTGAGGCCATCGAGGAGCTGTCGCGCAACGATCTTGGCTACATCAAGCAGGGCGAGACCTTCTACCGGATCATTCCCAAAGACAAAGACCAAGTAACGGAGCCGGACGGCGTCCCCTACGATGACTGATTGCCACAGCGGGCTGACCGCCATAGTTCCGGCCGCCGGTATCGGCAGCCGCATGGGGGCCGACTGCCCCAAGCAGTACCTGACACTGGCAGGGAAGACCATCCTGGAGCATACGCTCGGCTGTTTGCTGTCCCATCCGGCCATAGCCCGGGTGATAGTGGCGCTGGCGCCGCACGATGGGTGGTTCGAACAACTGACCGTGGCGGCCGACCCGCGCATTCTGCGGGTCGAGGGAGGAATCGAGCGCGCCTATTCGGTGCTCAACGCCCTGCATGTGGCACAGGGGAAGTGGGTGCTGGTACACGACGCCGCCCGTCCCTGCCTCTGCCACGGCGATCTCGACAAGCTGATCACGACAGCCATGGCGTGCGATGGAGCCATCCTCGGCAGCCGGGTGCGGGACACCATGAAACGCACCGACGGGGCAGGCAACATAGTGGCCACCGTCGAGCGCGAACAACTCTGGCATGCCCTGACGCCGCAGATGTTCCCCGCCGGCACCCTGAAACGGGCGCTGGAGGAGGGGCTGGCACTGGGGGCCCTCATCACAGACGAAGCCTCCGCCATGGAGCGCGCCGGTTTTACCGTGAAGATGGTGGAGGGGCGTGCCGACAACATCAAGGTGACCCGACCGGAAGATCTCTCCCTGGCCGAGCTCTTTTTACAACAACAGAGTGCGCGCCAGCAGGCGCGACCCGATTGACCCGCAGAGGGGCCCGCATGATCCGCATTGGACATGGTTTTGACGAGACAGATTTCTGTGTATTGAGGGGGGATCAGGCATGATGCGAATTGGACATGGTTTTGACGTGCACAAGTTTGGCGGGGTTGGCCCCTGCATGCTGGGTGGCGTCCCGGTACCCTATGAGCAGGGCCTGCTGGCCCATTCCGATGGTGACGTCGTGCTGCATGCGGTGAGCGATGCCCTGCTGGGGGCCATAGGCGCCGGCGACATAGGTCGCCACTTCCCCGATACCGCAGCGCAATTCAAGGGGATCGACAGCCGCATCCTGCTGCGGGACGTCTTTGCCCGGGTACAGCAGGCGGGCTATGCCATCGGCAATCTGGATGTGACCATCATCGCCCAGGCCCCCAAGATGGCGCCCCATATCGCGGCCATGTGCGCCGTGCTGGCGGCCGATCTGCAATGTGATTTGAACCGGGTGAATGTCAAGGCGACCACCACAGAACAACTCGGGTTTACGGGGCGCAAGGAAGGGATCGCCACCGAAGCCGTCGTCTTACTGGTGAAACAATGATGCTGGAACAGCTGAGCTATCTGCACGGGGCGCCTGTCGCCCGCGGCATCCTCAAGGCCGAGGCCGCCGACTTCGTGGTGAATGAAGATCTCGGCTTCGAACCTTGCGGGGAAGGGGAGCACATCTTCGTGCGGGTGCGCAAAACCGGCGAGAACACCGCCTGGGTGGCGGGCCTGCTGGCCGATGCGGCTGGCGTCAATCGCAATGCGGTGACCTGGGCGGGCTTGAAGGATCGCCACGCGGTGACCGAGCAGTGGTTCGGCATTCATCTGCCGGGCAAGGGCGAACCGGATCTCTCTGTCATCCAGAGCGACAGCATCCAGATCCTGCAGGCCAAGCGCCACAACAAGAAGTTGCGGGTTGGTTACCTCAAGGGCAACCACTTCACCCTGCGCCTCACCGGTCTGGAGCAGGCAGGCGATCTGGAAGCCCGGCTGCAGGCCATCGCCAGTCAGGGGGTGCCCAACTACTACGGCGAGCAGCGCTTTGGCCGGGATGGCAACAACCTGGACGCGGCCAAGGCGATGTTTGCCGGCAAGCGGATCAAGGATCGCAACAAGCGCTCCCTCTATCTCTCCGCAGCCCGCAGCATGCTGTTCAACGCCATCGTCAGCGCCCGCATCGAGCAGGGGCTGGCACACCAGCTGCTGGCCGGTGACTGCGTGATGCTGAAGGGCAGCCACTCCATCTTCAGTGAAGAGGTGCTGACCCCGGAGCTGGAGGCGCGCCTCGCCTCCGGCGATGTGCAGCTCACCGCCCCCCAGTGGGGCCGTGGCCGACTGGCGAGCCAGGGTGCCGCCGCCGAGTTTGAACAGGCGGCGCTGGCCCCTTACGCCGAATGGTGTGACGGGCTGGAGAAGGCAGGGCTGGATCAGGACAGGCGTCCGCTGCTGCTCAAGCCGGAGCAGATGAGCTGGCAGCAGGATGGCGAGGTGCTGACCCTCTCCTTCTTCCTGCCGGCCGGTGCCTTTGCCACCAGCGTGGTGCGCGAGTTAATGCAGGCCGAAGAGGCCGATCACGGTTTCAGGAACCCAACCGATGCGAATTCTGGTCAGTAATGACGATGGAGTACATGCCGAGGGCATTCGTGCCCTCAGCGAGGCGCTGACTGCCTGCGGCGAAGTCATTGTGGTGGCGCCGGATCGCAACCGCAGCGGTGCGAGTCACTCCCTGACGCTGGAAGTGCCGCTGCGGGTTACGCGCCTTGGCGAAACCGGCTTTAATGGCAGCGAGAGCTATGCGGTGAAGGGCACCCCGACTGACTGCGTGCACCTGGCGGTCAACGAGCTGGTACGCCCGGAACCGGACATGGTGGTGGCCGGGATCAACCACGGCGCCAACCTGGGGGATGATGTCATCTACTCTGGCACTGTCGCGGCGGCCACCGAGGGGCGCCACCTCGGCTTCCCCTCCATCGCCATCTCCCTGGTAGGCAAGACCCACTTCGCCACGGCGGCCCACCATGCGGTCCTGCTGGTGAAGGGGCTGATGAAACACCCCCTGCCTGCCGATCAGATCCTCAACGTCAATGTGCCGGACCTGCCCCTTGAGCAGATCAAGGGGATCAGGGTGACCCGCCTTGGCAACCGCCATCCCGCCGAGTCGGTGATCCGCAGCGAGGATCCCCGTGGTCAGCCCATCTACTGGATAGGCCCCCCCGGCAGCCAGCAAGATGCGGGAGATGGCACAGATTTCGCCGCCATCGAGCAGGGTTATGTCTCCATCACCCCGTTGACCATCGACATGACTGCCTATGACAGTCTGGCGAGTCTGGGTGCCTGGCTGGATCTGCAGGGATGACGTTGTGATAGTACAGCGCCTGTTGAATCAACTGATTGCCCAGGACATTCGTGATTTCCGCGTGCTCGCGGCGATTGCGAAAGTGCCGCGCCAGCTGTTTGTGGATGAAGCCATGGCTCACAAGGCCTGGGACAATACGGCCCTGCCCATCGGCCACGGTCAGACCATCTCCCAGCCCTACATAGTGGCGCGGATGACGGAGCTGCTGATCCAGAACGATCCGGCCCATGTGCTGGAGATCGGCACTGGATCCGGTTATCAGACCGCAGTGCTGGCCCATCTGGTGGAGCATGTCTACACGGTGGAGCGGATCAAGTCTCTGCAGTTCCAGGCCCGGCGCCGGCTGCGCCAGCTCGACTTGCACAATGTCTCGGCCAAGCACGGCAACGGCTGGCTGGGCTGGCCCAACAAGGGGCCGTTCGATGCCATTTTGGTGACGGCGGCGGCGAGCGAGGTACCCAAGGCCCTGACCGACCAGCTGGCCGAAGGCGGGCGTCTGGTGCTGCCGGTGGGGGATAGTCAGCAAACTTTGCAGCTGATCGAGCGATCCGGCTCCCAGCTGACCAGCCGGATCCTGGAGCCGGTGCGTTTTGTCCCCCTGATTGACGGAGATGTGGAGTGAAGCTGTTTTCCCGTTTGTACGTACTGGTGATGCAGTGGGCCCGCCACAAGCACGCCCCTTGGTATCTCTCCATCACCGCTTTTATCGAGTCGGTGTTCTGGCCGATCCCGGTGGACGTGATGCTGGCCCCCATGGCGCTCGCCAAGCCGCACAAGGCGTGGCACTACGCCGGGTTGGCAACCTTCTTCTCTGTGCTGGGGGCGCTGTTTGGTTATGCCCTGGGCTATGCCCTGTGGGAGCCCGTGGTCCAGCCGCTGGTGGTCTCTGTCGGCTATGAAGACAAGATTGCGCTGGCCGAGCAGTGGTTCACGCAGTGGGGGATCTGGGTGATTTTTATTGCCAGTTTCACGCCGATCCCCTACAAGGTGTTTACCGTCACGGCGGGCTTGCTTCATATGGCGCTACTGCCATTTATCGTGACCTCCCTCATCGGTCGTGGCATGCGCTTTTTCCTGGTCGCGGGCCTGATGCGGTGGGGGGGTGAGAAGATGGAGCGCAAGCTGATGCACTATGTGGATGTGCTCGGCTGGCTCTGTATTGGTTTGGCCATTGCGGCCTATTTCTGGTTTAGTCGTTAAGGATCCACTATGCGTTCGCGTGTTTGGCAAGGAAGCAGTGTCGTCGTGTTGTCATGGCTACTGCTTGCCTGCTCTTCCAGCAAGACTGCTGCCCCGGTACAGAGTCTGGGCAATGACCCCATTGCCTCGACCATCCCGACTCGTCAAAACATGGCCAATTCGGGCATGCAGGGTGGCAGTTACACAGTGGTGAAGGGGGATACCCTGTACTCCATCGCATTCCGCTCGGGCATGGATGTCGCATCCCTGGTCAGCCTCAACGGGATCAGCCCTCCCTACAACATCTATCCGGGCCAGCAGCTCAGGCTGGATGGCTCTTCCGGCGCCGTGGTCAGCACCGGCATGGCGATGAGCCGCCCTGTCACAAGCGGCAACGGCACCTATGAGGTGCGTCGTGGGGATACCCTGAGCAGCATAGGTCGCCAGTTCAATGTCTCCAATCAGACTCTGGCACAGCGCAACAACCTGCAGGCCCCCTATTCGCTCCATGTTGGCCAGGTGCTCAACGTGGGCTCGAGTGCGGCGGCAGGCGGCCAGATGGTGGCGGCGACCACACCGTCGGTGACCAGCTCCGGGCCCAAACCCATGGCGACGGCTCCGGCAGGTACGACCACCCCGTTTATTGCTCAGAAAACGATTGCTCCTGCACCGTCAACAGCATACGCTCAGGCGAAAGAACAAAAAAACGTCAGTTCCCAGTCAACTCTCTCCTGGCATTGGCCAGCTAAGGGACGGATAGTCGAAGGCTTCTCCGTTGCGGAACAGGGCAACAAGGGCATCGACATCTCCGGCCAGAAGGGCCAACCCGTTTACGCCGCCAGCGGCGGCAAAGTGGTCTACGCGGGCAGTGCACTCAGGGGTTACGGCAAGCTGATTATTCTCAAGCACAACGATGACTACCTCTCTGCTTACGCCCACAACGACGAGTTGAGGGTCAGGGAGGGAGACTCCGTCAAAGGCGGAGCCGTCATCGCCAACATGGGTAGCACGGATGCGCCGGATGTGCGCCTGCACTTTGAAATCCGGTACAAAGGCAAGTCAATCAACCCGATGGGCTATTTGCCAAAGCGTTAACCCAGAGAGCTAGGTCTTACTCTGGTTCAGGTCAGGGAGACATATCATGAGCCAAGAACAACTGGTAATGCAGGATGCAGAGTTAGAGTTCGACGAAGAGCTGGAGGCCCAGGAGGAAGAAGAGGTTCAGGAGGTTGCCGCCGAGGCTGAGGAGACTATCTCCGATGAGCTCATGGTGCCGGAACTGAACAAGGTGATGGACGCCACCCAGCTCTATCTGGGGGAGATCGGCTTCTCCCCCCTGCTCACGGCCGAAGAGGAAGTCTATTACGCCCGTCGTGCCCTGCGCGGTGACAAAGCCGCGCGCAAGCGCATGATCGAATCCAACCTGCGCCTGGTGGTCAAGATTGCCCGGCGCTACAACAACCGCGGCCTGGTGCTGCTGGATCTCATCGAAGAGGGGAACCTCGGTCTCATCCGGGCGGTCGAGAAGTTCGACCCCGAACGGGGTTTCCGTTTCTCTACCTATGCCACCTGGTGGATCCGCCAGACCATAGAGCGGGCCATCATGAACCAGACCCGTACCATACGGCTGCCGATCCATGTGGTGAAGGAGCTGAATGTCTACCTGCGCACCGCGCGTGAACTCTCCCACCGCCTAGACCATGAACCCACCGCAGAAGACATAGCCTTCGCGCTGGATCGTTCGGTCGACGATGTGAACCGCATGCTCAAGCTCAACGAAAAGATCACCTCGGTGGATACCCCCATCGGCGGCGATCGCGACAAGGCACTGCTCGACGTCCTGTCCGATGAGCGCGGCATGGGGCCAGAGCTGGAGTCTCAGGAAGATGACATGCGCAGCAGCATAGTCCACTGGCTGGAAGAGCTGAATCCCAAGCAACGTGAGGTGCTGGCTCGCCGCTTCGGCTTGCTCGGTTACGAGCCGGCAACGCTCGAAGACGTGGGGGCCGAGATTGGTCTGACCCGGGAGCGGGTGCGCCAGATCCAGGTCGAGGGGCTGCGCCGCCTGCGGGAGATACTGCTGGGGCAGGGGCTCTCCATTGAGGCCCTGTTTAGAACCAATTAATCCTAACCAACGGACGGCTATTATGCCGAGGACAGATACAACAAAGGGGCCAGAGGCCCCTTTTTCATTGCGAGAGGATCCTTGGGATCACACGGGATCCAGGGTATCCAGCGGCCAGCGCGGCACCGCCTTGACGACCAGCGGCTCGAACACACCCGCTTTCAGGCGCTGCATGCCGGCATAGGCGATCATGGCGCCATTGTCGGTGCAATATTCGGTACGCGGATAGAACACCTCGCCCTTGAGGCTCTCCATCAGCTCGGCCAGCTGGGCACGCAGGTGACGGTTGGCGCTGACGCCACCGGCCACCACCAGGCGCTTGAGCCCTGTCTCCTTCAAGGCGCGACGACACTTGATGGCCAGGGTATCGACTACCGCATCTTCAAAGGCGCGGGCGATGTCGGCACGGGTCTGCTCATCGTCGGCATTGGCGGCTATGGTGTTGGCGGCAAAGGTCTTGAGACCGGAGAAGCTCATATCGAGCCCGGGTCTGTCCGTCATGGGGCGGGGGAAGGTGAAGCGTCCCGTGGTGCCTTTCTCGGCAAGGCGGGAGAGCAGGGGGCCGCCCGGGTAGTCCAGTCCCATCAGCTTGGCGGTCTTGTCGAAGGCCTCGCCGGCGGCATCGTCGATGGATTCCCCCAGCAGTTGATAGCTGCCGATGCCGTCGACCCGCACCAGCATGGAGTGACCGCCGGAGACCAGCAGCGCCACGAAGGGGAATTCGGGGGCCCGCTCCTCCAGCATGGGAGCCAGTAGATGGCCCTCCATATGGTGTACCGCCACGGCGGGTTTACCCCAGGCCATGGCGAGGGAGCGGCCTATGGTCGCCCCCACCAGAATGGCACCAACCAGACCCGGTCCCGCAGTGTAGGCGATGCCGTCGATGTCATCTTTACCCAGTCCCGCCTCTTGCAATGCGGCCTGGATCAAGGGGATCGTCTTGCGGACGTGATCCCGGCTGGCGAGCTCGGGGACGACGCCACCGTAGTCCGCATGCAGCTTGACCTGGCTGTATAACTGATGGGAAAGGATCCCTTTTTGATCGTCGAAGATCGCGATCCCGGTTTCGTCACAGGATGTCTCTATGCCCAATACACGCATTGCTAAAAAATTTCACTGCTAAAATGAGACGGCTATGGTAACCTTCGCGGGTTTTTTAAACCAGAGCGATCTCTGCGGGTTTACTTTCATTCCCTGTCCAGAGTATAATTTCGCACCATTTTAAGACATGCTGATCGACTGATGGTCAGCTAACAATATATCACTGAGGTGAAAGGCACATGCCAGTAATCAAAGTCCGTGAAAATGAGCCGTTTGACGTTGCTCTGCGTCGCTTCAAGCGTTCTTGCGAAAAGGCCGGTATCCTGTCTGAAGTTCGTAGCCGTGAGTTCTACGAGAAGCCGACTACCATCCGTAAGCGCGCCAAAGCGTCTGCCGTTAAGCGTCACGCCAAGAAGCTGTCCCGCGAAAACGCACGTCGTATCCGCCTGTACTAATCGGGGGATCATGCCGTGTCTCTGAAGGATCAACTCAAGGATCAACAAAAACTCGCCATGCTTGCCAGAGATAAGGCTCGCTTGGGGGCGATCCGTTTGTTGATGGCAGAAATCAAGCAGCGTGAAGTTGATACCCGTATCGAGCTCAATGATGAGGATATCCTCGCTGTCGTGACCAAGATGGTCAAACAGCGCCGCGATTCCATCAGCCAATTTGAAGCTGCCGGTCGTCAGGATCTTGCCGACAAAGAGTCCGCAGAGATCTTGGTGCTGCAGGAATTCCTGCCGCAACAGCTGACCGCAGACGAAATTGCCGCACTGATCGAGCAAGCCATCACTGAAAGTGGTGCTGCCGTCATGGCTGATATGGGCAAGGTCATGGCTGTCTTGAAGCCGAAGATTCAGGGGCGTGCCGATGTCGGCGCCGTCAGTGCTCAGGTGAAAACCCGCTTGGCGTAACAGGCATTTCTCTTGTTAGTCGAAAGAAGCCGTGCTTCCCTGTGAATGCGCGGCTTTTTTATTTTTCCGAGTAATGAAACAGGACGGTTATGGCAGGCAGGATCCCACAATCCTTTATCGATGATCTGCTCGTACGTACCGATATCGTCGAGTTGATCGACTCGCGGGTGCGGCTGAAGAAGGCCGGCAAGAACTATCAGGCTTGCTGTCCTTTTCATAACGAAAAAAGCCCCTCTTTCACCGTCAGCCAGGAGAAGCAGTTCTACCACTGCTTCGGCTGTGGCGCCCACGGCAACGCCATCGGCTTTGTCATGGAGTACGACGGACTCGAATTCCCCGACGCCATCGAAGAGCTCGCCAGCATGCAAGGCATGCAGGTGCCTCGCGAGCAGAGCCTGGGGGGCTCGGCCAGTTCCCAACCTGCCGTCAGCAAGGATCTCTATGAGCTGATGAGCCAGATTGCCCGCTTCTACGAGAGCAACCTCAAGGGGGCTCCTCAGGCGGTGGAATACCTGAAGGGGCGCGGTCTGACCGGGGAAGTGGTCAAACGCTTCAATATTGGCTATGCCCCGGGTGACTGGGATCAGGTCCGGCGGCGCTTTGGATCCAGTCGGGATCACGAACAGCTGCTCATCTCCGGCGGCATGCTGATCCCCCGCGACAGCGGTCCTGGCAGCTATGATCGCTTCCGTGATCGCATCATGTTCCCCATCCGTGACAAGCGGGGTCGGGTCATCGGCTTCGGTGGCCGGGTGCTGGGGGATGGCACGCCCAAGTACCTCAACTCGCCGGAGACCCCCATCTTCCACAAGGGGCGTGAACTGTTCGGCCTCTACGAGGTGAAGCAGGCACACAAGGATCCTCGTCGGATCCTGGTGGTGGAAGGCTATATGGACGTGGTGGCGCTCGGTCAGTACGACATCGACTATGCGGTGGCCGCGCTGGGGACGGCTACCACCAGCGACCATATCCACACCCTGTTTCGTACCACGGCGGAGGTGGTCTGCTGCTACGATGGCGACAACGCCGGCCGTGAGGCGGCCTGGCGGGCGCTGGATAATGCACTCTCCCATCTGCAGGATGGCCGCGAGCTGAAGTTCGTGTTCCTACCGGATGGCGAGGATCCCGACTCTCTGGTCCGTCAGATCGGCAAGGAGGGGTTTGAGGCCTTGCTGGACGAGGCTCAGCCCTTCGCCGATTTCATGTTCGAGCGTCTCGGGCGTGATGCCGCCCTCTCTGGCGAGGCGGGCAAGTTTGAAGTGGCCAACAAGGCCGCCGAACTGATCCGCCGCGTGCCGGAAGGCTTCACCCGCGAGGGGCTGATCACCCGGCTCTCCAGCATGATGCGTTGGGGGGAGAACAAGCAGCGGATCGCCGAGCTGTTTGCCCGCAATAGCCAGCCCAAGGGTGAAGTCAGCAAGCCCAAGGCCGCCAAACTGACCCCCATTCGCCGGGCACTGGCTTTGATGGTGCAATATCCGGCGGTGACGGCCGAGCTGCCGGCCATGCCGGAACTGGCTGGGCTGCGGGTGCAGGGCATCAAATTCCTGTTGCAGCTGCATCAGCAGATCCTGACTCAGCCAGGGATCACCACCGGCATCTTGCTGGAGCACTGGCGCGGCACCAAGGAGGGGGAGATCCTGGCTCAGCTGGCCATGCACGACCTGTTTGAAGAGATCAAACTCGACCAGGAGCCGGATATTCTGGGAGAATTGCAGGATACCTTCGTCGGTTTCATCAACCAGTTTCTGAAGCAACGAATCGAAGAATTGCAGGCCAAGGTGGCCCAGGAAGGGCTAAGCTCTGAGGAAACACAGGAGCTGATGATGCTGATCAGAGAGGTACAGATTGAGAAAAGAAATGAGAGCGGGGCTTGATATTTGAGTGATTGGCCCCAATATAAATACCGTTGCCCGAATCGACGGGATTAAAAGCAAACATTTTATAACCGCCTGGCCCCGACAATACTGCGGGCAGGGGTTTCTCATGACCGACGCCGCAACCAGACATAGCATGTCTGGCGGTTTTCTATTAGAATTGGCTATTTGCGCAGCAGCGCACTGTACGCGCAACCTAGCAACACCAACCGGATGAGTTCTATGGAGCAAACCCCGCAGTCTCAGCTTAAACTCCTCGTTGCCAAAGGTAAAGAACAGGGCTACCTGACCTATGCCGAGGTGAACGATCACCTCCCGCAAGACATTGTCGACTCTGACCAGATCGAAGACATCATCCAGATGATCAACGATATGGGTATCCAGGTAGTGGAAAACGCCCCGGACGCCGATGATCTGATCATGGCCGAAGGTGGTACTGCCGATGAGGACGCTGCCGAAGCAGCGGCCCAGGCTCTGGCATCTGTTGAATCTGAGATTGGTCGCACGACCGATCCTGTCCGCATGTACATGCGGGAAATGGGTACCGTCGAACTGCTGACCCGTGAAGGCGAAATCGACATCGCCAAACGGATCGAGGACGGTATCAATCAGGTACAAAGCTCCGTTGCCGAGTACCCTGAAGCCATCACTTACCTGCTCGAACAGTACGACAAGTACGAAGCCGAGCAACTGCGTCTGTCCGACATCATCTCCGGCTTTATCGATCCGAACGAAGCGGACGACGTGGCGCCGACCGCCACTCACATCGGTTCTGAACTCAGTGAAGACGATCTCGCTGACGAAGACGAAGATGAAGACGAGGATGAAGACGAAGACGGCGACAGCTCCGACGACGATGGGGACGGTGGTCCGGATCCGGAAGTCGCCCGCGAGAAGTTCGGTGAACTGCGTGCCCAGTACGAAGTCACCCGTCTCTCCATCCAGAAGAATGGTCGCGCCCACGACGACACCCAGGCTGCCATCGCCCAGCTGGCCGATGTGTTCCGTCAATTCCGCCTGATGCCCAAGCAGTTCGATCGCCTGGTCAACAACATGCGGGAGATGATGGAGCGGGTTCGCGTGCAGGAACGCATCATCATGAAGCTCTGCGTTGAGCAGGCCAAGATGCCGAAGAAGACCTTCGTCGCTGCCTTCACCAACAACGAGTGCGAGACTGCCTGGTTTGAATACCAGAAGCAGGCTGGCAAGGCCTGGTCTCCCCGTCTGCTCGAGATGGACGAAGAAGTGCTGCGTTCCATCGGCAAGCTGCAGCAGATCGAAGAAGAGACCGGTCTGTCGATCGCCCAGATCAAGGACATCAACCGTCGCATGAGCATTGGTGAGGCCAAGGCTCGCCGTGCGAAGAAAGAGATGGTCGAGGCCAACTTGCGTCTGGTTATCTCCATCGCCAAGAAGTACACCAACCGTGGTCTGCAGTTCCTGGATCTGATCCAGGAGGGCAACATAGGTCTGATGAAGGCGGTGGACAAGTTTGAATACCGTCGTGGCTACAAGTTCTCGACCTATGCCACCTGGTGGATCCGTCAGGCCATTACCCGCTCCATCGCGGATCAGGCCCGTACCATCCGTATCCCGGTGCACATGATCGAGACCATCAACAAGCTCAACCGTATCTCCCGCCAGATGCTGCAGGAGATGGGTCGTGAACCGAACCCGGAAGAGCTGGCCATGCGCATGGGCATGCCGGAAGACAAGATCCGCAAGGTACTGAAAATCGCCAAGGAGCCCATCTCCATGGAGACGCCCATCGGTGATGATGAAGATTCCCACTTGGGCGACTTCATCGAAGATACCACCTTGGCCCTGCCGGCGGATGCGGCGACCAGCGAGAGCCTGCGCAACGCCACCCGCGAAGTGCTGGCTGGCCTGACTGCCCGCGAAGCCAAGGTGCTGCGGATGCGTTTCGGGATCGACATGAACACTGACCACACCCTCGAGGAAGTGGGCAAGCAGTTCGACGTCACCCGTGAGCGTATTCGTCAGATCGAAGCCAAGGCACTGCGCAAACTGCGCCACCCGAGCCGCTCGGAAGTGCTGCGCAGCTTCCTGGACGAATAGTCCTGAGGCACTGCCTGAGCCCTGTCTCAAAAGCCCCGCCATGCGGGGCTTTGTTTTATCCGGAAGCCTGGGTGCAAAAGATTAGCGGAATAGTGGACAAAAACTCGCCAAGTGGTTGATCTGCCTATGGACGGCTTATCTCACATCCCCTATAATCCACGCCGCAAAACCAAGATTCTGGCCCCTTAGCTCAGTTGGTTAGAGCAGTCGACTCATAATCGATTGGTCGCCCGTTCAAGTCGGGCAGGGGCCACCACATTCAGACAAAGCCGCTCATCATGAGCGGCTTTGTCGTTTCTGGCGTTCACCAGCGCCTGTCGAGATCCCCGGCGTAGAGTGCCATGGCTCGCCTGTAGGGGACGAGGGCAGGATCTGTGGTCGTCTCGGCCAGCACCGCCAGCAGCGTCTCCATCCCCTCTTTGTGGTGCCCCAGGCTGTAGCAGGCCATGGCACGGAACACCCTGAACTCGGTGGCGTCCGGAAAGCGGGCCAACCCCTGGTCGAAGGCGGCAAGGGCTTCGGCATATTGCCCGGTGCAGCGAAAAGAGCTGCCAAGGCCGAGCCAGGCGCCGCGCAAGGAGGCCTCGCCCAGTCCCAGCGCTATGGCCTTCTGGTAGAGGGGAATGGCCTGGGCCTCGCGCCCCTGCATGTCGTGCAGGCTGGCCACTTCATAATGCAGTTCGGCGTGTTGCGGGTGCTCGATGAGTTGCAGCAGGCCGTGCTGGCGGGCTTCTTCGATCCGTCCCTCGGCCTTGAGGGTTTCCAATAGTTTCATATGCGCTCCTGCATGGGGATGTGAAGGCAGTATGCCTGCCCGTCGGCGAACTGGGAACGGGGGGGCTGGCAGAGGGGGAGCGTGATGGCGCCATCGGGCCCATGAAAAGGCCTCCAGCCCTGTGGGAAGGAGGCCATGGGATGCCCGAAGGTCACAAGGGCGTTACGCCCCTGGGGCTTACTGGGCGCTCAGGCTGTAGGTCAGGGTCTGGTCGTTGAAGCGCACCACATAGGCACCGACCACTGCGGTGGTGATGTCGGCTCCGGCCAGCTCGGCCACGCCGTCCTTGTTGGTGTCGCCGTAGTTCTGGGTCCAGTCACCCTTGACGTCGAACTTGAAGCGCTGGCCGCCGCTGCCATCACCGGCCCCCGTGAAGGTGACGCCGGCCTGCCACTGGTGATCCCCCACCAGCGTCATGGGAGTGGTGCCCCAGCCATTGGTGGTGCCACGGATGTTCAGGCTGGCGATGTTCTTGGCATAGCCGACGCTGACCGGGGTCAGGCTGTATTGCAGGGTCTGGTCGTTGAAGCGTACCCGGTACTGGCCGCTGACCGGGGTCAGTATGTCGGCCCCCCCCTGTTCGGCCACGCCATCCTTGTTGGTGTCGCCATAGTTCTGGGTCCAGTCTCCCTTGACGTCGAACTTGAAGCGCTGGTTGGCCTGGCCGTTGAAGGTGGCCAAGGCCTCCCATTGGTTGTCGGCAACCAGCGTCATGGCGAGCGAGCCCCAGGCATTGGGGGTGCCACGCAGGTGCAGGGTCGGCAGCACGCTGTTGTAGGCGCCGTTGCTGTCGGTGACCGTCACAGTTGCGCTGGCACTGGCGGTCAGCCCCTCGGCATCGGTGACTGTCAGGGTGACAATATGGGTGCCCGGGGTATCGAACTGGACTGTCTCAGTGGGGGCGCTGCCGCCGGTAGACCAGCTGTAGCTTGCCACGCCTTCATCGTCGGTGGAGGCGGAGCCATCGAACACCACGCTCTCCCCCGTCTTGACGCTGAGGACCTTGGGCGAGAGGGCGGCGACCGGTGCCTGGTTGCTGGTGAGAGGGATGACCGTATAGCGCAGATCGCCTTCGCTCAGGGTGATGCGGTAGCTGCCCGCCCCGCTGACCAGGATATCCTTGCTGCTGCCCTTGTCGGCGATGCCGTCCCCTTCGTTGTCGCCGTAGCTCTCGGTCCAGTTGCCGAAGACGTCGAACTTGAAGCGCTGGGCGCCGGTGGCGTCACCGCTGCCGGTCAGGGTCAGGGTGGCGGACCAGACGCGGTTGGCATCGACTGTCATGGGGGTGTTGCCCCAGGCGTTGTGGGTGCCGCGCAGGTTCATGCTGCTGAACTTGTTGCCAGGCAGGGCGGTGCCGCCGCAGGTGCTGGCCTTGGTGCAGCCAGCGATGATGGCGGCGGCCTTCATGGCCGGCACGTTCAGGCTGGCCTTGCCGCTGCCGTCGACGGTGACATAGCCCCCGCTGCAGTAGTCATTGCCACCCAGGAGGTTGCAGTACTCGCCCGCCGGCAGGCCGGTCTGCACCGAGGCCACCAGGCTGCCGCTCTCGTTGTTGATGGCGACGAAGCCCTTGTCTCCCCGACCGAAGGCTATCTGGTTGTTGCCGTTGTCCCACCAGTGACTGACAGCCTGCCCCTCGGTTCTGTTGTGGAACAGGGCCATGTTCATGATGGTCGGGCGACGTTGCTCGCAGTTCCACTGGCCATCGGTGCAGGGCGTGCTGCCCGGCGCCCCCTTGTCGGTTTCATAGGTGCCCATGTTCTCGAAGCGATAGCCCGACATCACCTGTTTCCAGCCATAGGGCCAGGCCATCATGAAGGTGTTGGCCAGCTCATAGCGGGCTCCGCTCATGAAGGTGAGCATGCCGCCGCCCCCGTGGCCGCGCTCGCGGTCGTGGTTGACCACGAAGACGAAGGCCTTGTTGGAGGGGAGCAGGCCCCAGCTCTCGCCGAGGGTCTTGAGGTTCTTGATCTGGCCGTTGAAGTTGGCGGCGAGATCCGTGCCGTATTTGAAGTCGGTGACTGTGTCTATGTAGGTGTAGCGACCCGGCTGGATGTCTGCCGACTCTCCCCCTGCACCTATCACTTCCAGGTAGGCTTTGGGGCTGCCCGCCTTGTCGAGTATGGCCTTCACCTCGCCGGGGGCCATGTGCTTGGCCGCATCGATGCGAAAGCCCGCCACGCCCCAACCCAGCAGGGTCTTCATGTAGCTGGCTATCTGATCCTGCACGTAGGGAGAGCCGGTATTGAGATCCGGCATGCCGTAGAGGGCGCCGTTCCAGACGTTGTTGCTGTCGCCGTAGTTGGTGATGTCACCGCTGTGGTGGAAGTCGTTGTAGCCGAACTGGGGATACTGATATTGCCCCGAGTTGTAGCTGCCGCCGCCGGTGGCTGTTCCGGTGCCCGAGGCCAGCTGGTTGAAGACGGCGTCGGCATAGACCTTGACCCCGGCCGCATTGCAGCGGGTGATCATGCTCCTGAGCTCTGCCTCGCTGCCGCCGAAGCTGTTGAAGTTCTTGAAGCTGACGGGCTGGTAGACGGTCCACCAGACCTGGCTCCCCTGCTTGTGCTCGGCGGGCGGCGTGATCTGGACGCCCCCGAACCCCTTGGGACCGAGCACTGTCTCGCACTCGTTGGCGATGTCGTTGAACTTCCATTGGAACAGGTGGACCATGACCCCTTCGGCGGCGGCTGTGTGGCTGAATGAGCCCAGCACCGCGGCGAGCATGGCGGTTCGAAACACTGTGTTGTGCATGACGATTTTCCCTTCGATCTTGTTATTGACGTGTCACTGTCATCATGTCGAACGGACCACAAACAACCTCGTTCGGCTCTGTAGCATTGATGAAATTGAGGAGATTGAAAATCGTACAGCCGGGATTAGTTAAGAAGTGTGAATGAAAATGCTTTCATGGTGGCCGGGCAAAAGAGGGGGAGGGGCGTCGCGCCATTGAGGGGGTAAAGCCGATGCTGCCGCCTTGCAGAGGTGGCCTTGCAGTCGGACAAGCAGGGAAAGGAAGACGGGCACCGAGGTGCCCGTCTGCTTCAAGAGTGGGGTTCCTGCTGACGCTCTGGCACCCGGCGCCTGCGCCGGGGCAGCATCCGGGTCACCAGGTTGCTGCGCTGACGCCAGGAGGTGTAGACGATGGCGCACAGGTGCAGGGCTATCATGGCCTGCAGTGCCCAGGTACACCAGAGATGCCAGTCGTCGGCCCCCAGCTCGAAGCCAGTCTCGGTGTTCTGGAACCAGCCGCTGCCGGCGGTCGCCAGCACCAGCAGCCAGAGTGCCCAGACCGCCAGCTTGCCGCTGCCGTGATGGCCGGGCGCCGCCGGTGCGCGCTCGCGCAGCGCCACCGCCTGCTGGCGGAAATCGTCCCGGCTCGGGATGAGGGCGCCAAGGCGGGCATGGCCCCGTGCCAGGGTGAGCCCCCACAGCAGGCGCAACCCGATCAGAGCCATGGCGCCATAGCCCAGCCATTCATGCCACTCCTCGCCCGCCTCGTTGAGCCAGAGGTTGCCGATGCAGACCGCTGCCACACCCCAGTGGGTGAGGCGGACCAGACCATCCCAGTGGAAGGGATCAGCCTTTCTGCTTGGCATATTGGTGGTACTCCTTCTTCAGGTCGTTGACCTTGGCCAGATGGGCCTGGGCCTTCTCCTGATCACCGGCCTGCAGGGCCGCCAGGCTGGCATCCAGCTCGCTCTGCACCTTGTTCATGCCCTCGAGGAACTTCTCCTTCTTGGCAGCCGGCATGTTTCTCTCCTTGGCCACATCGAGCTGGGCCTTCATCTCCTTGATGTGTTTCTCCATGGTGGCCGCATCATCTGCCTTGACGGCCTGCTTGTAGTTGAAGCCGATCTTCTTCATCGGCTGCTCCAGATCGCCGGCCATGGCGGGCAGGGTCATCAGGCCAAACATCAGGGGCAGCAGCAGGGGACGCACAGTTTTCAACATGGGATTTCCTTATGAGACGACGATATTGCAGGTTCTTATGGCACTCATTTGAGTGCGGTATCATACAGCATGATGCCATGAAAGCGGGGCAATTGTATGGGGAAAGTGCGACCAATTGTGACGAAATGTGTGCATTGTGCTGTACATATGTAGTCAGAAGGGGGTGAGCCGGGGGCGGAAAAAGGGCGGCAACCCGGGGTCATGCGCCCGAGGCGGAGAGAGGTGCCAAGGGGATGAATGCCTCCTTGCCACCACCACATCGGGCTTAGGGGGAAGTCTGGGGCTGGCTGGGCGGTTATCCGCGCCCCCGATGGCCCGGGCAGCAAAAAGGGCCCGCAGGCCCTTGTGTTCGATGGGGGAGGCAGCCTTTACTTGGCCTGCTCGCGCTCGATGGCGCGCCAGCCGATGTCCTTGCGGTAGAAGACACCGTCCCACTGGATCCGAGCCGCCAGCTGGTAGGCGCGTTGCTGCGCCTCGGCGACGGTGTGGCCCAGCGCGGTGGCGCACAGCACGCGGCCACCGGCGGTGACTATGGTGTCTCCCGCCAGCTGGGAGCCGGCATGGAATACCTTCTCGCCGCTCGCCTCTTCCACCGGCAGGCCGCTGATGGGCTTGCCCTGCTGGTAGTCACCGGGGTAACCGCCCGCCGCCAGCACCACGCCGATGGCGACGCGGGGATCATAGATGGCTTCGACCTGGTCCAGCTTGCCGGCACAGGCGGCCAGGCACAGCTCCACCAGATCGGAGCGCATCCGCAGCATGATGGGCTGGGTCTCGGGGTCGCCGAAGCGGCAGTTGAACTCGATCACCTTGGGGTTGCCCTGGGGGTCTATCATCAGGCCGGCGTAGAGGAAGCCGGTGTAGACGTTGCCCTCGGCCGCCATGCCGCGCACCGTCGGCATGATCACCTGCTCCATCACGCGTTGATGCACCGCATCTGTCACCACGGGCGCCGGGGAGTAGGCCCCCATGCCGCCGGTGTTGAGGCCGGTGTCGCCGTCGCCGACCCGCTTGTGATCCTGGCTGGTGGCCATGGGCAGCACGTGCTCGCCATCCACCATGACGATGAAGCTCGCCTCTTCCCCGTCCAGGAACTCCTCGATCACCACACGGGCGCCGGCGTCGCCGAAGGCATTGCCGGAGAGCATGTCGCGCACCGCCGCTTCCGCCTCTTCGAGGGTCATGGCGACGATGACGCCTTTGCCGGCGGCCAGACCGTCAGCCTTGATGACGATGGGGGCACCCTTCTCGCGCAGGTAGGCCAGAGCAGGCTCCACCTCGGTGAAGTTCTGGTAGTCGGCAGTGGGGATGGCGTGGCGCGCCAGGAAGTCCTTGGCGAAGGCCTTGGAGCCCTCCAGCTGGGCGGCGGCGGCGGTCGGGCCGAAGATGGCGAGCCCTTCGGCACGGAAGGCATCCACCACCCCTTTCACCAGGGGCGCTTCCGGCCCGACGATAGTGAGACCTATCTGCTGGGCCTTGGCGAAGGCCAGCAGGGCCTGGATGTCGGTCGCCTCTATGGCGACGTTCTCTATGCTGCCCTCGTGGGCGGTGCCGGCATTGCCGGGGGCGACGAACACCCGGGTCACCATGGGGGATTGCTTGGCCTTCCAGGCCAGGGCGTGCTCACGGCCGCCGTTGCCAATGATCAGTACTTTCATCGTATCGCTCGCTTCTATTTGTGATAACCGCCTGGGGCTGCGGTTGAAAATAGTCAGTTGAAAAGAGACAACAAAAGGGCCGCCAGTGGCGGCCCTGACTCATCAGTGACGGAAATGGCGCATGTTGGTGAACACCATGCACATGCCGTGCTCGTTGGCGGCCTCGATCACCTCGTTGTCGCGCATGGAGCCACCTGGCTGGATGACGCAGGAGATGCCCGCGGCGGCGGCGGCATCTATGCCGTCGCGGAACGGGAAGAAGGCGTCTGAGGCCATGACGGAGCCCGCCACAGTCAGCCCTTCATCCTCGGCCTTGATGCCGGCGATCTTGGCGGAGTAGACCCGGCTCATCTGGCCGGCGCCGACGCCTATGGTCTGGCCGTCTTTGGCATAGACGATGGCGTTGGATTTGACGAACTTGGCGACCTTCCAGCAGAACAGCAGGTCCTTGAGCTCGGCCTCGGTCGGCTGACGCTGGCTGACCACGGTCAGATCCCCCAGGGTGACCATGCCGTGATCCCGCTCCTGCACCAGCAGACCGCCGTTGACACGCTTGAGGTCAAAGCCTTGGGCCGGGGCAGTCCACTGGCCGCATTCGAGCAGGCGCACGTTCTGCTTGGCGGCGACAGCGTCGCGGGCTGCCTGGCTGATGCTGGGGGCTATGATCACCTCGACGAACTGACGGGCGACTATGGCCGCCGCGGTGGCACCATCCAGCTCGCGGTTGAAGGCGATGATGCCGCCAAAGGCGGAGGTGGGGTCGGTCTGGTAGGCGCGATCATAGGCACCCAGCAGATCCTCACCTATGGCGACACCGCACGGATTGGCGTGCTTGACGATGACGCAGGCCGGCTCGGCGAACTCCTTCACGCACTCCAGCGCCGCGTCTGTGTCGGCGATGTTGTTGTAGGAGAGCGCCTTGCCCTGCAGCTGGATGGCGCTTGCCACCGAGCCAGGTGCTGCCTGCTCTTCGGCGTAGAAGGCGGCAGCCTGGTGGCTGTTCTCGCCGTAGCGCATGTCCTGCTTCTTGATGAACTGGGCGTTGAAGGTGCGCGGGAAGCGGGACTCCTCATCGCCTTCCTTGTTGTCACCGTAGGAGGGGACCAGGGTGCCGAAGTAGTTGGCTATCATGCCGTCGTAGGCTGCGGTGTGCTCGAAAGCGGCGATGGCGAGATCGAAGCGGGTAGCCAGGGTCAGGCTGTTGCCGTTGCCATCCATTTCGGCGATCACCCGGCCGTAATCGGCCGCCTTGACGACTATGGTGACATCCTTGTGGTTCTTGGCGGCGGAGCGGACCATGGTCGGGCCGCCGATGTCGATGTTCTCGACGGCGTCTTCCAGGGTGCAACCTGGCTTGGCCACGGTGGCGGCGAAGGGATAGAGGTTGACGACAACCATGTCGATGGGGGAGATAGCGTGCTGGGCCATGATGGCGTCATCCCGGTCGCGGCGGCCGAGGATGCCACCGTGCACCTTGGGATGCAGGGTCTTGACCCGGCCATCCATCATCTCGGGGAAGCCGGTGTAGTCGGAGACCTCGGTCACCGGCAGGCCCGCATCGGCCAGCAGCTTGGCGGTACCGCCGGTGGAGAGCAGGGCCACGCCACGCTCGTTGAGTGCCTTGGCAAATTCCAGGATGCCAGTCTTGTCAGACACACTCAGCAGCGCACGGCGAATGGGTCGAGCTTGTTCCATCACACTATCGTCCTCAGCATAACGGGGACCGTTCCATGGGAGGCGAGGCTCAACACAGAGAGTCCCCAAATAAATGGAAGTGGGGGATTTCGCAAACCACTCTCGCCAAAAAGACCTGCTGTTGGCAAACGCGTTTTAGGAAATGCCCGCTTGACGCGACGCTCTCTTGTGGGCGCGTATTCTACACAAAAAATGTGAGCTGTGGTGGATTTTTTAAAGAGACAAAGCCTTGTGTGGTGCGGTGTTAAACGTTTTCTGGTGATTTTTTGTGAAACGTTTGTCTTTTCAGTGTTTTGAGGGTAAAGAGCCGGGAAGGCCGGGGTTGGCTGCCGCTTTCCTGCCTTTGGCTGGCAATCGCCGGGCAAAGGGGCGATAGTGGAAGCCGGTTTATATTGAGTACCATGTTTGGCGGGAGAGGAAGGATGTATCGGATCGGGGAACTGGCCAAGGCGTGCGGGGTGAAGGCGGACACCCTGCGCTTTTACGAGAAGAACGGACTCATCTCGCCGGGGATCCGCAACGAGTCGGGTTACCGCCTCTATGGGGAGCAGGACAGGCGGCGGCTGGAGTTCATCATCCGCGCCAAGTCGGTGGGCTTCTCCCTGGCGGACATAGGGGAGCTGCTCGCCCTCGACACCAACAAGGCCAGAGTCACCTGTCAGGAGGTGAAGGCGGTGGCCGACACCAAGCTTGAACAGGTGGAGCAGAAGATTGTCGAGCTGACCCGCTTTCGGGAGAACCTGAAGGCACTCTCCGACATCTGCTGCGGCGGCCCTCGCTCGGCGGAGCACTGCGCCATCCTGGAGACCCTGGAGTCCGGCACCCCTTCCCGTCACGAACATCACGAACATCACGACCATGAGCACTGAGCGCCATCGCCCCCGGGTCTCTGCCTTTCTCGCCCTCTCCCTCGACGGTTTTATCGCGGGGGAGGGGAACGATCTCGCCTGGCTGGAACCCTATAACGGCGACTTCCAGGAGGAGACCGGCTACGGCGCCCTGATGGCCAGCGCCGATCTGCTGCTGATGGGGCGCAACAGCTACGAAACCGTGCGCGCCTTCCCCGAGTGGCCCTACGGCGACAAACCTGTGACCGTGCTGACCCACAGGCCCGCCACGCCCCGTGCCCATGTCTCTTTCCGGCAGGGAGCGCTGGCGCAGGTGCTGAGCGAGCTGTGGCAGGAGGGGGCGCGCCACATCTATCTGGACGGTGGCGAGGTCGTGAGGCAGGGCCTGCAGGCTGGGCTGGTGGATGAGCTGACCCTGTTCTGGGTGCCGGTGGTGCTGGGCAAGGGAGTCTCGCTGTTTGGCGGCGAGCCGCTGCCAGAGCAGCTTGTCCCGCTCTCCACTGCAGTGCTGCCGAGCGGCCTGGTGCGGGTGATCTACCGGCCCGCTCCCTGAGCCTGGGCAATCCGCCCCGGCCTCTTGCACTCGGGGGCCGGGAGGCGCACAATCGGCGCGTTTTTATTTACACTGGCGTATTTTTAGCCAGTTTCAACCACACAGACAGGAGCCAATATGGCCAAGAAGAAGCGGGTCGATATCATCGATCAGGCCCACGATCATGGGCGGGGCGTCATCCAGGACAACCACCTCAAGGCATTGGTGACCTCGCCACTGTTTCAGGCCAGGGTCGAACCAAGCAAGAAGGGCAAGGGGAGCTATCAGCGCAAGGCCAAGCACGGCCAGCGGTGGGAGCCCGGTCAACAGCGGATGGTACGCGTCTGCTGCTGAGCGGGTTTCTGCCGCGAGGCATGACTGAAACAGAGAGGGTGCCATGGGCACCCTCTCTGTTTTGGCGGTGAAGCCAGACCTTGATGCCCAGTTGGCTTATTCGTCCATAAAGAGCTCGAGCAGCACGTTGAGATAGCGATGGCCGAGAGACGTCAGCTGCCAGCACTCTCCCAAGTCTTCGATAAGCTCCTTGGTCTGGGCAACAGCCAGCATGGTTTCCACCCGCTCCAGCGGCAGCCCGGTATAGGCCTCGAACTCCGCCTTGGGGGCGGGCTCGAACAACCTGAACCTGTTCATGAAGTACTCCAGCGGCAGATCGTCCGCGCTCACCTGCCACTGGCTGTCCAGATAGGGGCGGGCAGGGTCCAGATAACCCTTGGGGTGCTTCACCTTGGCGGTGCGCAGGATCTGCTGGTTCGCGAGATCCGTCACCTTGCCGTGGGCGCCGCAGCCTATGCCCAGATAGTCGCCAAAGCGCCAGTAGTTGAGGTTGTGGCGGCACTGATAGCCAGCCTTGGCGTAGGCCGAGATCTCGTACTGCTGATAACCCTGGGCGGTGAGCATGGCGTGACCCTGCTCATAGATGTCCCACAGGGTGTCATCCTCCGGCAGCTTGGGCGGCTTGGAGGCGAACGCCGTGTTCGGCTCTATGGTGAGCTGATACCAGGAGAGGTGCGGCGGCGCGCAGTCCATGGCCTGCTGCAGATCATAGAGGGCGTCCTCCAGGCTCTGATCCGGCAGGCCGTGCATCAGATCCAGGTTGAAGGTGGGCAACTTGATGGCATGGGCCAGTTCGGCGGCCTTGCGTGCCTCCTCCGGGCCGTGGATGCGGCCGAGGCGGGTCAATTTTTCTTGCTGGAAGCTCTGCACCCCGATGGAGATGCGGTTGATGCCGGCCCGCTGGAAGCCGGCGAACTTGTCCGCCTCCACAGTGCCGGGGTTGGCCTCCATGGTGATCTCGCAATCCGGGGTCAGGGCGATGCGCCCACGCACCCCGTCCAGCAGCGCCTGCATGGCTTCCACGGAGAGCAGACTCGGCGTACCACCGCCGATAAAGATGGAGGAGAGCGGACGCCCCTGGGCCCAGTGCAGATCCTGGCTCAGATCCTCCAGCAGGGCGGCCACGTACTCGAGGTGGGGTAGCTCCCCCTTCTGGGCGTGGGAGTTGAAGTCGCAGTAGGGGCACTTCTGGACGCACCAGGGCACATGGATATAGAGGGAAAGGGGCGGCAGTTGCAGCATGGGGTTTCCAATAATCAAAAATCAAAACGGGGGCCTGGTTGGCTCCCCATGGTCAATGAGGGCCTGCGCTCGTTGAGCCGGGGGCCATAAGCAACACGGGGGCCGACGGCCCCCATTGTAGATGAAATGCTGGCCGGCGTATCCCGGAGCCCGGTCGGGTCTCAGTGCGCTGCTGCCAGCGCAGCCTTGAGCTTGGCCAGGGCCTGGCCACGGTGACTGAGCTGGTTTTTGAGCTCTGCCGGCATCTGGGCCGAGGTGCAGTCGTGATCCGGCACGAAGAACACGGGATCATAGCCAAAGCCGTGCTGACCACGGGGCTCGTCGATGATCATCCCCTCCCAGCTCGCCTGGCAGATGATGGGGGTGGGATCGTCGGCGTGGCGCATATAGACCAGCACGCACCAGAAGCGGGCGCTCTTGAGGTAGTCGGGGGCACCTTGCAGCTCGGCCAGCAGCTTGTCGATGTTCTCCTTGTCGCTGGCACCGGCACCGGCAAAGCGGGCGGAGTAGACGCCGGGGCGACCGTGCAGCAGGTCCACTTCGAGGCCGGAGTCGTCAGCGACGGCGGGCAGGCCCGTGATGCGGGCGGCGTGGCGTGCCTTGATGATGGCATTCTCGACGAAGGTGGTGCCGGTCTCGTCGGCATCGGAGACCGCAAACTCGCTCTGTGGGATCACCTGGATCTTCATATCGGCCAGCATGGCGGCCAATTCCTTCACCTTTTTCTGGTTCCCTGTTGCCAGGACAAGCTTGTTCATCGCACACCTCCGCAAAAATAATCTGCGCATTCTATGCGGGGCAGGGGTTTAGTAAAAGCGCCAATTGCCTGCAATCCGGCACCGGATGAGGGCTGCCCTGATCGTGCTGAGAGGCAGATAAAATACATCTTTCCTCATAGGAATAACCAAAGTGATTAAATACCATTTCAATTCATTACTCTGAGTCAGTAGACTCGCGCACCAATCGATTTTCCCCCTAGGGCTTGAGGTGACTGATGCCATTGATTCTTCTGCTTGTACTCCTGGTGCTGTTCAGCCCGCTGGCCATCGACATCTATCTGCCCGCCATCCCGCAGATGGCCGAGCAGCTGGGGGCCGAGGTGACCCTGATGCAGGGCACCATCACCTGGTTCCTGTTCAGCATGGGGCTGGGTCAGCTGCTGGTGGGGCCGCTCGCCGACCGCTACGGCCGCAAGCCCATCGCCCTTGGCGGTGTGCTGCTCTACGGGCTGAGCGCCCTGGCCGCCGGTTTTGCCGCCAGCCTGGGTGAGCTGATGCTGGCGCGGGTGCTGCAAGGCTTCGGTGCCTGTGCCACTTCGGTCGCCGCCTTCTCGGTGGTGCGTGACAGCTATGGCCCCAAGAAGAGCGGTCAGATGATCTCCTACCTGAATGGCGCCATCTGCTTCATCCCCGCCCTGGCCCCCCTGCTCGGTGGCTGGCTCACCGCCAAGGCGGGCTGGTCGGCCAACTTCTGGTTTATGGCCGGGTACGCCGTTGTGGTCGGCAGCTGGCTGCTGTGGCGCATGCCGGAGACTCGCCCGGAGGAGACCAGCAGCAGCGGCCCGCTCATCAGCTGGTCCCGCTACAGCCCTGTGCTGCGCTCCCCGAGCTTCCTGTTCAATGCGGCGCTCTGCATGCTGGCGATGGCGGTGATCCTGGCCTATGTCACGGCGGCGCCGGTACAGCTGATGGTGAAGCTGGGGCTGGACATGAACGGCTTCAGCTACTGGTTCACCGCCAATGCGGCGCTCAATATCCTGGCCTGCTTCCTGGCGCCGCGCTTCATCGCAAGAGTGGGACCGAGGCGCACCCTGCGTATCGGCCTGCTGGTGTTGCTGCTGTCGGCCATCCTGCTGACGCTGACCATGCACCTGGCTCATCCGCTGGCGATGATGGGGCCCGTGTTCCTCTCCAGCATCGGCTTCGCCATGATACTGGGTGCAGCAGCCGGCATGGCGCTGGCCCCCTTCGGCCACTGCGCCGGCACCGCCGCCGCCCTGCTCGGGCTGTTCCAGATGAGCGGCTCCGGCGCCCTGGTGGGGATCACCGGATGGCTGATGCCGGATCCCCTGAGCCAGTTGGCACTGCACATGTGGCTGCTGCTGCCCCCCTTGCTGATGCTGATGACGCGGCAGGGTCGTCGCCTCTGCCTGCAGCCTTGATGCGCGGGGGCACAACCCCCGGCATTGATGGATAACGTCGCTTGCACAGGCAATAAATCCTGTGCTCTGATGAACGAAACGGGGGCTTTAGGCCCCCTTCTTTTTTTGGGCGCAACCTCGCCAGGAGCCTATCATCAGGTGCCTATCATATTGGACAGTTCAGCGGAGAATCCCATGAGTCAGACAATCAACGCCGCCCTGGTGGGCTACGGCTTTGCAGGACAGACCTTCCACGCCCCCTTCCTGACCAGCACCCCGGGGCTTGCCCTGCGCTGGGTAGTGAGTCGGGATGCCGCCAAGGTGCAGGCCGAGCTGCCCGGCTGCCGCGTCGGCTCGCTGGACGAGGTGCTGGCCGACAGCACTGTCGATCTGGTGGTGATAGCGACCCCCAACGATACCCATGCCCCCATCGCCCGTCAGGCACTGCTGGCGGGCAAGCATGTGGTGATCGACAAGCCGTTCGCGCTGGATCTGGCCGAAGCCGAGGCGCTCGTCGAGCTGGCCGAGAAGCAGCAGCGGCTGCTCAGCATCTTCCACAACAGACGCTGGGACGGGGACTTCCTCACGGTACGCCGCCTGGTGGCGGAAGGGGCGCTGGGCAAGATCGCCCAATTTGAATCCCATTTCGATCGCTATCGTCCCGAGGTGCGTCAGCGCTGGCGGGAGGCGGGCGGCCCGGGTTCCGGGCTCTGGTTCGATCTCGGTCCCCACATCCTGGACCAGGCGTTGCAGCTTTTCGGCCAGCCTGACTGGATCCAGGCGGATTTGGCCGCCCAGCGCCCTGGGGCACTGAGCGATGACTACTTCCACGTGGTGCTGGGCTACGGCGCGCTTCGGGTGATACTGCATGGCAGCTGTCTGGTCTCTGCCACCATGCCGCGCTTCGTCATCCACGGCAGCGAAGGATCCTTTATCAAGTTCGGCATGGATGTGCAGGAGGAGCAGCTCAAGCTCGGCCTGCGCCCGCCCGCGGCGAACTGGGGCCTGGATCCCGAACCCGGCCAGCTCAGCCGCATGGTGGAGGGGCAGCCCCTGGTGCAGGCGGTGAGCGGGGAGGCCGGGGATTACGGCGCTTACTACCGCGGTGTCTGCGCCGCCATCAGGGGGGAGGCGAGCAACCCTGTGCCCGCGGTGGAGGCCCTGGCGGTGATGGCGCTGCTGGATCTGGCCAGAGAGAGCGACAGCCAGGGGCGGCGGCTGATTTGTCAGAAGCTGTCTGATTGAGGTCACTTTCACTATCTGGGTGATGGCTGCCGAAATGGCAACGATTGACTGACAATCGTTCTCTTGTTGGTGTTTAATTGTGCTGTCTTGCGTCAATAAAGGCGTATTGTATTAATATTTGTCGTTGCAGTAGTTCTTTTTATCTAGCCAACGAGAAAATATCATTGTGATACGCGTTTTCATTGGCCGCATATGGGGATATATTTCGCGCGCCTCCTGACTCCCGGTGGCTCGCTGTTTTACCGGGAGCGAAGACGCACAGTGATGGTTATTGACACCATCTCTCCATCTTTTTTTGAGGGTATGCACATGAACAAAGTACTGGTAGCCGGTATCCTGGGTCTGATGTTGACCGCCTGTGGTCAGAAAGAAGAAGCCGCCGCTCCGGCTGCTACTCCGGCCGCCGACGTTGCTGCAACTGTTAGCGAAGCTGCCTCTACCGTAGAGAAGGCTGCTTCCGAAGCGTCTGCTACCGTCGAGAAGGCTGCTGCTGACGTGGCCACCAAGGCAGAAGCTGCTGTGAGCGATGCCAAGGCCAACTAAGCCTGCACCTCATAAAAAAACGGGCCCGGCGGTAACGCCGGGCCCGTTTTTTTATGGCCACTGGGGGGGGCAGATACTGCCAAGTCAGGGCCGCGGCTCCACCAGCAGGATATGGGAGTCGGCCCCCACCACCTTGACCCGGCTGCCCGCCGGCAGCGGCACAGGGCAGCGCACAGTCCAGACGGTGTCATCCAGATGCACCCGGCTTGTTCCCTGGCTCACCTCATCGAGCAGGGTCAGCTCCCGCCCCAGATAGCTCTGCATCCGCTCGTTGATGGGGGCGGCCGCATCGCGGCTCGAGCGGTCGCGCTTGTGCTGCCAGCGCCACCAGGCCCAGGTGGTCACCAGGGACTGCGCCGCAAACAGCAGCAGCTGGGCCTGCCAGCCGAAGGGCCAGAGCAGCAGGATCAGCCCGACTTCTAGCGCGGCTATGCCGGTCCAGAGCAGAAAGCCCACCGACCCCAGCACCTCGATGGCCAGCAGCACGAAACCGAGCCCCAGCCAGTGCCAGTGGGTCAGCGCCTCGAACAGGGCTGTCATGACTTGCCGACCTTGCCATCTTTGTTGAACAGCTCGGCCATGCCGGCCACGGAGCCAATCAGGCTGCCCGCCTCCAGCGGCATCATGATGATCTTGCTGTTGGGCCCCTCACCTATGCGGGCCAGCGCCTCTGTGTATTTCTGGGCCACGAAGTAGTTGATGGCCTGCATATCCCCCTCGGCGATGGCCTTGGAGACCATATGGGTCGCCTTGGCTTCCGCCTCGGCGGCCCGCTCCCGCGCTTCGGCGGCGAGGAAGGCGGCCTGGCGTTCCCCCTCGGCCTTGAGGATCTGGGACTGCTTCTCCCCTTCCGCTTTCAGGATCTTGGACTGGCGCACCCCCTCGGCTTCCAGCACCTCGGCCCGTTTCTGCCGCTCGGCCTTCATCTGGGCGTTCATGGCTTCCACCAGGGCCAGCGGCGGGCGCACATCCTTGATCTCGATCCGGGTCACCTTGATGCCCCAGGGGGCGGTGGCCGCATCCATGGTGCGCAGCAGCTTCTCGTTGATGGTGTCGCGCTGGGAGAGCATCTCATCCAGCTCCATGGCGCCCAGCACTGTCCGCATGTTGGTCATGGTCAGATTGCGGATGGCGCTGGTGAGATCGTTGACCTCATAAGCCCCTTTGCGGGCATCCACCACCTGCACGAAGCTGATGGCGTCTATGGTGACGTTGGCGTTGTCCCGGGAGATCACCTCCTGGGCCGGGATGTCCAGCACCTGCTCCATCATGATGATCTTGTGGCCGACTCTGTCCACATAGGGGATCAGCAGGTTGAGTCCGGGGGAGAGGGTACGGGTGTAGCGACCGAAGCGCTCCACAGTCCAGTTGAAACCCTGGGGCACTATCTTGATGCCCGCGCTCAGGGTGGCCAGCACCAGGAACACGAAGATCCCCAGCACAATCAATGACTCATTCATGGTAAAGCTCCTTATGAAACACTTTCACTAGCCTAGGGTCTGGTGCGAACCACCACAAGGACATTCGCTCCCCTTTGCCACAACATGGTTTTGCTAATTACTAAAACGCATTAAAGAGCATTTTTTATTATTTTGAGGGATAAGGACTCCTGCCTATAGTCGCCCCAGATGTCGTCGTATGCCGAGGAGTGGGCCCTGATGGATTATTTACCTATGTTTGCCAGGTTGGAAGGCCGCCCGGTATTGCTGGTGGGCGGGGGCGAGGTTGCCCTGCGCAAGGCGCGCCTGCTGCTGGCGGCAGGTGCCCGGCTGACCCTGGTCTCCCCCGAGCTCGAGCCCGACTTCCATGAGTTTGCCGGTCGCTTCACCCATGTGGCGGCACGCTTCGACCCGGCCCATCTGGCCGGCCAGATCCTGGTGGTGGCTGCCACCGACAGCCTCGAGGTCAACGCCCTCGTCTATCAGAGCGCCAACCAGCTCGGGCTCTTTGTGAATGTGGTGGACGACCCCGAGCGATCCAGCTTTATCTTCCCCTCCATCATCGACCGCTCGCCCCTGATGGTGGCCGTCTCCAGTGGCGGCAAGGCCCCTGTGCTGGTGCGCCTGCTGCGCGAGCGACTGGAGAGCCTGCTGCCCCGCCATCTGGGCGGACTGGCCGAGCTCTCGGGCCGGGTGCGGGTCAAGGCCAAGCGGGTGCTCGCTTCTCTCTCCGATCGCCGCCGCTTCTGGGAGCGTGCATTTGCCTCCAACACCCTCGCCGGTCTGATTGAGAAAGAGGATTGGCAGGGGGCAGAGGGCTGGCTCAATGAGGGGCTGGACAAAGCCCAAAGCGAAGTGGGCGAGGTGGTACTGGTGGGGGCGGGCCCAGGGGATCCTGGCCTGCTGACCCTCAAGGCGCTGCAACAGATTCAACAAGCCGAAGTGGTGCTCTATGACCAGCTGGTCTCCCCGGAGATCCTGGATCTGGTGCGCCGTGACGCCACCCTGGTGTCGGTCGGCAAGAAGGCCGGTGCCCACAGCGTGCCCCAGGAGGAGACCAATCGTCTGCTGGTGCAATACGCCAGGGCGGGCAATCGTGTGGTGCGGCTCAAGGGAGGGGATCCCTTCATGTTCGGCCGCGGCGGCGAGGAGCTGGAAGTGCTGGCCGAGGAGGGCATCCCCTTCTCAGTGGTGCCCGGCATCACGGCCGCCGCCGGCGCCACCGCCTATGCGGGCATACCGCTCACCCACCGTGACCATGCCCAGAGCGCCGTCTTCATCACAGGCCACTGCCAGAAAGAGGGCAAGGAGCCCGACTGGCAGCAGCTCGCGGCGACCAACCAGACCCTGGTCATCTACATGGGGCTGATGCGCTCCGAGCATATCCAGCAACAGCTGGTGAGCCATGGCCGAGGCCTGGGCACCCCCATCGCCATCATAGAGCGGGGCACCACCGCCCGTCAGCGCGTGCTGACCGGCACCCTGGCTGACCTGGCCGTATTGGCCGAGCAGGCAGTGAGCCCGTCGCTCATCGTCATCGGCGAGGTGGTGGCTCTGCGCAAGCAGCTTGCCTGGTTTGGCGAACAGGCCGAAACAGAGGCGAGCCGCCACGAACTGAAACTGGTGAGCCTGGCCTGAGGGCAGGCCGCGACAGCAACCGATTTGACGGTGCGGCCAAGGCGGCACCGAACTGAACCAGAACTGCGCCCCGAGCAGGCGCGATAGCAATGAACCGAGGACCCAGACATGGACCGTGAAAGACTGACACACCTGCAACAGCTGGAAGCCGAGAGCATCCACATCATCCGCGAGGTGGCTGCCGAATTTGAAAACCCGGTGATGATGTACTCCATCGGCAAGGACTCCTCCGTCATGCTGCACCTGGCCCGCAAGGCCTTCTACCCGGGCAAGATCCCCTTCCCCCTGCTGCACGTGGACACCAACTGGAAGTTCAAGGAGATGATCAAATTCCGGGACGAGACCGCCAAGAAGTACGGGCTGGATCTTATCGTCCACAAGAACCCGGATGGCCTCGCCATGGACATCAACCCCTTCGTGCACGGCAGTGGCAAGCACACCGATATCATGAAGACGGAGGGGCTCAAGCAGGCGCTCAACAAGTACGGCTTCGATGCCGCCTTCGGCGGTGCGCGCCGGGACGAGGAGAAGTCCCGGGCCAAGGAGCGGGTCTACTCCTTCCGTGACAAGTCCCACCGCTGGGATCCGAAAAACCAGCGCCCCGAGCTGTGGCGGGTCTACAACAGCCAGGTCAACAAGGGGGAGAGCATCCGTGTCTTCCCGCTCTCCAACTGGACCGAGCTGGACATCTGGCAATACATCTATCTCGAGAACATCGACATAGTGCCGCTCTATTTCGCGGCCATGCGCCCAGTGGTGGAGCGCAGCGGCATCAAGATCATGGTGGATGACGAGCGCATGCCCATAGGCCCGGAAGACGAGGTGAAGCAGGAGCTGGTGCGCTTCCGCACCCTGGGCTGCTACCCGCTGACCGGGGCCATCGAATCCAATGCCACCACCTTGCCCGAGATCATCGAAGAGATGCTGCTCACCACCTCGAGCGAACGGCAAGGGCGGCTCATCGACCACGATCAGGCCGGCTCCATGGAGCAGAAGAAGCGTCAGGGATATTTCTAAGGAATCGCATCATGAACAACCATATTCAGACCGCCATCAGCGAACAGGGCATTGAAGCCTACCTGCACGCCCAGCAACACAAGAGCCTGCTGCGCTTTCTCACCTGCGGCAGCGTGGACGACGGCAAGAGCACCCTCATCGGTCGCCTGCTGCACGACTCCCAGCAGATCTATGAAGATCAGCTCAAAGCGCTGGAGTCCGACAGCCAGAAGCTCGGCACCACAGGCGAGAAGCTGGACCTGGCACTGCTGGTGGACGGCCTGCAGGCCGAACGCGAGCAGGGCATCACCATAGATGTGGCCTACCGCTATTTCTCCACCGCCAAGCGCAAATTTATCATCTCGGACACCCCGGGCCACGAGCAGTACACCCGCAACATGGCCACCGGCGCCTCCACCTGCCATCTCGCCATCATCCTAATCGACGCCCGCAAAGGGGTGCTGGATCAGACCCGTCGCCACAGCTTTATCGCCAGCCTGCTCGGCATCAAGCAGTTCGTGGTGGCGGTCAACAAGATGGATCTGGTGGAGTTCAGCCAGGAGGTGTTCGATCGCATCAGCTTGGAGTACCGCGAGTTCGCCAAGAAGCTCGGCGTCGACACCATCCACATAGTGCCTGTCTCGGCACTGGACGGTGACAACGTGGTCAACCAGAGCGACAAGCTGGCCTGGTATCAGGGCGAGACCCTGCTCGCCCTGCTGGAGAGCGCCGATGTGATACAAAATGCGGAGCGCGAGCTGGAACGCCAACCGGTGCGCCTGCCGGTCCAGTACGTGAACCGCCCCAACCTCGATTTTCGCGGCTTCGCGGGCACACTGGCCTCCGGCATCCTGCGGGTCGGCGACCGGCTTGCTGTGCTGCCGTCCGGCAAGGAGAGCACTGTGACCCGCATCGTCACCTTCGACGGGGATCTGGAGTACGCCCTGCCGGGTCAGGCCATCACTGTCACCTTCGCGGACGAAATCGACATCAGCCGGGGTGACCTGCTGGTGGATGCGGCGAAAAAGCCCCAGGTGACCCAGAACCTGCTGGCTCATATCGTCTGGATGGGGGAAGAGTCCCTGCAACCGGGCCGGGTCTATGACGTCAAGCTGGCCACCAAGAAGAGCCGTGGCCAGGTGGAGGTCATTCGCCACCGCATCGAGATCAACAAGCTGGACGAGCTGCCCGCTTCCGAGCTCAAGCTCAACGAGATCGGCCTGTGCGAATTCAGCCTGACCGACCCGGTGGCGTTCGACCCCTATGCGGATATCCGCGACACCGGCAGCTTCATCCTGATCGACCGGCTGACCAACGTCACAGTGGGGGCGGGCATGATAGTGGAAGGGCTGGCCGCAAAAGCGGTGGCAGGGCAGTACAGCGAGTTCGAGATCGAGCTCAACGCCCTGGTGCGCAAGCACTTCCCCCACTGGCAGGCGCTGACCATCAGCAACGATTCCGGCAAGGAGTAAGCCCATGACCTGGCAACAATCCCTGGTGCTGGGTCTGCTGGCTGCCCTCGTCGCCCTGCTGATCCAGGGCAAACTCCGGCCGGCGCTGCTCTTCTCGGGCGCCGTGCTCATCACCTATCTGAGCGGCCTGGCGGACATCAACGCCGTGGTGGCTGGCTACACCAACAGCGCCCTGCTGACCCTGGTGTTGCTGCTGCTGGTCTCCTTGGCGGTGGAGAAGACCCGGATCATGAGCTGGTTCGCCAACCTGGTGGGCACCGGCTCCTTCAACAAGGTGCTGGTCAAGGTGTGGTTCTCTACCGCCTTCCTGTCGGCCTTCGTCAACAACACCGCCGTGGTGGCCTCCATGCTGGGGGCGGTCAAGCGCAACCCCAACCATGCCCCGTCTCGGTTGCTGCTGCCCATGTGCTTCGCGGCGACCTTTGGCGGCGTGCTGACCCTGATCGGCACCTCCACCAACCTCATCGTCAACAGCTTCCTCATCAAGATGGGGGCGCCGCCGCTGGGCATGTTCGACTTCTTTATGGTGGGGGCGGGTACCCTGCTGACCGGCCTGGTCGCCGTGCTGCTGTTTGCCCGCCACCTGCCGGAGCAGGACACAGAAATGAGCCGCGAGTCCGGCTACTTTCTCGAGGCAAAGGTGGGGGCCGGTTCCCCCATGGCTGGGCGCAGCGTCAAGGAGAACGGCCTGCGCAGCCTGAAAAGCCTCTATCTGGCCGAGATCATCCGGGGCAACCAGGTGATCTGCCCGGTGCAGCCGGAACACGAGTTGCACGAGGGGGACATGCTGCTGTTTTGCGGCGATGTGGAGAGTGTCGGCGTGCTGCAGGAGCTCAAGGGGCTGGATCTCTACGGCCAGCACCGCCTTAACGGCCAGCACCTGGTGGAGGTGATCGTCAGCCACAGCTCTCGACTGGTGGGGCAATCCATCAAGGATGCGGAGTTTCGCACCCACTTCGATGCGGTGGTGCTGGCGGTGCGCCGTGGCGAGACCCAGCTCACCGGCGGCCTGGGCCAGATTGAGCTGCACGCCGGCGACACCCTGCTGCTGGCGCCGGGCCCCAAGTTTGCGGGCAACAAGTCCCTCTCTCGGGAGTTCGTGGTGGTGAGCGGGCTGGAGGCCTCCACCCGGCTCGATGGCAAGCGCAGCGCCGCCGTGGTGCTGGGCTTTCTCGGGGTGCTGGCGCTGTCGGTGTTCGATCTGGTGCCGCTCTTCAAGGGGCTGCTGGTGATGCTGGTGGTGCTGCTCTTCTCCCGCATCCTGACCCTGGACGAGATCCGCCGCCGCTTTCCGCTGGACATCTGGCTGGTGGTGGGCGGGGCGCTGGCCATCGCCGATCAGCTGGAGAAGAGCGGGTTGGCCAGGTTGATTGCCGACTGGCTGATGGGGGAGTTCAACGGCTCCAGCCCCATCATCGCCTTTATCGGTATCTATCTGTTTACCCTGGTGCTGACCGAGCTGATGAGCAACAACGCCGCCGCGGCCTTGGCCTTCCCCATGGGCTACCAGCTGGCCCTCAGCATGGATGTCTCCACCATGCCGTTCATCCTGGCTGTGCTGTTCGGGGCCAGCTCCAGCTTCATACTGCCCTACGGCTACCAGACCAATCTGATGGTCTATGCGGCGGGCAACTACAAGATGCCGGATTACCTCAAGCTGGCGGTGCCTGTCTCCCTGGCTTACAGCCTGGGGGTGATCGTCATGGTGCCCCTGCTGTTTCCGTTTTAAGGCGCAACCCTCTTCGTTTTGGGGCCCTGATGCCTCGCAAGGAGTTTGAATGAGCAATACCATGGCATCAGCAAGTTATCGGCTGACAGTCCGAATCGGCTCCCCGTTGTTGTGGACAGTTTCAGTGTTGAGGCGTGAGCGCCAATCAAGGAGTGTTGGATGAGCAATATCGTGTGGCATGCCCATGCCGTCGACAAACAGAGCCGGGCCGAGCTGAAGGGACAAAAGCCGCTGGTGATCTGGTTCACCGGGCTGTCGGGGGCGGGTAAATCCACCCTGGCGGGGGCACTGGAGCAGGCGCTGGCCGCCTCGGGCAAGCACACCTATCTGCTGGATGGGGACAACGTGCGCCACGGCCTGTGCGGGGATCTGGGCTTTGATGACGCCGCCCGCCAGGAGAATATCCGCCGGGTCGGCGAGGTGGCGAAACTCATGGTGGATGCGGGCCTTATCGTGCTCACCGCCTTTATCTCACCGTTCCGTGCCGAGCGGGATCTGGTGCGCAATTTGCTGGGCGCCGACGAGTTTGTCGAGGTGTTTGTGGATGCTCCCCTTAGCGTGTGCGAAGAGCGCGATCCCAAGGGGCTCTACAAGAAGGCGCGAGCGGGTGAAATCCGTAACTTCACCGGTATCGACTCCGCCTACGAGGCCCCCGAACAGCCAGAAATCCATCTGCTGAACGCCGGCAAACCGGTGGCGGCGCTGGTGGATGAGTTGATTACTGCTCTAAGGCTGCGGGGTTTGATCGACTGAGGTTGATTGCAGATACCGAGGATTGATATCAGAGGGGGGCAAGTGCCCCCTCGTTAATTTCCTGCCAACCATTTCCAGTCTGTTGCTCACCACAAAGGAGGCCGCAGTGTGACGCTCAAAAGCGCAGCTGTTGGACGTCCAGATCGCGGCGAACGACGCGAATCAATGGTCGGGTTGCACCTCGATGGCTGCGCCATTCAATACCTCAAACGATAGCGAGGAGGTATCTATGCCTTCCAGGCAGCCAAGGTTGATGCGGTAGTGACCTGGCTTTCTCATCGTTTGGTGGAATGGGTAGATGCCGCACTGGCTGCAGAAGTGGTGCTTTGCAATGCAGCTGCCGAGTTCATAGGTTTTTAGCGTGCCAGCGGCGGCGGTGATAACTAGCTCGGAGGGCGCCAGTGTGAATGAGCTCATCAATGCCCCTTTTCTTTGACAAATGGAGCAGTTGCAGCGCAAGCCGCTTTCAATGGCTAGGCCTTGGAACTGAAATTTTATTGCGCCGCAATGGCAGCTTCCTCTGTGCTTCAACATATAACCTCCTTGTGTTACCTGACGTTGTGTTACCTGACGCCGACGCAGCGAGTCGGCCTGAGCGCCTTGTTGGGCGCGGTTGTCGGCATACCCATAGCCCCAGGAGCGAGACGGAGCTTGATCCCGAACTGAGACGCCCTGATCGACAGCCGCCCTTATCGCCATCACCCCTTTTCAATACCGCGCTATCGTGCGCTGACGCCCGGCGTTTGAATTCGCCGGCCTGCGCGGCTTTTCGCGCAGGTTCGGTTGACTGCCGGGTTGGGCCCCGGCTGAGAGTGCTGCACGTCTTGGTTCGGCGCAGGAGTTGGCAAGATGATGGCCCATCCCTCTCAACCGCATGGCTCACTCGCCGCGCCTGCCCAGCGCCCTCTGATGGGGCAACATAACGCTACCCGCTGACCCTGCAAGTTGCCCTCAGGGTGCACCCTCGGCCGCTGCATCTGGCGCCTTGGCCGCTAACGCAATGCGATATGGATAGAACTCTGCGCGCATCACCTGGTGTTGCACCGCAGGGTCATTGTGCATGATGTCACGCGCCGCCTCCTCAGAATGGGCCTGCAAGATCACGATCCCAAAGCTACTCGCATCTGTATTCAGCGAGCGTCCCGCGAGTACGACCACCCCCTGCTCGGTGAGCTGCTTCAGGTAGGCAAAGTGCTGGGAGACGATTGCTGCCTCTTCGGGGGGGGACCATGGCTCAGCATCTCCGGCCGCGTGGGTTGGATTTTGTACAGATAATGGGTGACAGACTACATAGGACAACCTCTTGTTTTAATCCAGAAGGATGTGACGAGCACCAGTGACAACGCCAACACCATACGTATATGTCCGGGCAGCACTGCGCCATATTGGAACGCATATAAACAGCAATATTGCGTGATTTATCTGATAAGTAGCCGAGCGCCAAGTTTAGTGCGGTTTGTAAGTTGACGGTTTTGCGCGAATAATTAGCGCAGCCAATGCGCAAAAACGGCTACTTACAAATCGTCCAGCACGCACAGCGTGCGAACTAGAACGTCTTGTAAGGCGATGCACATTGATCAGATTTTTTCTGCAAGGCTCTTTAGTTTTTTACTCATTTTTGAAATTTTTACTTGTGCTTTTCCGTCGTTATTAATTTTCATTGCAGTTGCGTAATGTACTACTGCCTCATAGGATGCTTTGTCCGTTACTTCATACCAGCCGGATTTGTATTTCAATTTTTCGTCTGCAACCATTTGAGCTAGATCTGGATAATTCTCTACGCGTTTTTTTATGAGGTTCTTGAGTTCGTTGATTTCTTCGCTATTTAGTGGCATTCAGGTTCTCCTTTTTTCCTAACGCCGCCTTAAGCGGACAAAAATAGTTAGCTACACTTGTTGAGGAACGCAACAAAGCCAACTGTTTTTGTTCCGACTTAAAGGCCTTGTTAGGAGTTTTTTACATTAAAACGGGATATCGTCATCGTCAGACATGAAGGCTCTTGCCACTTCAATTTGTTCTTTAGTTGGCTCTGGATCAAGCTTTGATTCAACTTCATTCAATTTATCAACCCAAAAGATATACTGTTCATCAGTAAAATCATCAGCTTTTCTACCTTCATATTTTTCTATGAAATCAATTAGTGAAAAAGTTAAAGATTTTGCTACTTCAGAAGGTTTACTTTGGTAATCATCTTCAAAGAAATCTTTCTCATATCTCCAATAATGTTCAGCTTGTTTTAAATAACGACCAAGGTAGTAGAACGCAGCTCTTGCATCCGAAGTTTCTACCCCATTTATTAGTTCAATAAATTCTTTCATATTAACCAATCCTAATTATATCAAATGCTGACTGCGGTAAACCTGATAGTATGTACTCATGCGATAATGGGTTAGCCTTATCTTTAACGTCAATTTTTTGATAAAACGGTACAGCCTCTAGCCTAGAAATAACACACAACAAAGGTTTAAACTGTTGATCTTTTGCTACTTTGGTAATAGTTACTATCTCGTCGTGCGCTTCTTGAGTAATTTTACCTAGCTTAAGCATCACAGATGCCCCTTTTCGAATCCCCCTTCTGTTGTAATCTATTTTTGTATTATGCAAATCAGCTCCGTCGACTTCCTTTTTCAACAATTTATATATTTCAAGTGGAGATGAGCTTGGTGGTACAGTGAAATGAGGTGAGTCGAAATCAGAACCGAAATAAGGAGTGCACCACATGTAATGCTTGTCTCCGTAATATTGCTTATTAATATTAAATGCAAGAGTAGTCATTGCTGAGTATAGAATTGGATGACTAATATCTTTTAATGACACCTAAAACTCCTTTGATAAATTGATACACGAAACTCTTAACGCTTCAAGAATCTGGGCGGCTTGCCGCATCCGTGTTGCTTGACTTGTTATGTGGCCATTTGGTTAACGCCATTACTGGAATTGTCGGGATGTATTGGTACATCAACAAATTGGACGGAGATTGGCTCGCCAAGTTATCTACGCCATTTAATATCGTTGAAGCAGTACTTACTGCAGTTTGGATTACAAAGAGAATCAACGAATATTTAAGAACACTAAGAAAGTTCAAGATGGCTCCTTGCCACATAACTTTTACTTGTGGGGCCGCGTAGCGGTCCCACACCAAGTTATTGTTAGCTTTTTATTATCACAGAACCTTTGATGTTGTGAGGCCCAAACGTCAAAATTTTGCCTTGCAATGGTGATTGAGAAATAGTTCTCCATAACAGTTCGGTAAAGTCACTCATCGCAAATATTGCATAAGTTAAAATATCAACAGATGATGATTCATCATTCGAAAGATCAAAAAATGAGTCGGTTTGCTTTTTAAAATCACTAAAATATTTAAAGTTATTTCTATCGATCTTAATAAATTCTGGTGATTTTGGTATTGGCGCAACTACTAATGGTAAAAACTGGTCGTTAGGAAGTAGTAGTGTAGTTGTTCGGATATAATTTCGTTTGTTTGATATGGCGATTGGGCATGCGTGCATTACTAAATCTCGATATATGCCGAGCTTGTTCATCCAACCATTTTCGTTACAAATTTCTTTATAAAACAACTCATAATCTGTTAACTCGGTTCTTTCTTTAAAAAATTTATTAAATATTTTTATGTTGTATTCATGTTTAAAATGTCACCTTTCAAATGAGAGGGGACTACATAATGAAAAACAAATTCAGAAATATAATCTCTTAATACACACGCATCGTATAAAAAATGTTGGAATTTGGCATATATATCATCGGAAAAACCATTGATGAACTTATTATCTGGTTTAAAACTCTCAACAATAGAGAATAATTGATTTCTATATGCTAAAGATAGATCTCTAAGGGTTTTATTTAGTAGTGTTGCCTGATGTGATATTCTCTTCGATAAGTCCCACAAATGTCCGTTTTGTTGAGTATAAGCCTCATTACCGATATTGCTCCATGTCCAACATGCTTCAATGTTTGCCCAAGATATGTTGTTATTAGTGTTACTAAATATCCACTCGATAGGCATTTTTCCTTCTATTTGGTGAGCATGATGAATAAAATCAACACCAACAATTTTTCCAAGATTGTACTTATCGACTACACGATATAGTTTTTTTAAAATCATCTATTTTGAAGACGGCTTGTTTTTTATCGAGCGTATGCGGATGTAGTATTACAGACTTTGAGTCTTCTGGATCATTAACTAAGAAAGCTCCACCCAATAGATGTATTTCTCTATATACGATTGGCCAATCATTGGTTTTAGGTTCTATCATAAATTTTTCTTAAAAAGCTAACAGTGATTAGATGGAAGGCGGTACTAACACGTTAATACCGCCTTCCATCTAACTCCGCTCCACCCTGATACAGGGCATAAGAAATGATATTTTAAATCAATGGCTTACATTCTTGATTTTGAAGCTGAACGTGTTCGCTTGACGTCCTCTTTTTGCGCAACCATTACCACCGAATAAAGAAACAGTAAGGTGGTGGGGCGTGGAAAGCATCGGCAATGCTACCGCCCCTGAATTACAGCCTCCAGTCTGCTGGTGTTTACCTGCGGTGCTGCTCTGGTCTGGTTCATGACTGACTCCGACACGAGTTGGTCCTGATGGTCATGTTACCGAACGAAGCCAGATAGGGAAGAAAGAGATGGTAGTTTATCGAGCAAGATCAATAAATTGAGCGGTCACTGGGGTGGGGGTGAGGGCGGGCGGATAAGCAGCTGGCTACCTTGCGCCGTCGAGGCCTGATCTAGGGTTACTGCCCCAGCCTTATAATGTCGATGGGCCCGTCTCGTGAGAGACGGGCCCATGCTTTTTTGTATTAGCGCACGGTCTTTAGGTCTGGTTTGCTCCGTGAAGGCTTAGCGGGCCAGCAGGGGCTGGCCGTCAGGCAAGGACGTACTGACGGTATGGGCGGCGGGATGCTGCTGGAACTGGCGTACCAGCCTCTCCAGCTCGCCGAGTTGGCGCACCAGCTGGACTATGCCCTGCACGGCGTGGCGGCTGCCCAGGCTGGAGTCGTCGGCCAGGGTCTTGATGCTGAGCACGCTGCGGTCTATGTCGGCGGTGACCTGGGATTGCTCCTGCACCGCCTGGGCTATCTGGTTGCTGCCGGCGGCCACCTGCAGCAGGCGATCGCTGATCTGTTGCAGCACGTCGCCGGTGGCAGCGGCCTTGAGGCGGCAGCTGGCGGAGAGCCGCTCCCCCTGCGCCATGGCCTGCTCCGCATCCCCGGCACTGGCCTGCAGCAGGCTGATCATCTTCTGGATCTCGCCGGTGGAGGATTGGGTCTTGATGGCCAGGGTGCGGATCTCGTCCGCCACCACCGAGAAGCCGCGACCCGCCTCGCCAGCCCGTGCCGCCTCGATGGCGGCGTTGAGGGCCAGCAGGTTGGTCTGGTTGGCTATGTTGTTGATGACGTCCAGGATGCCGTCTATGGCCCGGCACTGGGTGGCGAGGCTGGTGATCACCCCCTTGGAGGTCATCAGCTCGCCGTGCATCCCTTCCACCTCTTCGATGGTCTCCTGCACGCGCAGATTGCCCTCCCTGAACAGGCCGGCGGTCTCATCGAGCCGATCGGAGGCGGCGGTCGAGCTGTGGGAGACCTCGCGGATGGATTCCGCCATCTGGGTGATGGCAGTCGCCACCTGGTTGGTCTGGGCCTGTTGCTGCTGCAGGTTGTCGGTGATGGTCTCGGCGTTGTGCAGATCCGTCTGGGCGGATGTCAGGATCTGCTGGCAGGTCTGCTGGGTACGGGCCAGCACCGCATTGAACTCCGCCTGGTTAATCTGCATGGCGAGCTCGACGGCGGCGAGGCGATCGACCCGTCCTGTGTAGAGCAGCTGCATCAGCGGGTTGTCGAAGCGGCTGCGGGCCAGGGCCTCCAGTCTCGCGAGACGGCGGGAGAGGGCCTGGTTGATGACGAGCGCCAGCATCAAGGAGAGGGCGCTGAGCAGAAGGGGCCAGCCAGGGCCCTGCTGATAGCCGAGGGCAACCAGGGCTGCCAGGCAAGGCAGCAGGCAGAGATTGAGCGCGAGCGTGTGGGAGCAGGGGGGCAGGCGCAGGGCCAGTGGTGTCTTGCCGCTGCGTATCCCCTCATAGACTCGCTCCGCCCGCTGCTTGACAGTGTCGTCCGGCGCAGTGCGCACCGACTGGTACTCCACCACCTTGCCGCTCGCGTCCTGGATGGGGGTGACGAAGGCGTTGACCCAGTAGTGATCCCCGTTCTTGCAGCGGTTCTTGACCGGGCCCATCCAGCTCTTCTTCTGGCGCAGGTGGGCCCACATGTCGGCGAAGGCCTGGGGCGGCATGTCGGGGTGGCGGACCAGGTTGTGCGGCGAGCCCTGCAGCTCCTCCAGGGTGAAGCCGGCGATCTGGCAGAACTCGTCGTTGGCATAGGTGATGCGACTCTCCAGATCCGTGGTGGAGATCAGGTTCTGATGCTCCGGGTAGAGGCGCTCACGCTGGGTAACGGGTTGATTGACTCTCATGGCGGCTTCCGGCTGTGGAGGGGATGATGAGTCCCGACAATTTGGGACTAGTAGTCCCATTGCAAGCCGTGCACCAGAGTGCCAGAGGACGCTTAAATTGCGTTCAAAATGAATCTTATTTGCTCAAAATCCGGAGATTGACGAAAACGGCCCGGCCTGGCGTCTCCGCCTGCTGAATCGATTCGCTTTTTGGGAGCCGTTTTGGCAACGGCGTGACGGGTTTCGCAATTTGGCAAGGCGGGGCCGGGGCGCCCGCCGGGATCAGCTGGGGAGATCAGGCTCGCCGGCCGGGGCCAGCATCAGAGTCTCTATCTGCAGGTTGGTCGAGAGCAGTGTCTTCAAGTCCTGCAGGTACTCCTCCAGGGGGGGCTCTTCCAGCAGCAGGGCAAGTTCGTTGCCGATGGGGGTGAGGCGGTAATAGAGCAGGGTGAGGTTGCTCTGGCGCTGGCGCAGGCGCCAGCGCTGGTTGCCGAAGGCCAGCTCGACCCCGTCCGCAGGCAGGGGGCCGGATTCCAATTCGCCGCGGTGCATCAGGCCGAGATCGCACAGCAGCAGCAGGGCGCTGTAGGGGACCCGGTATTTGCCAAGTCCCATGCGGGTGACCTTGGCGCGGCTGAGTAGGCCAGCCCCCTTGTGCATGCCCAGCAGCAGGCGCTGCTCGTCGCTGCCCTCGTAGTGACAGGAGAGGGCGCAGATGCGCTGGAACAGCTGGGCTTCGCGCTGGGTCATCTCCTTGAGGGTGTTGAGGGCCCGGATGGAGAAGCGGCCTGGGGTCGCCACCTCCAGGGCGAAGATCCGCCCCCACAACTGCTGCATGGGCACCATGCTGATGTCTTCGGCCAGTTGCAGGAAGCGGGTCAGCCAGTCGCTGTCCATCTCGCCGCCTGCCGCCGTCTCTTCGCAGTGGCGGGCGGCCATCACCATGATGGCCTCCAGATTGCGCTGGCGGGCGGCCTGATCCGCCAGATGGCGGAAGGTGGCGCGTTGTTCGAAGGTGCTGTCGCTGTTACGGGTCAGCATGCCGTCTATGCCGCGACTGCGGGCCAGGCGCAGGGTCTGCTCCTGGCTGCTCAGGATGGCACTCTCTTTCTTGGGGGGCAGGTCAGCCATGCTGGCTCCGTGATCGCAGGGTCTGGTGTTGAATGTTACTCCAACCTGGCCCATGAACAATCCCTCAGGCGGGGGCGGCGTCACCGGGCTGTCACAGGATAAAAAAATGGCCTCCCGCAGGAGGCCATCGGTGTGGCTTACTCTTCGTAGACGCTGACCTCTACCGCCTCCATGGAGTAGGAGGCGGTGGCCATCTCGTGGCTGGAGCTGACGGTGTGCATCTTGCCCTTGACCCAGATGGCGTCCCAGAGATCATCCACCGGTGCCCCCTTGGGGTAGCTCACGTAGATCACCTGGTTGGTGGGGGGCGGCGGCACATGGATGCAGGCACCGAAGTAGGGCACCAGCAGGAAGGCTGTGATGGTCTTGGCATCCCCCTCAAGGGGCACCACGAAGCCGGGGATCCGCACCTCCTGATTGTCCAGCTTCTTGTTGACGCCCCCCACCGGCTGCGGCACCGACATGGGGTCTTCGTGATTGACCTGGGGCGGTGGCAGCAGCTTCTCCCCCTCCGGGATCAGCACATCCCAGTCGATGGTCTTGTAATCGGCAGCCATGGCAGGCAGCACCAGCAGGCTGGCCAGCAGCGCCACTATCTTCCACTTCATCATCTGTCCTTCTCTATTTTGTCAGGGGCCGAGGCGTTAGACGCGGATGCTCATGCCATCGCTCAGGCTGTAGCGGTAAGCGCGGGCGGCGGGAAGCAGGCCTATCACCATGCCCGCCAGCCACACCAGCCCCAGCAGTTGCCACTCGTAGGCGCTCGGCAGCCCCAGGCTCAGTTGCAGGCCATAGTGGCTGAGCAGCCAGGGGGTGGCAAGCCCCTGGCCGAGATAGAGCACGGCCACCCCGAGGGCGATGCCGAGGGTGGTCAGCGCCATCGCCTCCAGTGCCAGCAGCAGGAAGAGGTGGGAGGGACCCGCGCCCAGGGATCTCAATATGGCGAGCTCGCGGCGCCGCTCGTTGAGCCCCGCCAGCAGGGTGGTCAGCATGCCGATGAGGCCCGCCACCACCACGAAGCCGGCGATCACCGAGAGCGCCGTCTCCGCCACGCTCATCAGGCTCCAGAGCTCCTGCAGGGCGGCCCCGGGCAGGATAGCCATCAGCGGTTCCCTGGAGTAGGTGTTGATGCTGCGCTGCAGCTGGAACGCCAGAATCCGGTTACTTAAGCCCACCATAAAGGCGGTGATGGTCTTGGGGGTGAGATCCAGTGCCAGCGCCTGCTCCGGGGTCACATTCTTGCTGTGGCGGCCGGTGTCCCAGCCGAGGTGGATCGCCTCTATCCCCGCCAGCGGCACATGTATGGTGCGATCTATGGGGGTACCGGTCGGTGCCAGTATTCCCACCACCTTGAACGGCAGGTTGTCGTGCTGGCTGAAGGAGGTGTTGCCGGCGCCGTGGGCGATGACGATCGACTGACCCAGCTTGTAGCCGAGCTTCTGTGCCACCTGGGCGCCGAGCACAGCCTCGAACGGCGTGTCGAACGGCCGCCCCTCGCGCAGTTGCAACGACTGCTGCTGGCCGTACTTCAGATGGGTGAAGTAGTCGCCGTTGGTGCCGAGCACCCTGAACCCCTTGTGGGAGTCACCCAGAGAGAGGGGGATGGTCCAGGCGACGCCAGGTTTTGTCTTGATGGCCTGATAGGAATCCCAGCCCACGTTGTTGGTGGGGTTGCCGATGCGAAACACCGAGTAGAGCAGCAGGTTCACCTGACCGGAGCGGGCGCCGACGATGAGATCGGTACCCGAGACAGTGTTGGAGAAGCTCTCTCGGGCTTGCATTCGCACCCGTTCCACCCCGAGCAGCAGGGTGACGCTGATGGCAACGGCCAGCAGGGTGAGCCCGGCGGTGAGGCGGCGGGCCCAGAGACTTTGCAGGGCAAGTTTCAGCATGATGCCCTCCGTTTTTTAGCTTGTGGCTTACCCAACCTTGCAGGGCTGACCGGGCAGAGGCGCTGGTTTGCGGCTGTCATCATGCGGCCCTCCGGTTGAGCAGTTGCAGGTTCTCCACCCGGGGGAAGAGGGGCTCCAGATAGGGGTCGTGGCTCACGAAGATCAGGGTCGAGCCCTGTTTGTCGCACTCCTCGAACAACAGCTTGATAAAGGCGGCCCTGTTGTCGGTATCCAGGGCCGAGGTGGGCTCGTCGGCGATCACCAGGGGCGGCGAGCCGATCAGCGCCCGGGCGGCGGCGACCCGCTGCTGCTGGCCGATGCTGAGGGCGTGAACGGGACGATGCAGCGCCTCGTCCGGCAGTTGCAGCTCCCCTAGCAGGCGGCGCGCCTCCTGTTCCGGGCTCCCCTGCAGGCGGGCGCGCTTCTTGGGGGAGAAGGTGAGGGCGGCGGTGACGTTGTCCAGCACCGAGAGAAATGGCAGCAGATTGAACTGCTGGAAGATGTACCCCAGATTGGCCGCCCGGAAGTGGTCACGGGCACGGCCGGAGAGCCGGGCCAATGGCTGGCCCAGCACCTCCAGGGTGCCGTGGTTGGCGGTCTGGATCCCGGCCAGCAAGCCGAGCAGGGTGGACTTGCCGGAGCCCGACGGCCCCTTGATAAACACCCGTTCCCCCTCGCTGATGCGCAGGGCGGGCAGATCGAGTACAGCCTCGCCACCTGGCCAGGCAAAGGCCAGATCGCGGATCTCAACCACGGCGTTTTTCATGGCGTTACCAGCTCAGCTTGTTGGCGGACGGGGTCAGTTCGGCCGCGGTCTGGCCGGTGGGCAGTATCCCCTGCACGCTCAGCTTCTCCAGGCTCGGGTAGAGGCTGAACAGGGTGGCCTCCAGGCCATTGAGCTTGGCCGGGGTGGCGCAGGTGTAGGTATACATGGCTCCGAGATCGGCGTGACCCGCTTCGTCATGATGGTGTTCATGCTCGTCGCTGGCAGCCTTGTCATGGTCATGGTCATGGTCATGGTCATGATCATGATCATGATCGTGCTCATGGTCGTGATCCTCTTTGGCGGCCTGCAGCTCCTGCTGGGTCAGCTTGCAGCCGGCGGCCGGGTCCAGGCGGAACAGGGCGTCAGGCTGCTGGAGGCGGGCGACTGCCTTGGCGTATTGCGCCTTCTCTTCATCGCTCTTGGCGGTGTGCTCGAAACCCACCAGATCGGCGGCGGGGGCCTGCAACTCGATCATCAGCTGGTCGCCATCGACCACCAGATTGAGGTGGCCGTGGCCGTGCTCGTGGGCGCCATGGCTGTGACTTTCGTGTTCGTCGTGATTTGCCTGGGCGCCGAAGGCGGCGGCGGCCAGCAACAGGGTGACTGCTTTCATCGTTAATCCTTTTGAAAAATTGATAAGAAACTGATTCAACGGAAGAAACAATGAAGGTGCGGCGGTGCTCTGATGCGGCTATGACCTGCTGTGGTGGGGGTGACGTTCGGCAAGGTGGCGCCGATAAACAGCGCTATGGCAGAGGACGGGGTGGGGACGAAGGGGGTCGGGGTCAGTGCCAGCTTGCCATCCAGATGCAGGGCGCAGAGGGTGCAGGCATGGCTATGGTCGGGCAGGTCGGCTTCAAGCGGGTGCTGTGCCAGCGCCGGTTGCATCCACAACCAGCCCAGCAGCAACACCCAGATTGTCAACGTGGAACGACCCATAGACCCTTATGGAAAGGGCGCCATCAGCGCCCTTCTCTCTGATTCAGAGATGGGACTGGATGAGCCCCATCACCTTGGTTATCTCGGTGGCATCGAGCTGGCCATCTTTGGCAAACAGCACCTTGCCCTCTTTATCCAGCACTATGATGGCCGAACTCTCCGGCGCCAGATCCCAGGCGTTGCGAGCCATGCCCTTGGCATCCAGCACCATGGCGGACCAGGGGAACTCCTTCTTGCTGTCTTCGGCGCTGCTCTTCACAAAAGCGGAGGTGCCCCAGATGGCGTCATTGCTGTTGATGATGGTGACTGTCTGGTACTTGTCATGGGGCAGCTTGGCCGCCTTGATCGCCTCTATCATGGGGGCATTTAGCTCCTTGGCGCTGGAGCGGCCCGCGATATGCTGGATCAGAAAGACCTTGCCGGTCAGTACCTTGCTTTGCCAGGGCTGGTAGCTGATCTCTTTCTCTTTCAGCACAAGCTCGCCCTTGTCGCCGATGTTGACCAGCGGCACCTGGGCCGACTCCTTGATGTTGTGGGCCAGAACCAGGGTTGGCAGCAGCGCCAGGGTAAGTACGAGATGTTTCATCCGTATGACACTCCTTTGTTATGTTATAACGATTTTGGAATCGAGGGAATGGGACAACCCACATCCTAAACTGATCGGATCTGTTTAAAAAGTGTTAAATAAAAACGAGAGTTAACCCGGTCGCAGAAGCAATCTGCCCCTTAACTTGCGAATGGGGGCGGCAAGGATGGCATGGAGTCGATAAAAATCAACCGCTTGCCCATACACTCTGGCAGTGGACTCAATAGAGTGGCTCACTGATCAGGGGGATCTGGGCCATGGTCATCTGTTGGGCCAGCAGGGGGGAGCCGGTCAGCAGCACGTGGCGCTGGTTGTCTATCACCAGGGTATCCCCTTCCAGCCCGCTGTCGGCTGTGATGGCGAGCCAGGCCGGCGAGACGCTGCCGATGCTGATGCCCGGATAGATGATGCTGAGGTTGTATTGCGGTGCCAGCTCGGCCAGCAGGCTGGCCATCAGCAGCGCCTTCTCGTCGCTGTCGGCCTTGTTGTCCTGCAGGGCCTGCAGGGGAGGGGCGAAGTGATCCATCTGTTCGGGCGGGGTGGGGATGGCGCTTAACCACTCCTGCAACAGGTTGACGCTGGTGGCCAGATCCTTGGCCGAGAACTGCCTGGCCAGGGGCTTGAGATCCCCCTTGAACTGGTAGAACAGCTGGGAGTAGTTGGGCCTCACGCAGGGGAGCTGGCGATTGGCCGGGTGCACACAGGGCAGCACCCGCATCTCGTAGAAGGCATCTTCCTGATACTGCTCATAGGCCTGCCAGAACTGGGTGGATTCGAGGCTGTCGTCATGCAGGGTGAAGGCCTGCTCCAGATTGCGAAACTTGGTCGCCGTCTCCGGGCTGTTCTGGTTGATCTGGTTGATGCTGTTGTAGAGCCTGGGGCTGATGTAGGAGTAGAGGGTCTCCAGCGGATAGTTGAGGGAGGCATCGAGCAGCGTCATCTCGTGGCGGCTGGCCGAGAGGACCCGCTCGTCCGTGCTCAGTTGCAGGTGCTTGCGTTGACCGTCGGCTGATTGCCACTGCCAGCTCAGGTTGACCTCGTTGGCCATAGCCGCGGAGCCGAAGAGTAGACTCCACATCAGGCCTTGTGCCAGTTTCATGGTGTGCATCCTGCTTGGGTGATACTAAACAACTAGGTGAGCCGACGGAATTTGGATTGGTCTAGTGATGACAATATTGGTAATTATCTGATCCAGCTTTAAATTTAATCAGGGAAATAAGTCATGCGGGAAATAACCATGAAGCCTGTTTCAATGTGTTTGCTGATATTGCTCTCTCTGCCGGCACTGGCGGGTCAGGTGATCGTCAATCAGGGCATGTCCACGGCAGATACCTTCGCCCTGCGGGATCAGCTGGCGCGGGAACATGAATGGCAGGAGTGGTTGCGGTTCCAGCAGGCCGTCAAGTGGCTGGAGGTGCTGCCGGTAAACTGCGATCTGGTGGGGGGCGCCGGGCAGGAATATCGCTGTGGTGACAACTATTACCGCCCCTATCGACAGAACGGACGCGACCTCTATATCCAGGGGGATCCCCCCGGCCAGTCCCCGCAACGGCCAATAAAAAAGGCGCCATAAGGCGCCTTTTTTTGCGAGGGAGACGCTTACTTGGCAGCGTAACGCTCGGCAGAAGTCAGGATTTCGGCTTCGGCAGCGGCCTTGTCGCCCCAACCTTCCACCTTGACCCACTTGCCCGCTTCCAGCTCTTTGTAGCGCTCGAAGAAGTGCTGGATCTGGGCTTTCAGCAGCTCGGGCAGGTCGTTCACATCCTGGATGTGATCGTACTGCTTGGTCAGCTTGGAGTGCGGCACGGCCACGATCTTGGCATCTTCGCCAGATTCGTCGGTCATCTTCAGCACGCCAACCGGACGGCAGCGAATGACGGAGCCGGCCAGCAGCGGGTAGGGAGTCGGCACCAGCACGTCGACGGGATCCCCGTCCAGAGACAGGGTGGCGTTCACGTAACCGTAGTTGCACGGGTAGAACATAGGGGTGGACATGAAGCGATCAACGAAGATGGCACCGCTGTCCTTGTCGACTTCGTATTTGATCGGGTCGGCATTCTGCGGGATTTCGATGATGACGTAGATGTCGTCAGGCAGGCTCTTGCCAGCCGGTACCAGGTTCAGGCTCATGACGTTTCCTTTGAGTGTTGGAGTCAAGTTTGCAGGCCGACATTATAGCGATGTCCCGTCAAATGACCATATTTCGCAGGCAGGGGAGCGTGCTGGTGGATGCCGCGTCGCCTGAGGCCGTCCGATTTCTGTCGCCTTGCCGGGCCTGGCTGCGCTCTGGTCATGGTCGCGGCTTGTGCCACCGGGTCAAGAGACCCTAGAATGCGCACTCCCTTACTGGAAAAGGCAGCGGTATGCACATTCACATTCTCGGGATCTGCGGCACCTTCATGGGTGGTCTGGCGGTGTTGGCGAAACAGCTGGGCTATCGAGTCACCGGCTCGGATGCCAACGTCTATCCCCCCATGAGCACCCAGCTCGAGCAGCAAGGTATCGAGTTGACCGAGGGCTATGACCCCTCCCAGCTCGATCCGGCGCCGGACTTGGTGGTGATAGGCAACGCCATGAGCCGTGGCAACCCTTGCGTGGAGTATGTGCTGGATCGCAATCTGCCCTACATCTCCGGCCCCCAGTGGCTGCTGGAGCATGTGCTGCAGGATCGCTGGGTGCTGGCCGTGGCGGGCACCCATGGCAAGACCACCACCGCCAGCATGCTGGCCTGGGTGCTGGAATACGCCAAGCTCGAGCCCGGCTTCCTCATCGGTGGCGTACCCGGCAACTTCCCGGTCTCCGCCCGCCTGGGCTCAGCCCCCTTCTTCGTCATCGAGGCGGACGAGTATGACTGCGCCTTCTTCGACAAGCGCTCCAAGTTCGTTCACTACCATCCGCGTACCCTGGTGATGAACAACCTGGAGTTCGACCACGCGGACATATTCCCGGATCTCGCCGCCATCCAGCGCCAGTTCCATCACCTGATGCGCACAGTACCGAGCAACGGCCGGGTGCTCTTCCCCCAGGGCGATGACAACCTCACCGCCGTGCGCAAGATGGGCTGCTGGAGCGAGGTGGAGCTGGTGGGTCAGGACGACGCCAAGTGGAAGGCGGTCAAGCTGGCCGATGACGGCTCCGTCTTCGAGGTGTGGCTGGATGGGGTCAAGCAGGGCGAGGTGCACTGGGAGTGCATAGGCGAGCACAACGTCAACAACGGCCTGATGGCCATCGCCGCTGCCCGCCATGCCGGTGTCATGGTGGAGCACGGCATAGCCGCCCTCTGCCAGTTCAAATCCCCCAAGCGGCGGATGGAGCTCAAGGGCGAGGTGGCGGGCATCAGCGTCTATGACGACTTTGCCCACCATCCCACCGCCATCGAGACCACCCTCGGCGGCCTGCGTGCCAAGGTGGGTAAGGCCCGCATTCTGGCGGTGCTGGAGCCCCGCTCCAACACCATGAAACTGGGGGTGCACAAGGAGGAGCTGGCTGGCGGCTTCGACGGCGCCGACGAGGTGTTCTTCTTCCAGCCGGCGAACATTGGCTGGGACCTTGGCGAGGTGACCGCCCACATGAGCCGTCCGGCTCAGGTGTTTGACGATCTGGAGGCCCTGATCAACCGGCTGGTGGCCGAGAGCCGCGCTGGGGATCATATTCTGATCATGAGCAACGGCGGCTTCGGCGGCATTCACGACAAGCTGATAGCCCGCCTCAGGCAAGGCACATCATGAACAAGCAGATCACCCTGGCGCTGACCGGTGCCTCCGGCGCTCCCTATGCCCTGCGCCTGCTCCAGTGTCTGGTGCAGGCGGACTACAAGGTTTATCTGCTCGCCTCTTCGGCCGCCCGGGTGGTGCTCAAGACCGAGCAGCAGCAGGAGTGGCCGGGCTCGCCGAAAGAGCTGTCGGCCTATCTCTGTCGCCAATATGGCGCCAGAGAGGGTCAGATACTGGCCTGCGGCAAGGAGGAGTGGTTCTCGCCTGTGGCCTCCGGCTCGGCGGCGCCCAGGCAGATGGTGGTCTGTCCCTGCTCCATGGGCACCGTCTCGGCCATTGCCAACGGCGCCTCTGACAACCTGCTGGAGCGGGCGGCGGATGTGGTGATCAAGGAGCGCGGCCAGCTCATTCTGGTGCCCCGCGAGAGCCCCTTCTCGGCGATCCATCTGGAAAACATGCTGAAACTGGCGCGGCTCGGGGTGACCATAATGCCCGCCGCACCGGGGTTCTATCATGAGCCGAAAAGCATCGAGGATCTGGTGGACTTCATGGTCGCCCGCATCCTGGATCATCTGGGCGTCGAGCATGCGCTGACCGAGCGCTGGGGCTATGCCAAGCCCTGAGTCTGTGAGACGAAAGAGAGACAAACAAAAGCGGCGCCGACCTGAACAGTCCGGCGCCGCTTTTCATTGGCAGGGAGGATCAGACCACCTGGAGGGGGGCCGTCACGTACTTGAACAGAAAATCGGTCACTTCTTCCCGGCTTGGGCGCTGTGGCTGATTGATCATCTGCATCATGACGTAGCCGAACCCGGTCAGGGAGCGGGCCAGATCCTGCGCCGACAGCACGCTCTGGATCTCGCCACTGTCCATGGCTGCTTGCAGGTGGGGGGCGATGCGCTCCAGCGCCTTGTCCAGCAGGCGGGTGTAACGGGGCCAGACCTCTTCCCGTACCGACGAGCTCCATTCCAGCCAGATACTGGCGTGGTCCGGTTTGTCATAGGCGGCGTCAACGAACAGCTTCACGTGGCGGTGGATGCTGTCCCTGACCGAGCCCTGGCCGTTGTACGCCTGCTCGAGGATCTGCTGCACAAAGCCTTCAATCTCGGCCAGCACTTCATCGACCAGATCTTCACGGGTGTTGAAATAGTTGAACACGGTGGCAACCGAGACTTTGGCCTGCTCGGCAATTTCGGCATGTCCCGCACGGCCTATGCCGCGACGGGAAAATACCTCGATGGCACATTCCATCAATTGATCACGACGAGCCTCCGGCGACAGCCGGGTCCGACGTCTTATTTCTGCGCGTGGTTCCATAGTTTTTTCATCTAATAGTTATTGATTATGGTGTTTATAGTATTGTCACCGATAATGCCCGAAGGCTTGCTAACTCTATCAATTAAAATAAGCCGATAAAAGCATCACGTATGCCTGACGCCTTCCGGTTGGAGTGGTAGAATCATCGGTTTTGATGTTAATGAACGGCCAATAACCCTTTGGCCATTATTGGAGTAAGTGATGAAACACAACGTCGAGGTGATGATCTCCGAGGCTGACGTCGCCGCCCGGATCGCCAAACTGGGTGAAGAGATCACCGCCCGTTACCAGGGCTCCGATGAAGTCGTGATGATTGGCCTCTTGCGCGGCTCCTGCGTCTTCCTGGCCGATCTCTGCCGTCAATGCCAGCTGCCCATCACCCTGGATTTTATGACTGCCTCCAGCTATGGCTCCGGCATGCACAGCACCCGTGACGTGCGCATCCTCAAAGATCTGGATGACGACATCAAAGGCAAGGACGTGGTGATCGTCGAGGACATCATCGACACCGGTTACACCCTCAACAAGGTGCGCGAGATCCTCTCCCTGCGCGAACCTAAATCCCTGGCCATCTGCACCCTGCTGGACAAGCCGTCCCGTCGTGAGGTCCAGGTGCCGGTGGACTGGATTGGCTTCGCCATCCCGGACGAGTTCGTGGTGGGCTGTGGCATCGACTACGCCCAGAAGTACCGTAATCTGCCCTTCATCGGCAAGGTAGTTCCGCAAGAGTAAGCAAGGCTCGGACGTGGCAGGGCTGCTTGGCCGCCCGCCATCGACTGTCTTCAGGCGGCGCTAAAGCCGCCTTTTCTGTCTCGAGATGGGCTCATCCATCACAGGGGTTGCAATGAACGCATTGGAAATCAGCGGTCTGAAGAAGACCTATCAGGGGGGCGTCGAAGCCCTCAAGGGCATAGATCTCACCGTCAAGCAGGGAGATTTCTTCGCCCTGCTCGGCCCGAACGGGGCGGGCAAGTCCACCACCATCGGCGTGATCAGTTCGCTGGTGAACAAGAGTGCCGGCAAGGTCAAGGTGTTCGGTTACGACATCGACACCGATCTGGAGCTGGCCAAGGCCCAGCTCGGGCTGGTGCCCCAGGAGTTCAACTTCAGCCAGTTCGAGAAGGTGAGCCAGATTGTCACCCACCAGGCCGGTTTCTACGGCGTGCCAAGTGCCGAGGCCAAGGTGCGCGCCGAGAAATACCTGCGTCAGCTCGATCTGTGGGACAAGCGCGACATGGCGGCCCGTACCCTCTCCGGCGGCATGAAGCGCCGGTTGATGATAGCCCGCGCCCTGATGCACGAGCCCAGGCTGCTGATCCTGGATGAGCCGACCGCCGGGGTGGACATCGAGATCCGTCGTTCCATGTGGAGTTTCCTCAAGGATCTGAACGAGCAGGGTGTCACCATCATACTCACCACCCATTACCTGGAAGAGGCCGAGATGCTGTGCCGCAACATCGGCATCATCGACAAGGGGCGCCTCATCGAGAACACCAGCATGAAGAACCTGCTCGGCAAGCTGGGGCGGGAGACCTTCCTGCTGGATCTGGTGCCCGGCAGTCAGGTGCCGACCCTGCCCGAATTCAACGGCCGCATGCAGGATGAGCACACCCTGGAGGTGGAGCTGGACAAGAGCCAGTCCCTCAACAGCCTGTTCGAGCAGCTCTCCGCCCAGGGGGTGCAGGTGCTGAGCATGCGCAACAAGGCAAACCGGCTGGAAGAGCTGTTCGTCAACCTGGTAGAGGAGGGTCGCAAAGCATGAATCCCATGACCTATTACATCGCCTTCAAGAGCATACTGGCCAAGGAAGTGAGCCGCTTTACCCGGATCTGGATCCAGACCCTGGTGCCGCCGGCCATCACCATGAGCCTCTACTTCGTCATCTTCGGCAACCTCATAGGGTCGCGCATCGGTGACATGGGGGGCTTCAGCTACATGGAGTTCATCGTGCCCGGCCTCATCATGATGTCGGTCATCACCAACTCCTACTCCAACGTCGCCTCCTCCTTCTACAGCGCCAAGTTCCAGCGCAACGTGGAGGAGCTGCTGGTGGCGCCAGTGCCCAACTACATCATCATCGCCGGCTATGTGGGCGGCGGCGTGGCCCGGGGCCTCTGTGTCGGTCTCATCGTCACCCTGGTCTCGCTGTTCTTCGTGCCGCTGCAGATCCACCATCTGTTCAGCGTCTGCTTCACCGTGCTGCTGACCTCGATCCTGTTCTCCCTGGGGGGGCTGATCAACGCCGTGTTCGCGAAGTCGTTCGATGACATCAGCATCATCCCGACCTTCATCCTGACGCCGCTCACCTATCTGGGGGGAGTCTTCTACTCCATCAGCCTGCTGCCGCCCTTCTGGCAGGGGGTCTCCCAGGTGAACCCCATCATCTACATGGTGAACGCGTTCCGCTACGGCTTCCTCGGCATCTCCGACGTGCCGCTCGGCACCGCCTACCTCATCATCATCGGCTTCATCGTCGCCCTCTACGGGCTGGCCTGGTGGCTGATCTCCCGCGGGACAGGGCTGCGGCACTGAGGTGCAACCATGAAAAAGGCGCCCTCGGGCGCCTTTTTATGTGCTGAGGATCTGCCTCAGAGGGCAGGGGCGTCATAGTCCGCCGGCTCGTCGCTGTAGACGCAGACGTTCCACTTGGCCGCCAGACCCTCTTCGGCCAGACAGTAACGCTCGAAGAAGGTCTTGATCTCGGCGCGCTGGCAGTGGGCCTCGAAGCTGGCCATGTCTTGCCAGATCTCGTTGAAGACGATGGGGAAGCTCTCCCCCTCGGCGAAGGGGCTGGCAATGTGGCGGGTGACTCTGTACTGCAGGCAGCCATCTTCCCTCAGGGTATTGGGCTCCAGCCCCTGCAAGACCTGGAACAGGGCCTGCTCCTTGCCCGGCTTGGGCTGGAACTGGGCGATGCAATAAACCTTCTTGGACATCTGTTTCTCCTTGCCGTGTCTCAACCCTGAAGGGTGACGACGCTATTGTCGATAAGGCGGGCCTTGCCCAGATAGGCAGCCATCAGGATCACCAGCCGCTTGCTGGCAGCGGTGGCCGATTCCAGGGTGTCGGCGTCGACGATGTCGATGGCATCCGTCCTGAAGCCGGCGTTGTCGAGACGCTGGCTGGCCTGGGCCACCAGGGAGGGGAGGTGGTGGTTCCCCGCCTCAATCTGCTCGGCAATCCAGTTCATGGTGCGCGCGAGCTCGGGGGCCAGGGCCCGCTCGGCGGCAGTCAGGTAGCCGTTGCGCGAGGAGAGCGCCAGCCCGTCCTCGGCCCGCACAGTGGGCACGCCGACTATCTCGACCGGCATGGCCATGTCGGCCACCATCTTGCGAATGAGCGCCAGCTGCTGGTAATCCTTCTGGCCGAAGCAGGCCACGTCGGGCTGCACCAGGTTGAACAGCTTGGTGACGACAGTGCTGACACCACGGAAGTGGCCAGGGCGCAGCGCCCCTTCCAGCAGGCTGGAGAGACCCGGTACCTCGACGAAGGTCTGGCTGGCAAGCCCCTGGGGATACATCAGCTCCGGGGTCGGGGTGAACACCAGATCCACGCCGGCGGCCTGCAGGGCGGCGCAGTCCTGCTCCAGGGTACGGGGATAGTTGGCGAGATCCTCGGCCTTGTCGAACTGCAAGGGGTTCACGAAGATGCTGACCACCACCTTGTCGCCGCGGCTGCGGGCCTCATCGACCAGGGTGAGATGGCCCTGGTGCAGATTGCCCATGGTGGGCACGAATGCGATGGCGCGGCCTTCGCGGCGCCATTGGCCGATCTGTTCACGCAGAGCGGCAGGATTGTTCACAACCAACATCAACAGTTCACCTTCGGATAGGTCAAAGAAACAGGGATTGAAAGGGCCAGCGTGGATGGCACGGGATAGTTCACGAGCAACATCACCAACAGTTCACCTTCGGATAGAACAAAGAAACAGGGATTGAAAGGGCCAGAGAGGGATGCGAAACGGGGGCTTAGCCCCCGTTTCGGTTCATGAGGCCTGGATCAGTTGAAGCAGTGCTCGGGACCGGGGAAGGTGCCCTCGCTGACTTGCTTCACATAGAGGCGGATGGCGGCGCGCATGTCACCCGTCTCGGCCAGGAAGTTCTTGGTGAACTTGGGCACATAGCCGGAGGTGATGCCAAAGGCGTCGTGCATCACCAGGATCTGGCCATCGGTGGCCGGGCCCGCGCCTATGCCGATCACCGGGATGCGCAGCGCCTTGCTGATGCGCTCGGCCAGGGCGACCGGCACGCATTCGAGCACCAGCAGCTGGATACCGGCCGCTTGCAGCTCCAGGGCCTGACGGTAGATCTCCTGGGCGTGGAACTCGTCGCGCCCCTGCACCTTGAAGCCGCCAAACACGTGGACGGATTGCGGGGTCAGCCCCAGGTGACCGCAGACAGGCACGCCGTTGCGGGTCAGGTGGCGAATGCTCTCGCACAACCAGTCGCCCCCTTCCATCTTCACCATGCGGGCGCCGGCGGCCATCAGCCGGGCGGCGTTCTGGTAGGTCTGCTCGGGAGTGGCGTAGCTCATGAACGGCATATCCGTGATGACCAGCGCCTTGCTGGTGCCACGCACCACGCAGCGGGTGTGATAGACCATCTCATCCATGCTGACGGCCAGGGTGTCGTCCCCTCCCTGCAGCACCATGCCGAGGGAATCACCGATGAGCAGCACCTGGGCGCCTTCGTCGTCGAACAGCTTGGCGAAGGTGGCGTCATAGGCGGTGATAGCGGTGATTTTTTGTCCGTCCTGCTTCATCTTCTGCAGGTCGGTGATGGTGATCTTGCTCATTACGTTGCTCCTACTCGTCTACTCACCCGTGGGGCGGCAAGGATCTCGAGACCATTGCGCGGGCAGCGGGCAACCAGTTCGGTGAGCGGGGTGCCGCAGGGCAGCACCAGGGCGGGGGCGATTTCGGCAAGGGGCAGCAGGACGAACTCCCGCTCCTTCATGCCGTAGTGGGGAACGATCAGGCGTTCATGCTGGATGACTTGCTCGCCGTACAGCAGCAGATCCAGATCCAGGGTTCTTGGACCCCAACGCTCGTCCTTGCGCACACGTCCCTGTTCCCGCTCGATTTTCTGCAGTTGATCCAGCAAAGCCAGAGGGCCTAGCCGGGTATGAAGCCGCACCACGGCATTGACGTAGTCCGGCTGATCCGCAGGGCCCATGGGGCGGCTGCCGTAAAGCTGCGAGGCCTGTTGCAATTCGGATTCCGGCAGCCTGCCCAGGGCGGCGACGGCCTGTCTGGCCTGGGCGACGGGATTGCCCAGGTTGGATCCGATGGCAACGAAGACCTCGATCATCGGGTGGCCTTTATTCTGCCGCTTTCGGCTTGCGACGACGGGGGCGGCGGCGGTTGCGGCTGTTGCTGCTGCGTTTCTCGTCGTCTCCGCGCGACTCGGCCGCCGGGGCACGCTCACCGCTCGCCGGGCGGCGGGTCGCTTCCCGTTGCAGTTGCGGACGCACATCCGGGTTGGAGGCCACATAGCGCTCCCACCAGCTGGCCAGCTCGCCGAGGCCGCGCTCGACCCGGTTGCGCAGCAGCAGGAAGTCAAAGGCTGCACGGAACTTCGGATGCTCCATGGCGCGCTCGGGGTGACGACCCTGACGACGGGTCAGGCGCTGTTGCAGGGCCCAGATGTCACGTACGTCCGTGGTGAAGCGGCGCGGCACGGCGATGATCCGCACCTGGGCATCCAGCACCTCGTTGATGGCCAGCATGAAGGCGTCGTGCCAGGGTAGGCCGCTCTCGTTTTCCAGCACCCGGGCACGGGCCTCGACGGCGCCCCACAGCAGGGTGGCATAGAGGAAGGCAGGGGTGACACGCTTGTCTTCACGGACCCGGGTATCGGTGTCCATCAACGCCAGTTCGATGAACTGCTCGTAGGGCGAGTTGCCGTTGGGCGTAAACAGGGCGGCGACCTGGGGGAACAGGGGCTGGAACAGCCCGTATTCGCGCAGCAGCTTGTAGGTGGCGAGACCGTCACCGGCCAGGAACAGCTTGAGGGTCTCCTCGAACAGACGGGCGGCCGGAATGTCCTGCAGCAGCGGCGCCAGTTCCCGGATGGGGGCGGCGGTGCGCGGGCTTATGGTCATCTCCAGCTTGGCGGCGAAGCGCACGGCGCGCAGCATGCGCACCGGATCTTCCCGGTAGCGGGTCTCGGGGTCACCGATCAGCTCCAGCTTGCGCTCGGCAAGATCCTCGATGCCACCCTCGAAGTCGTGCAGGGTGAAATCCTTGGCGCTGTAGTAGAGGGCGTTGACGGTAAAGTCACGGCGCTCGGCATCCTCTTCTATGGTGCCGTAGACGTTGTCGCGCAGCAGCATGCCTTCATCAGACTGGGCCGACACGTGCTTGCTGGTATTGACCTGATGGTGGTGACCACGGAAGGTAGCCACTTCGATCACGTCACGACCAAAGACGATGTGGGCCAGGCGGAAACGACGGCCGATCAGGCGGCAGTTGCTGAACAACGCCTTGATCTGCTCTGGCGTGGCATCGGTGGCGATGTCGAAATCCTTTGGCGTTCTCCCGAGCAGAATATCCCGGACGCCACCACCCACCAGGTAGGCTTCGTAGCCCCCCTTGTTCAGGCGGTACAGCACCTTGAGCGCATTCTCGCTGATCTCTTTGCGCGAGATGGGGTGCTGGTCACGGCTCAAGGTTCGGCGTTGACCGGCGACACGGGCTGGAATGGGAGACTCCATCGACTGCTCGCCGTCTTCCTTGCCGAGCACCTTGCGGCAAAAGTTTGCGATCTGGGAAAAAATGGTACACCTCTTCATGACTTCAAATTGACGGGAGGCCAAAAAATAGCGGCCTATCATAGCTCAGGCCCGACCAAATGAGAAACGCTGCGGTCTGCTTCCCCGATTCGGGCCAGGTCGTACAAGGAACGACGCTTTCAGTTCCCCGGGTTCTGGCCTGCTCAAATGAGAAGCGCGGCGGCCAGCTTTTGCTCCGGGGGCCTGCTTATCTGGCCCCCAGCACTATCTTCTGCTGGCGGGGGACCCGCGCCAGCTGCCAGTGGGCAATGCCCCAGGCGATGATCTCGTCGACGGTATTCTCTCTCAGGCAAGGCGGCGGGCACTGGCCGAGGAACGCGAGGGCCTGCCACAGGGCGGGCCTGACGTCATCATGTGCCAGCGCCGGCGCATGGTTCTGCTTCGACAGCTTGTTGCCATCCGCCAGCACTGCCAGCGGCAGGTGCACCCAGGCGGGGACGTCAGCCCCCAGGGTCTGGTAGAGGGCAATCTGGCGCACAGTGGGCTCCAGCAGATCGGCGCCGCGCACTATCTCTGTGATGCCGCTGTCCATGTCATCCACCACCACCGCCAGGTTGTAGGCATAGAGGCCATCCCGGCGGCGCACGATGAAGTCCTCCTCGGCGAGCGCCGCAGGCACCGCAATATGGCCCTGCAACTCATCCTCGAAGTGGTAGACGGGATTATGCTGGCGCAGGCGGGCGGCGCAGCCCTCTGCCGTCAGCCCCAGGGTGCGGCAGTGGCCGTTGTAGAAGCCGCCCGCCGCCATGATCTCGCGCCGGGTGCAGCGGCACCAGTAGAGATCCCCGGCCCGATAGAGCTGGTCGATGATCTCGTCATAACGGCCGTGGCGCGCGCTCTGATACATCACCTCCTCATCCCAGCCGAGGCCATGGGCCTCCAGGGTCTGGAGGATGAGCCCGCTGGCCCCGGCCATCTCCCGCGGCGGATCTATGTCCTCGATGCGCACCAGCCAGCGCCCCTGCAGCGATCTCGCCTGCAAGAAGCTGCCAAGGGCGGCGACCAGGGAGCCGAAGTGGAGCGGACCGGACGGGGAGGGGGCGAAGCGACCGACATGGGGTCGAACAGGGGAGGAGGGAGTCATGGCCATGGGAATTCGGGTAGACGATGCATTGAGGCTGCATTCTGGGATGGTCGTGGGAAAAGCTCAATAAAAAAGGGAGCCTGCGAGCTCCCTTTTTTTGTCCATGTCGATGGGCGGCATCAGCCAGCCATCTGTTTTTCCTTGATTTCAGCCAGCGTCTTGCAGTCGACACAGAGGTCGGCTGTCGGACGGGCTTCCAGACGACGAATACCGATTTCGATACCGCAATGTTCGCAGTAACCAAAGTCGTCTTCTTCGAGCAGCAGCAAGGTCTTTTCGATCTTCTTGATCAGCTTGCGTTCACGGTCGCGGGTGCGCAGTTCGAGTGCGAACTCTTCTTCCTGCGCGGCGCGATCGACCGGATCCGGGAAGTTTGCAGCCTCATCCTTCATGTGGTCGACGGTGCGGTCAACTTCCTGCATCAGTTGGTTGCGCCAGGCTCCCAGGATCTTGCGAAAATGTACCTTTTGTTGGTCATTCATGTACTCCTCACCGGCTTTTACCTGGTAAGGCTCTACACCCGCAATGGCCAGGGGGCCCAGAGATTTCCTGTTTTCGCCTGTTGGCATGCCCTGTCTCCTAATTCAGCACGCTACCCGTGCCATCCATAAATTGAGGGCGGTATCTATAGCAGAAGGGTCAACGGGAGGCAAACAAGCCTTGTCAATAATGTTACCCACTCCAGCATTTATTCTCAGCCCTCGGGTAGCAGATGGTCAGATTCAAATGGAATAAAATCTTGAGCCACCATGCCCTGCACCCCAACATGGGGGCGATAGCATAAAATTTCAACCCCTGCCGCCATCGCCTGCTCAACAAGCTGACTATAGTGCGGATCTATATGGGCTGCAGGGCGCATTCTCGCGATGCCGGAGTGCAAAACCATGAACAGCAGCACGGCTCTGTGCCCTGCCGCCTTCATGGCCATCAATTCACGCAAGTGCTTGGCGCCACGGGCGGTGACCGCATCGGGAAAGTAGCCCATGCCCGCTTGTTCCCGCTCGTCGAGCAGGGTGACGGATTTCACCTCTATGTAACAACTCGGCCTGTGATCGTCTTCCAGCAACAGGTCGATGCGGCTGTTCTCCTCCCCGTATTTCACCTCGGTGCGCAGCCTGGCATAACCCGCCAGCGGCGCCAGCGCCCCTTGCTCGATGAGCTCCCGGGCGATCTGGTTGGCCCGCGCCGTGTTGACGCAGATGAAGTGGCCCGCCGGGCTCTCGGCTATCTCCCAGCTGTGGGCCAGCTTGCGCTTGGGGTTGTTCGAGGTGGAGTACCAGACCCGGGTGCCCGGATCGGCACAACCCGTCATGGCGCCGGTATTGGCGCAGTGGATGGTGATGGTCTCACCATCGGCCAGCTGCACATCGGTGAGGAAGCGCTTGTAGCGGGCGATGAGCAGACCGGATTGCAAAGGGGGATCGAAGATCATGGGGTCAGCTCCTCGCTGTTGGTCTCTTTGATGCGGGCACGCAGGGGCCAGCAGGCGATGGGTTCATAGCTGACCCCCTGCGGGGTGCTGACGGAGTGGTAGAGGCAGAAGCTGTCCGCCTGCAGCACAAGATCGGGGGCGGGCAGCGCCTCCGGGGCCTCGCCGGCCTTGCGCGACAGGGTGACATGGGGGCGGTAGCCCTGTTCCCCGTTACCAAGCCCCAGCTTCTCGCCGTGGCGACGCAGGGCCCTGGCCAGCACGTTCAGCTCGTTTGGCCACTCGCTGGGCCCCACCCAGGCAGCCCTGGCACGCTGAAACCAGCCGGTCTGATCCAGATGGACGCTGAAAGGGGGGCAGCGCTGCTGTGCGGCGGCGGCGATCAGCCTGTCCCGAGTGGCCTCGTCGGCCTCACCGAGAAAGGCCAGGGTCAAATGCAGATTGCGCTCGGGCACCGGCAGGCCGGGCCAGGGGCGCCGTTCGCGCCAGTCGATCAGGGCGGGGGCAAGCTGGTGCAGGGGCAGGGCAAAGAAGAGTCTGGGCATGCGCAGCGTCGGTCCTCGTGGTACTCACATGAAAGGGCCATTCTATGGCAGCTCGTCTGCGGATGTCTCCTGGTCGCGTCTCGCGCTTGTCCGGGCGGGCTGAGTGCTCCCCGGGTCTGCCCCAACCGGTTGGGTACATCCGGCACGGCTGCTGACGGTGGGCGGCTGGCTGTGGCAGAATGGGCGCCGTTTTCCTGATCATCACAGAAGGTCTTCGCCGTTTTGTCCCAACTCCCCATCGTCTCTGTGCTGCCCGAGCTGTTTGATGCCATCGACAGCCACGCCAGCGTGATACTGCAGGCCCCCCCGGGGGCGGGCAAGTCGACCCTGCTGCCCCTGGAGCTGGTGCGCCTAAACCGGCTGCCCGGCCGCATCATCATGCTGGAGCCCCGCCGCCTCGCGGCCCGCAACATAGCGGGCTTCTTGGCGCGCCAGCTCGGGGAGAAGGTGGGGGAGCGCATCGGGCTGCGAGTGCGAGGGATGAGTCGCACCAGTGCCGTGACCCGGCTCGAGATAGTGACCGAGGGGGTGCTGACCCGGATGTTGCAGCAAGACCCCGAGCTGACCGGCGTCTCCCTGGTGATCTTCGACGAATTCCACGAGCGAAGCCTGCATGCCGATACCGCCCTGGCCTTCGCCATCGAGAGCCAGCAGGGGTTGAGGGAGGATCTCAAGCTGCTCATTATGTCCGCCACCCTGGAGGGCATGGCGCTGGAGGCCCTGTTGCCAGACGCCCCTGTGATCCGCTCCGAGGGGCGCGGCTTTCCCATCGACTACCACTACCGCCCCGCCAATCGCCAGCAGTGGTTGGAGCCCCAGGTGGGCGCCGTGGTGCTGGAGGCGCTGGCGGCCCACGGGGGCAGTGCCCTGGTGTTCCTGCCTGGACAGGGGGAGATAGAGCGACTCGCCCAGTGGCTGGAGGGGCGCCTGCCGGATGACGTGCGCCTTGCCCCCCTCTACGGTCGCCTCGACATGGCGGCCCAGCAGGCGGCCATAGAACCTGCCCCGGCGGGGAGTCGCAAGCTGGTGCTCACCACCAATGTGGCGGAGACCTCCCTCACCATAGAGGGGGTCTCCGTGGTCATCGACAGCGGGCTGGAGCGGCGCGCCACCTTCGATCTGAGAAGCGGCGTCACCCGGCTGGAGACCCGTCAGATTGCCAGGGCCTCCGCCACCCAGCGGGCAGGCCGTGCCGGCCGTCTCGGCCCCGGGGTCTGCTACCGGCTCTGGAGCAGCGAAGTGCAGGAGCGCCTCGCCGAGCAGAGCCCGCCGGACATCCTCACCCAGGAGCTGACCGGTCTGCTGCTGGACGCCGCCCAGTGGGGCGCCAGGGTGGAGAGCCTGCCGCTGCTCGACATGCCGCCTGCGGCTGCGGTGGCGAGCGCCCGGCGCCTGCTGGTGGCCCTGGGGGCCATGAAGGCGGAGGGTGAGCAACAACTCACCCCGGCCGGCCGCACCATGGCCGCCTTCGGCACTCATCCCCGTCTGGCGCGCATGTTGTTGCGGGCCCGGGAGCTGGAGGCCGAGGGTCTGACAGGGATTGTCGCCGATGGGGCTTTCCTGGTGGCGTTGCTGGAAGAAGATCTGCGAGGATCCGAGCGCCTTTCCGTGCTCTTCCATCGTCGTCTGGGGGCCCTGCGTCAGGGGGCCGCCCGCTGGTTCGAGCGCCTTGGCGCAAGGCCCGCGACCGCCCAGGGTCAGTGGCTGGGGCTGCTGTGCGCCCTCGCCTGGCCGGATCGGATCGGCAAGCTGCGCAGTGGCAGCCGCTATCAACTCAGTGGTGGGATCGGCTGCGATCTGGTAGAAGGTCACCCATGTCAGGGACAAGGGGCCCTGATCGCCATAGAGATGGGGCAGAACGATCGCGGCAGCCGCATCTTCATCGCCGAGCCGGTGGCGCTGGACGAGCTGGTGCGCCAGCTGCCGGAGCTGGTGAGCGAGCGCCAGTGGTTCGACTGGGACGAGCGGGAAGAGCGGGTCCGCGCCGAGCGCCAGCAGGTGATCGGCGAACTGGTGCTCGGCCAGCGACCGCTGACGGATCTCTCCGACGAACAGAAGGGGCGCTGCCTGTTGCAGGGCATTCGTCGCAAGGGGCTGCATGTGCTGCCCTGGGACGAGGGCAGTGAAGGCTTGCTGGCCCGATTGCGCTGCGCCCGCGACTGGTTGCCCGACGAGGGCTGGCCCGCCATGGACGACGAGAGTCTGCTGGCCCGGCTGGAGGAGTGGCTCTTGCCTGCCCTGAGCGGCATGACCCGGCTGGAGCAGCTCAAGAGGATCAACCTCTCCGATCTGCTGCGCCAGTCCCTGCCCTGGCCCTTGCCAAAACGGCTGGACGAGGCGCTGCCGAGCCACTTCAGCGCGCCGACCGGCAGCCGGGTGCGGATCCGCTATCAGCCGGGGCAGGCCCCGGTGATCCCGGTGCGCATTCAGGAGATGTTCGGGCAGGGCACGACTCCCTGCGTGGCCGATGGCCGGGTGCCCCTGGTGGTGGAGCTGCTCTCTCCGGCCCAGCGACCGCTGCAGATCACCGCCGATCTCGCCGCCTTCTGGGCGGGATCCTACGAGCAGGTGAAGAAAGAGATGAAGGGGCGCTATCCCCGCCACTACTGGCCGGACAACCCCCTGGAGGCCATGCCGACCAAGGTCACCAAGAAGAAGATGGGGATCTAGGTTGGTGCTGAGCCTAGCTAAGCCCAACTCCAGCAGACGGCCCTGGCCCTCTCCCAGAGGGAGAGGGAACCGATCGAGCTTGGTGTTTGCTCCCTTCTCCTCTCCCTTTTTCAAAGGCATGGGAGAAGGGTTGGGGATGAGGGGTTGGCATCCATTTGTCTGGCGAATGTCTGGCGAAATGAAACCCAGGATCCAGGTTCGATTGGTTAAGCCAGATCGGACGTTCGCGAATGCGGCATAACAAGTAGAAAGGAAAGCAAAGAGGATTTATGGCAACCCAACGACGCAAGAGCCCTCCCAAGAAGGCAGCTCCCAAACGCACCATCTGGCGCAAGCTGTTCTGGCTTGGCTTCAAGCTCTCCCTGGTGGTGGCGGCCTTTATGGTGGTCTTTGGTATCTATCTGGATACCAAGGTGCGCGAGCGCTTCGACGGCGAGAAGTGGCAGTTGCCCGTGATGGTCTATAGCCGCCCGCTGGAGCTCTACCCCAGCCAGCGTCTATCCCAGACCCAGATGCTGCGCGAGCTCAACATGCTGAGCTACAAGCAGGTGCGTCAGCCCCACACCCCGGGGGAGTACGCGGTCAACGGCAATCGCATCGAGCTGGTACGCCGTCCGTTCGAGTTCCATGACGGCGCCGACGGCGCCCGTGGCCTGCGTCTCACCTTCAACGGTGCGCGGCTGGAGGGGATCCTGTCTCTGGAGAACCAGCGTCAGCTAGGCTATGCCCAGATGGACCCCGTGTTGCTGGACCGCCTCAACACCGAGGACAGGGAGGATCGCCTGTTGGTACGCATCGCCGAGGTGCCGGACAGCCTGCTGGTGACCCTGCTGACCACCGAAGATCGCGATTTCTATCAGCACGGCGGCGTCTCGCCTGTGGCCATCATGCGTGCCATGGTGGCCAATGTGCTGGCGGGTCGCACAGTGCAGGGGGGGAGCACCCTCACCCAGCAGCTCGCCAAGAACTTCTTCCTGACCCGGGAGCGCAGCCTGTGGCGCAAGGCACAGGAAGCCTATATGGCGGTGCTCATCGACTACCGCTACAGCAAGGACGAGATCCTGGAGGCCTACCTCAACGAGGTCTACCTGGGGCAGAACTTCTCGCAAGGGGTCTATGGCTTCGGGCTCGCCTCCTACTTCTACTTCGGCATCCCGGTCAACGAGCTGGACATCGATCAGGTGGCCCTGCTGGTGGGCATGGTGAAGGGGCCTTCCTATTACGATCCCTGGCGCTTCCCCGAGCGGGCCAAGGCGCGCCGGGATCTGGTGCTGAAACTGCTGATGGAGCACGGCAGCCTGACCCAGGCCGAGTATGAGCTGGCCAGCAAGCAGCCCCTTGGCATCATCACCCGGGGCCAGATGAGCTACGGCCGTACCCCGGCCTTCATGGGGCTGCTCAAGCGGGAGATCCAGAACCGCTTCGGCCCGGATCTGCTCAAGCAGTCCGGCCTCAAGATCTTCACCAGCCTGGATCCCATCGCCCAGCACGCCGCCGAGCAGGCGGTCGAGACAGGCCTCGCCACCATCGAGAAGCAGCGCGGCAAGAAGAAGCTGGAGGCGGCCATGGTGGTCTCCGACTGGCACAAGGGCGAGGTGGTCGCCATGGTGGGGGGGCGGGATCCCCGTTACGCCGGCTTCAACCGTGCGCTGGATGCCCGTCGTCAGATAGGCTCCCTGGTGAAACCGGCTGTCTATCTCACCGGTCTCTCCAACGGCCTGACCCTGGGCACACCGCTCAAGGATCAGCCGATCCGCATCCGCGGCCAGGATGGCCAGATCTGGACGCCACAGAACTACGATCGCAAGTTCCGCCAGAGCGTGCCGCTGATGGAGGCGCTCGCCAGCTCCCTCAACGTGCCGACCGTCAACCTGGGTCTGCAGGTGGGGCTCGACAAGGTGGTGGACACCCTGCACAAGCTGGGGGTCCAGCAGGAGATCCAGCCTTATCCTTCCCTGGTGCTGGGGGCGGTGGCGCTCTCGCCCATGGAGGTGAACCAGATGTACCTGCCCATCGCCAACCAGGGGCTGACCCAGCCGCTGTCGGCCATTCGCGCCGTGGTAAACAGCGATGGCAGCCAGCTCTATCAGCATGACGAGACCGCCAAGCGGGTGACGGATCCCCAGGCCAGCTGGCTGACCCTGTTCGCCATGACCAAGACGGTGAGCCAGGGCACGGCCCGGGCGCTCGGCGCCAAGTTCCCCGGCGCCACCATGGCCGCCAAGACAGGGACCACCAACGAGCTGCGGGACTCCTGGTTTGCCGGTATGGACAACAACGAGCTGGTGAGCATCTGGGTCGGTCGGGATGACAACCAGCCCGCCGGGCTGACCGGTGCCAGCGGTGCCTTGCAGCTGTTCAGCGGTTACATGAGCCAGCGCGGCGTCAACAGCCTGGGGCTGAAGATGCCGGAAGGGGTGAGCTGGGCCAGCTTCTCCCGCGCGAGCGGCGCCCGTGTCGCCAGCGACTGTCCCGGCAGCCTGCAGGTGCCGGCCAAGCTGGCGGGGCTGGGGGAGCCCATGAGCTGCGCCAGCCCTGTCTCCAACCCGGTCAACGCGCTGGATCAGTGGTTCGGCGGCTTCTTCAACTAACGAGAACGGGCAGCCTGGCTGCCCGTTTTACAAGGATTGCCATGACACTTCCCTTGCTCGGCGGCATTCACCACGTGGCCATCATCGCCAGCGACTATGAGCGCTCGCGCCACTTCTACCACCAGGTGCTGGGGCTGCCCATACTGGCGGAGACCCTGCGGGAGGCCCGCCACTCCTGGAAGCTGGATCTGGCGCTGCCGGATGGCAGCCAGCTTGAGCTGTTCAGCTTTCCCGCTCCCCCTGCGCGCCCTTCCAGGCCGGAGGCCTGCGGTCTGCGGCACCTGGCGTTTCGGGTGCAGGCGCTCGATCCCGTCATCGCCCATCTGGAGCGTCACGGGGTGGCCGTGGAGCCGGTGCGGGTGGACGAGCTGACCGGCAGTCGCTTCACCTTCTTCGCAGATCCCGACGGCCTGCCGCTGGAGCTTTACGAGGTCGATGCCGAGTCGGCATGAGCGGGCTTTGCGGCAACATGAGTGCGTAAAAAAGCCGCCCGGCGAACACCGGGCGGCTTTTCATGGGGGTCAGGTGTTAATCACGCCGTGGTCAGCAGCGCCACGGCGACGGCCATGATCAGGATGCCGACCCAGCCGACGGGCTTGAGACGCTCCCCAAACAGCAACAGGCCGCCGAGGGCGGTGCCCAGGATGCCGATGGCGCCCCAGGTGGCATAGGCCACGGCGAGATCTATCCTGCCTGTGCTCACCGCCTCACTGAGCAGGGTAAAGGCACAGAGCACCAGCAGTATGCCGAGCAGGCCCCAGCCCTTGTGACGAAAACCGAGGGAGCGGTTGATGGCCATGTTGGCCCCCACATCCAGCAGGGCGGCGCTCAGGACGATGATCAACGGGTGCATGGGAGCTCCTTGGCAGGGGTGGCGTCAACCGGCTCGGCATGGGTTTCCCCCAGGGTCACCATAACAATGCCCACTATTGCCAGCGCCAGCCCGACCCACTCCTGCACACTCAGCTCGTAACCAAGGAACAGCACTGAGACGGCGGTGATCAGGGCGATTCCCAGCCCTTCCCAGAGCGCGAATGCAATACCAATGGAGATTGTTTTGGCGGCCTTGGCCAGCAGTAGGTAGGAGAGGGCGATGAGGAGCCACATCGGCAGGTAGTTGAGCCAGCCGGCCTCACTCTCCGGGATCAGAGCCATGGTGGAGGTGCCTGCCACCTCGGTCAGGATGGCGCCCGTCAGGAAGAGGCGGGCCAAAAGCAGGGGACTGAATAACATGGGGTTTCCTTCTGTTGCTACGACGAGGGAGAGGATAGCCGCGGTTGGGCAAGGTCCGGGTATCGCTGAGCGTCGATAATTCTGGCGCTGACGGTTTGCCTTGGGGGAGGGGCGCGGCGTAAGGTGAAGATGGAGCAAGCTGCCACCAGAGCGCGATCATGAAGCTTTATCAGATACAACTCTTTGTAGAATCAGCAGGCAGTGGTTCGATTGCCAATGCCGCCAGACGCCTTGGCAAGAGCCGGAGTGCCGTCAGCACGGCGATCGCCGCCCTGGAAGTGGAGCTTGGCGTCGACCTTTTTGAACGAGGGGCCAACCAGAGCCGATTGACCGAGATAGGGGAGCAGGTGCTGGACGACTGCCGGCGACTGCTGCAGGCGGCCAACAGCCTCAAGCTCAAGTGCGAGCACTACGCCTCGGGCGCCGAGGTGGCGCTCAGGGTGGCGCGGGATGACGCCATCCCCGAGCCGGTCTGGCGCGAGATGCTGGGGGCGCTGCGCCACCAGTTTCCCGGCACCAGCATCTCCCTGGTGCTGGCCTCGCCCCCCGAGCTGCCTTCCCTGGTGGAGGAGGGGTTCGTGGATGCCGCCTTCGGTCTCATCACCGAGGATCAGGAGCGCAGCGGCCTCAACATAGAGGTGCTCAACCCCATCCGCACCTTGATGGTGGTGGCGCCAAGCCACCCGTTGGCGGGGTTGAAGCGGGTGCTGCAGCAGGATCTCACCGATCAGACCCAGGTCACCCTCTCCTACGTGGACGAGTTCTCGGTCAAGAGCCTGCTCCCCATCGGCGGTCAGCACATAGGGTTGTCGAGCTTCGAACTGATGCGGGATGCTGTGCTGGACGGCCTCGGCTGGGCTGTGTTGCCCTCACCGCTGATCCAGAGCCAGCTGCGCCAGGGGGAGCTGCTGACCCTGAAGCACAAGTTCAGCCTGCAGTGGCGCGATTACGGAGTCTATCTGTCGGAGAACGCCCATCACGGCAAGGTGCTGGCCTGGCTGAAGAAGGCCATCGAGGCCTATCTCGAACCCTTCGAGTAGCCTCTTTCAGGGAGGAGAACGACAACAGGGGCCGCTGGCCCCTGTTGTTTGAGACGGCTGGAGATCAGCGCAGGGCGTGACGGGGGGAGGGCTGGCGCTGGCGAAAGGGCAGCAGGAGCAGGCTGAGCAGCAGATCCCCCAGCAGGGAGGCGAGCAGTCCCACCGCCACACCACAGAAGATGGCGGCCTGCTTGAGGGGCACCACATAGCCGTAGTTGCGCAGGGTGTCCTGCCAGAGCATGGGGTCCGCCTGCGACAGCAGGTGGGAGACTTGCAGGTACCAGGGCTGACCCTGGAAGGCGCGCTCCTGCTGCAGGTGGCGCTGCTGGCTCACCAGCTGCTGCAGGCTGGTGGCATCCTGGGTGAAGACGGGATCCTGGCTGGCGCCGTAATGGGCGATCAGGGCGTCGAGATCGCCGCCAAAGTGCTGATCCGCGGTGCGCTGGAAGGGTTCCAGGCTGAGGCTGGCCTGCTGCAGGCGCGCATCCAGCCGCTGGTAGTAGAGATCGACGATCCCCGGTATCTGCACGCCCGCCAGCAAACCGAGGGCAAACAACATCATGCGAAGGTAGCTGCGCATAGCCATCATCCTGAGTAAAAAGAGTCTCATACTAGCCGCAAGCCCCTGGCGCGCCAAGGTGGTGCTGGTTGCTCCCGCATCCGGGGGGTGGCAGAGCGGGTTCAAACAAGATTCAATAGGATATTACTTGTTACATGAATTCTTACATTTTTGTGATTCAAGTCACCGGGAGGCTGACCTAGAATCACCGCTTTTTGAAGGAAGACTCGGCATGAGCAAGTTCATACCTCTCTATCTGATCGGGGGCCTGATTGCCCTCAGTTGGGCTGCCCTGCCGGGTCATGGCCCCTGGGATCATTGGGATCTCGCCACCTTCCAGCTGGTCAATGGCTGGCTGGGCCAATCCGCCCGCTGGGCCGATCTGGTGGCCATCACCAACAATCGCCTGTTCGATCTGGTCGCCCTGGGCTGCATGGGACTGATCCTGGCCACCTGCTTCTTCCGGGCCCAGGGTGAGGCGCGCCGTCGCCTGGTGGCCATGGGGATCGTCATGTTGCTGGGGGCCCTGGTGATCAATCAGCTCGGCCACCTGCTGCCGGTCAGCCGTCCCAGCCCTACCCTGATGGTGGACGGGGCGCTGCGGCTGAGCGAGCTCAGCACCATCTCGACCAAGGACTCTGCCGGCGACAGCTTCCCCGGAGATCATGCGCTGTTCCTGATGATCTTCGCCGGTTTTGCCCTGCGTTACCTGCCGCGCCGGGTCGCCGTGATCGCCGTGCTGATGGTGCCCCTGTTCTCGGCCCCTCGCATCCTCGCCGGTGCCCACTGGCTGACGGACGTCTATGTCGGCGCCCTCTGCCTCGCCCTCATCTGCCTGCCGCCCTTGCTGCTGACCCCATTGTCGGATCGGCTGATCGACCGCCTGGCTCCCAGGCTGCCGCGCTGGATCTCCTGAGGCCGTGGCGGCCTAGGTGACGAAAGGCAATAAAAAGAAGGCGGGTGACCGCCTTCTTTTGCTTATGCCCATCGGTGCTGTGGTCGTCGCGAAATGACCAGGACTACGCCCGATGAGTGCGGGCTTGCGCCCTCAACGACAAGTATTGGCAGAGTCATTCGAGCTTTACCATCAGAAACTGACGGGGCCAAACGTTTGCATCCGATAAAAGCGTGATCCAGACCAGGATTTTTTCTGTGGGCTGCCTTAGAATCGCCGCCCGTTGCTGGAGGTCCCCCTATGCTAGTCACTTTTCTGCGCCTGTTGTTTATCGGTTGCGCCCTGGTCTTTATCTTCATGCTGGTCCACGCCTGGTGGCACAAGCGGCGCCGGGGCGAGCTGGAGTCCACCCCCTTCTGGCCGGTGGCGGCCATCGGCTTCGTCGCCAACTTTCTCGACACCCTTGGGGTCGGCAGCTTCGCGGTCAAGACCGCCTGCTACAAGCAGTTCAAGCTGATCGACGATCGCCTGCTCCCGGGCACCCTCAACGGTCAGTGCGTGCTGCCGACCGTGACCCAGTCCCTCATTTTCATCGGCGTGGTCAAGGTGGATCCGCTCACCCTCATCAGCATGATGGCCGCCGCCGCCGCGGGCGCCGCCTGGGGTGCCCGTCATGTGGCCTCGTTCGATCGCCAGACCATCAGGCTGGTGATGGCGGTTTCCCTGCTGGTGGTGGCCGGGCTCATCTTCGCCGGGCTGCTGGGGCTCTTCCCCCTGGGCGGCGAGGCCATGGGGCTCAGTGGCTACAAGCTGGGAATAGCCCTGCTCGGCAACTTCCTGTTCGGGGTGCTGATGAATGTGGGCATAGGGTTGTTCGCCCCCTGCATGACGCTGGTCTATCTGCTGGGGATGAACCCGCTGGCGGCCTTCCCCATCATGATGGGGTCCACCGCCGTGCTCAGCGTCTTCTCGGCGGGCACCTTCATCCGCAAGGGGGCCTTCGATGCCAGGGCCGTGCTGGCGGTAGCACTCTTCGGCCCCATCGGCGTGGTGCTGGCGGCCATGCTGGTACAGTCCATGGACATGGAGATGCTGAAATGGCTGGTTGCCTTCATCGTCATCTACACCTCCTGGACCATGTACGCCTCCTGGCAGGCTGCGCGGCGTCAGCCCGAGTCTCAGCTGGCCGGTGCCGCCAGTTAGTCGACGGCCAGAGGCTGGCGAAGGCTTATCCGGTCCGCCTGATCCTGCCATGCCGCCTGGTGAGCGGCGCTTGCTGCGGGGCCGCCGCTGGCCGCTGACTGGAGGCGACCAGGGCGGCCTCGGCCTTGGCCCCGAGGAAGACATAGAGCCCCAGTGCCAGCAGCAATCCCACGGCGCAGCCCATCACCCCCACCGCAGGCCAGAGCAGTTCGTTCTGGCCGAGGGATCCCTTGAACAGCAGCAAGAGCCCCTCGATGGAGACAGCGATCAGGATGGCGGCGATGAAGCGGGTGATGGTGCGGCGAATGGCGCTGTGGCGGAAGATGTCCTTATGCAGCAGCACCTCCTCCTCCAGTATGGTCTTGCCCAGATCGAACACCGCTAGGGCCAGGGTCAGGAAGATGATGGCGCTGAAGGCGCCGAGCCGGTTCTGCTGGGTGCCACACAGCAGCAGATAGAGCTGCTCTAGGCCATGCCAGATCAGGGTTCCCACGATGAGAAACAGCGCCAGGCTCAGGATCACGTAGACGGCCCTGAACCAGGGGATGGCGCGGCGCCGCTCCCTGTCCCCCATCAGCCAGGCGATCAGTTGATGCAGATTGATCTCAAGCTCGCGGCCATGGCCCTGCACCTTCAGTCGCAGCTGCCCCTGCGGGGCCGGAATGGGGGGCAGGATCCCCGCTCTTGCCTGGCTCTGGCCCAGGATCTGCACGCTCAGCACGAAGGGATAGCCTTTGAGGGCCTCCTGGGGGAGGGTGAGCAGCCCCAGCAACAGGGGGGTCAACTCGGTTTCGTACTCCTGATAGCGCCGCAGCACATCGATGGGGCTCATCTCTGCCATATGGACCTCGGTCAAGTGGGCTCCTGAATAAAGCAGTGCAAATAGTGGGCCAGCTTTATGACAGCCAATGGGGTGGCGGATGCACCAGCAAGTGGCAAACACCGGCGAGAAGAGAGAAGGGTCTGCACCAGAAGGGGGCTCTGGCAGGGCGAGACGACAGAGGTAACAAAAAAGGGCCCTTCACGGGCCCTTGGTTCATTCCGGCAGGGCTCAGCCCGCCAGTTTGGCGAAGCTGCGCTCGGCGGCGGCCAGGGTGTGTTCAATCTCCTTGTCGCCGTGGGCCAGTGACAGGAAGCCCGCCTCGTAGGCGCTCGGCGCCAGATAGACACCCTCTTCCAGCATCAGATGGTAGAAGCGCTTGAAGCGTTCCATGTCGCAGCGGGTCACCTGTTCATAGCGGGTGATCTCGCTCTCTTCGGTGAAGAAGAAGCCGAACATGCCGCCCACATAGGTGATGGCGAGCGGAATACCATGCTTGGCAGCGGCGGCTTTCAGCCCTTCCGCCACCCGGGCCGTCTTGGCGCTCAACTGCTCATAGAGACCCGGCTCCAGCAGCAAGTCCAGCATGGCCAGACCCGCAGCCATGGCCACAGGGTTGCCGGAGAGGGTGCCTGCCTGATAGACGGGGCCGGTCGGGGCTATGTATTGCATCACCTTCTTCTTGCCGCCGAAGGCGCCCACCGGCATGCCGGCACCGATGATCTTGCCGAGGGTGGTGAGGTCGGGATCTATGTTGTAGTAACCCTGGGCGCCGCGCAGGGAGACCCGGAAGCCGGTCATCACTTCGTCCAGGATCAGCAGGGCGCCAAACTCGTCACAGATGGTGCGCAGCCCTTCCAGGAAGCCGGGCACCGGCGGGATGCAGTTCATGTTGCCCGCCACCGGCTCGACTATGATGCAGGCGATCTCGCTGCCGTACTGGGTGAAGGCTTCGCGCACCGAGTCCAGATCGTTGAACACACAGGTGAGAGTGTGTTTGGCAAAATCGGCCGGTACGCCCGGGCTGTTGGGCTGGCCCAGGGTCAGGGCGCCGGAACCTGCCTTCACCAGCAGGGAGTCGGCGTGGCCGTGGTAGCAACCTTCGAATTTGACGATCTTGTCCCGGCCGGTGTAGCCACGGGCGAGGCGGATGGCGCTCATGGTGGCTTCGGTGCCGGAGTTGACCATACGCACCTGCTCCATGGAAGGCACTATCTGGCGTACCTTCTCGGCCATCAGCACTTCGATCTCGGTGGGGGCGCCGTAGCTCAGCCCCTTCTCAACGGCCTTGATGACGGCGGCCTTGATGGCCGGATGGTTGTGACCCAGCAGCATGGGGCCCCAGGAGCCGATGTAGTCTACATAGGCCCGACCATCCACGTCATAGAGGTAGGCGCCATCGGCGTGATCGATGAAGCGGGGTGTGCCGCCGACCCCATTGAAGGCGCGGACCGGTGAGTTGACGCCGCCCGGAATGGTCTGGCGGGCCTGTTCAAACAGCTGATCTGATTTTGACATGGATCATCCTTAATGGGATTTTGGTCGTCACCCGGGCGCAGGCGGTCGATTGCGGCTCGGCAGGCTGCGGTGGGAGGAGTATGCTTTGCGCTCTCGCCACCCGGACTCCCGGTCTGCACCCGTGATAAATGAAACGGGCCGACTATAGCAGAAAGGCCCTGTGCTGGGCAGCCGAGCCGAGGCCGGGTGTTTCCGACCCTCGTTAGATGAGCGTGAATACCCATGGTGCAACAAGCTATCCCCCCTCGCGAGGCGACCACACAAGGTCGCCCACCTGCCCTGCAGCGCCTGATCCAGCGGGACAAGATGCCGCTGCTGGTGCTCTTGCTGGCCGCCCTGGTCGGTGTTTTGGCCGGACTGGTCTGCGGGTTGTTTGAATCCGGTGTGCACTGGCTGGCTCAGCAGCGAGTCCTGCTGCTGGCCGACCGCCCCTGGTGGCAACTCTGTCTGCTGGGCTTTGGTTTCAGCGCCCTGCTGGGGTTTGTCGGCTACTTCCTCACTCATACCTTCGCCCCGGAAGCGGGCGGCTCCGGCATTCCCGAGATAGAAGGGGCCATGGACGAGCTGCGCCCGGTGCGTTGGTGGCGGGTCTTGCCGGTCAAGTTCTTCGGCGGCATCTGTACCCTGAGCTCCGGCATGGTATTGGGGCGGGAGGGCCCCTCGGTGCAGATTGGCGGCAACCTCGGCAAGATGGTGGCGGATATCTTCCGGCTTCCCAAGGAGCATGGTCATGCCTTGCTGGCGGCGGGGGCAGCTGGGGGCCTGGCCGCCGCCTTCAATGCGCCGCTGGCGGGGATACTCTTCGTGATGGAGGAGATGCGGCCGCAGTTTCGTTACTCCTTCCTCGCCATCAAGGCGGTGGGGATCTCGGCCGTCATGGCGACCCTGATGCTGCAGAACATGAAGGGGCAGGCGCCAGTCATCAGCCTGCCCCACTACGATGCCCCGGCCCTGAAGGCGCTCTGGCTCTTCCTCTTCATGGGGGGCTGTTTCGGCGTGCTGGGCTTCGTGTTCAACAAGCTGGTGCTCGCCTGTCAGGACGGCTATCTGGCCCTGCACCAGAACAAACGCCACCGCTTCGTCGCCATCGGCATGCTGGTGGCAGGCACCTTCGGCGTGCTCTCGCTGTTTGCCCCCTCGGTGACCGGTGGGGGAACCGAGCTGATCCCTCACCTGGTGGGGGGCGACTATGCGATGGCGACCCTCTTCCTCATCTTCTCGGTGAGACTGATCGCCACCCTCATCTGTTTTTGTTCCGGCGCCCCCGGCGGCGTCTTTGCCCCTACTCTGGCACTCGGCACCCTGTTCGGGGTGATCTTCGGCCACCTGTTCCATGCGGCCTTCCCGGATCTGGGCATAGAGCCGGGCGCCTTCGCCATCGCCGGCATGGGGGCGCTCTTTGCCGCCACTGTGCGGGCTCCCATCACCGGCATAGTGCTGGTGACCGAGATGACGGACAACTATCAGCTGATCCTGCCCATGATGATCACCACCATAGGGGCCACCCTGGTGGCGCAATGGTTGGGAGGGCGCCCCATCTATTCCCAGATCCTGGAGCGAACTTTACGGCTCGCCGCGCGTCAAAAGCGGGGAGACGGCAGCGTGGCTGCCAGTTAACTCCTTGTTTATCCATATCAATCCGGCAAGGTCGCGTATAGTGAAGGGAAACAGGCCGTGGTATGGCGTGCTAATAGAAGAGGCCCTATGTCCCAAATCGTGAAGGTATTGGTGGTGCTGGCGGTGGGGGCCTGCATCGGCTATTTCATCGGGAATCGGCAAGAACTGGCCCAGAGCAGTCTGCTGACGGTACAGCAAGAGACCCTGGAGCGGCAGAGCAAGGCCATAGGTCAGCTCAAGACGGACCTGGGGGTCAAGGATACCTTGCTGGCGACCCAGAAGGCGGCCTTCGAACAGTTGCAGAAGACCCTCAAGGATCAGGAAGCCCAGGTGCAGGAGCAGAAGCGTCAGCTGGCCTTCTTCGAGCGGATCATGCGCCCAACAGGTGATCAGGTGGGGGTGACCATCGACAACCTGACCCTGCAGGAAACCAGCGTGCCGGGTCGCTATCACTATCGTCTGGCCTTGACCCAGCCCGCCAAGAAGCGGGAGCTGTTTCGGGGCCAGGTACAGATCAGGGTCGAAGGCAGTCTGGCAGACAAGCCCAAGATCCTCAGCGGGCGTGAGCTTGGCATGAAGGTCGGGGAGGGGCGCTATGCGCTGCGCTACTTCCAGCTGTTGGAAGGCAACTGGCAACTGCCGACAGGCTTTGTGCCGGATCGGGTGAGGATCATCATCGCCAAGGAGGGGCGCCAGCCGGCCCAGGAGTTGCTGGCGGAATGGAGTGAGGTACTCAAGCCTCTGGTGGCTCAACCAGCCCCCTTGCCCGTGGTGCAGTAAGAGAGTGGTGAATACTTGAACTAAATGGTCGGGTATTGGATAATTTCGCGGTTTCCATGTTTGTGGATCTAATGGTTGTGAGGTCAGTAATGAGTGCAGTAGCAGAAGCCCCGTTGCCAATCCAGATGACGGATGCGGCGGCGAACAAGGTAAAGACCTTGATTACCGAAGAAGAAAATCCCGAGCTCAAGTTGCGGGTCTACATCACAGGGGGGGGCTGCTCCGGTTTCCAGTACGGTTTCACCTTTGACGAAAAGATCAACGACGGGGATACCGTGGTCGAGAAGAGCGGCGTGACCATGGTGATCGATCCTATGAGCCTGCAGTATCTGGTTGGGGGTAGCGTGGACTACACCGAAGGTCTGGAGGGCTCCCGCTTTACCGTGACCAACCCCAACGCCTCGACCACCTGTGGCTGTGGCTCCAGCTTCTCCATCTGATTGGTCAGTGGCACACATTTGAAAGGGTCCGGCAGGACCCTTTTCTATTTGTGCATCTCCCTCTTATATATGAACCCTCTCTATATAGAGTCGGCTGCCTGGCCTGATCGGCCCGGTTGCAGTCGGAAGTGACCTCTTATGAGCCCTTGATGATGGCATTTTGCACGATCTGGTTGCAGATTAAACACTTGAACGTTTTTCTCAAAAAAACACATAGTTTTTGCTTGTCAGAAAGAATCAAGTCCCTATAATGCGCCTCCATCAGCACGGCGCAGTGCGCGTCTGGTCTGGCTTGCAAAGCAAACCAGTGAGGGTTATAGTTTCAGACCCTGCTCTTTAACAATTTGAATCAAGCAATCTGTGTGGGCACTCACAGCATCGAACATCAAACAATTTTGTTGATTTTCAATGTCTGGTGAAGTGACCAAGACAACTTCGGTTGTCACAGTTTATTTCAGCAATTCATTGAGCCGCTGAA